>CAWVWS010000122.1:0-9043 GCA_963933905.1 uncultured Sulfitobacter sp.
AACCGTCGGATCGAGTTGAAATTCACCGAAAAATAGGGGGTGCCATGCGTACACCCCCTGTACACCGGTGGGGTGGCTCGGTGATACGGAATTGTAAGGGTGAATTCCTGCCGCTCGACCACGCCACCCGCGCGGCGCAGCTCGGCGGTGCCTGTTTAGGTGCCAGCGGGCCAGCGATCGGTCAGCAACTTTTTCCCGATGGCGCGGAAGGACTGGGCCTGTGGCTTTTTCAACAGTATGTCGCGGGTGATGACTGAGCCTTCGGGGCCGCCGAGCGCGAGGTGGATTACATCGCTTTTGCGGGTTCCGAAGAGATAGGCGTAGATCACGAGTGCATCACTGGTGGCATTTGGCAGTGGCACTGCGTTTGCGCGAATGGCTGAGAATCCAGGGATGCCAGCAGCGGCCCCGACGCTGAGGATGCCGCCTGCGCGAAAGGGCGGCGCATCGGACCAAAGGGTGTCTGTGTCGGCCTCGCCGCAGGTAATTGTGCCGTCAGGATCGAAGGGGTCAACCACGGCACCGTCGCGGCGCACGGAGAGGTGGACATGAGGGAACTCGGCGCGACCTGACATGCCGACCTGACCTAGGACGTCGCCTGCGTTCACTTGCTCGCCGTTGCGCACAGCGATGGAGTCTTTTCGCAAGTGGCAGTATTGGGTTTCCCAGCCGCCGTCATGTACCAGCACGACGCCGTTACCACATTCGCGCCCCTCGATCTGGGCGGCATTCGCGCTTGAAAAACGGACGTCATCCATACCGTCGCGGATGCCGCGCACGGTGCCAGAAGCAGAGGCCAGAACGTTGATGCCCTGTTCGATCATGTCATGGGTGGGGAGGGCGAAATCAGTCCCTTTGTGGCCGTCATAGCTTAGGCCCGAGCAGGTGAAATCTGATGCCGCTTCAGAAGGGTCATGATCAACGAATTGCTGGATATAGCAGGGGCCAGTCAGATCGCAGTCTATCGGTGGTATTAACGAAAGCTCCCCCGCCGTGACGGGCACGGCGAGGGAGGAAAGCAGGGCCAAAAGACCAAGTCTCATTTTCAATCTGCGGTGAGCAGAGGTGGCTTTTTGCTGGTGATGCGGGGGCTGTCGGGGCCATCGCATACAATGTCCAACTCACCCTTTTTGACACCGATTTTAACAACGCCACCTTTGGTGAGTTTGCCAAACAGCAACTCTTCGGAGAGCGGCTTTTTGATGTACTCCTGGATCACGCGGCCAAGGGGGCGTGCGCCCATTTTGGCATCATAGCCTTTGTCACCGAGCCATTCGGCGGCTTTTGTGCTGAGTTCGATTGTAACGTTGCGGTCCATAAGCTGGGCCTCAAGCTGCAATACGAATTTCTCGACCACGCGCAGGATGGTATCTTTTGGCAGTGCGCCAAAGGAGATGACAGCATCCAGACGGTTGCGGAATTCCGGTGTGAATGTCCGCTCGATGGCTTCTGTATCCTCGCCTGTGCGGCTTTCGCGGCCAAAGCCTACTGCCTCTTTCGCCTGCTCGGAGGCGCCTGCGTTGGAGGTCATGATCAGCACCACATTGCGGAAGTCCACGGTGCGGCCGCTGTGATCGGTAAGTTTGCCGTGATCCATGACCTGCAGCAGGATGTTGTAGACGTCGGGGTGTGCCTTCTCCATCTCGTCGAGGAGCAGGACGCAGTGGGGGTCTTGGTCGACGCCATCGGTGAGCATGCCGCCCTGATCGAAGCCGACATAGCCGGGAGGAGCGCCGATGAGGCGGGAAACGGCGTGTTTCTCCATGTATTCCGACATGTCAAAGCGCAGCAGTTTCACGCCGATGGTATCGGCGAGTTGCTTGGCCACTTCGGTTTTACCGACACCTGTGGGACCTGCGAAGAGGTAGTTCCCGATGGGTTTTTCAGGCTCGCGCAGACCCGCACGGGCGAGTTTGATCGCGGCAGAAAGCGCTTCGATTGCTTTGTCCTGACCGAAGACGACGCGTTTGAGAGATGCCTCAAGATCACGCAGCACAACAACGTCGTCTTTGGAGACGTTTTTCGGTGGGATGCGCGCAATTTTGGCGACGACTGCTTCGACTTCCTTGGTGCCGATGGTTTTGCGGCGCTTGGAAAGGGGGACGAGGTGTTGTGCTGCACCCGCCTCGTCGATCACGTCGATGGCACTATCGGGAAGTTTGCGGTCGTTGATATAACGGTGCGCAAGCTCCACGGAGGTTTTGATCGCGTCCGCTGTGTATTTCACGCCGTGGTGATCCTCGAAGTAAGGCTTGATGCCTTTGAGGATTTTCTGGGCGTCTTCTACTGATGGCTCGGCCACGTCGATCTTCTGGAAACGACGGGCGAGGGCGCGGTCTTTCTCGAAGTGCTGGCGGAACTCTTTGTAGGTGGTGGAGCCCATGGTGCGCAGTTTGCCGCCCGCGAGTGCGGGTTTCAGCAGGTTGGAGGCATCCATTGCGCCGCCAGAGGTGGCACCAGCTCCGATGACGGTGTGAATCTCGTCGATGAAGAGGACGGCATCATCGTGATTTTCAAGCTCGGTCACGACAGCCTTCAACCGCTCCTCAAAGTCACCACGGTAGCGGGTGCCTGCGAGCAGGGCGCCCATGTCGAGCGAGAAGATGATGGTATTGGCCAGCACTTCGGGTGTTTCACCCGCAACGATTTTGCGGGCGAGGCCTTCGGCAATGGCGGTTTTGCCGACACCGGGATCGCCCACCAGAAGGGGGTTGTTCTTGCGGCGGCGGCAGAGAACCTGAATGCAACGCTCGACTTCGCTATCGCGGCCGATCAGCGGATCGACATCGCCATCGCGGGATTTCTTGTTGAGGTCCACGCAATACTTCTCGAGTGCGGATTCTTTTTTGTCGCCCTCGGTTACACCTTGGGGTTCTTCGTCATGCTCGGGGGCGCCAGAGACGGGGCGGGATTCGCCGTATTCGGGGTCTTTGGCAACACCGTGGGCGATGTAATTAACTGCGTCATAGCGGGTCATATCCTGCTCTTGCAGGAAGTAGGCGGCGTTGCTCTCACGCTCTGCGAAGATGGCGACGAGGACGTTTGCGCCTGTCACTTCGGTGCGGCCAGAGGATTGGACGTGGATCGCGGCGCGCTGGATCACGCGCTGGAAGGCGGCTGTTGGGACAGCTTCGGAGCCTTCGACGTCGGTGACCAGATTGCTGAGGTCTTCGTCGATGAATTCTACCAGTGTCTCGCGCAGTTCTTCGACATCAACGGAGCAGGCTTTCATAACCTGTAGCGCATCAGGCTCGTCCACGAGCGAGAGGAGCAGGTGCTCCAGCGTGGCAAATTCATGTTTGCGAGCGTTCGCAAGCGCCAGTGCGGCGTGGATGGATTGCTCTAGTGTGGTCGAGAATGAAGGCACGTGCGTGCTCCTTTTCGATTGGGGTCGGTAGCGGCGTGAGTTATGCCAGCGCCTGCCGTCCGACCATGGCCTGATAGTATTAGAGTTTGGTTGATAGTCGCCAACCTTCAACCCCTTTTTGAAAGAAAGTTGTCACATTTATTTTAATTACGCGGTGTTGGTGTTTTTTGAGAATGGTTTGAGTCAACTGTGCAACAGTGTTGCGGGAATTCCTGCGAGGATAGGGCGGCAAATCCTCGGGGAGGAATTGTGCACAATTTTTGGAACAAAAATTGGCAGCCCTAGGTGACGTGGGGTTAGAATTTGTCTTTTTGGGCGCGAATTTCGGCAAAGCGTGCTGCGTTTGGGGCGCGCAGGAAGGGATTTGTGGCGCGTTCCAGTGACATCAGGGAGGGGACGGTGCAGCGGCCTTCGCTTCGGGCGGATTCAATGTCGCGGGCGCGGGATTGGAGGGCTATGTTGTCGGGGTCGACTGTGAGGGCGAATTTGGCGTTGGAGGCGGTATATTCATGGCCCGAGCAGATCAGCGTATCATCGGGCCATTCGGTCATTTTTGCGAGGCTCGCGTACATCTGGTCGGGAGTGCCTTCGAACAGGCGGCCACATCCGAGCGCCATAAGGCTGTCGGCAGTGAAGGCTGCTTTTGCGGTGGGCGCGAAGAGCGCGATGTGGCCGAGGGTGTGGCCCGACACGTCGATGACGTGCACGCGGGTTTCGCCGAGGGTGAAGCTGTCGCCGTCTTTTAGTGCTACGTCGAGGTCGGGGAGGCGGTGGGCGTCAGCGGCAGCACCGTAAAGCGGGGCGGAGTAGTGCGCGGTGAGTTCAGGCACGCCTTGGATGTGGTCGGGGTGGTGATGGGTGAGCCAGATTTGAGACAGGGTCCAGCCGCGTGCGGCAAGTTCAGCCGCGATGGGGGCTGCTTCGGGAACGTCGATCAGGGCCACGTCGCCGGTTGCCTTATCGCGCAACAGGAAGGCGTAATTGTCTGACAGGCAGGAAATCGTCACAAGGGTGTGGCTGTCGGTCTCGATTATTTCGGAAGGCATGGGCAAGGTTCCTGTGCTGCGCTAGGATGTTCCAAGATGGCGTAATGTGAGGCTCTGTCAATGCATCTTGATGTGCAGGATTTGCGCAACTTCTATTATCGCAGTGCGCTGGGGCGCAGCGCGCAGGCCTCATTGAGGGGGCGGATGTTGGAGCTTTGGCCCGAGGCCAAGGGGCAGACGGTTGTGGGATTCGGTTTTGCCGCCCCATTGTTGCGGCCCTATCTCAAGGATGCGCGGCGGGTGATTACGCTGATGCCCGGACCGCAGGGGGTGATGCCATGGCCTGCGGGAATGGCGAACACATCGGTTCTGACCGAAGAGACGCTCTGGCCCATCGAGACGGGGCATGTGGACAAGCTGGTGCTGTTGCACGGGCTTGAGACCTGCGAGCGGCCGTCGGATTTGTTGGAAGAATGTTGGCGTGTGCTGGGGCCGGGGGGTAAGGCGCTTTTTATTGTGCCCAACCGTGCGGGGTTGTGGGCGCGGCGGGACCGCACGCCCTTTGGTTATGGCCGTCCCTATTCACCCGGTCAGTTGGACGCGCAGTTGCGCAAGCACCAGTTTCTACCCGAGCGGCATGCAGGGGCGCTGTACCAGTTTCCCAGCGCCCAGCGGATGTGGATGAAGTCGGGTGGCCTGTTTGAGCGTGTCGGGCGTAGCTTGCCCACGATGATGGCAGGTGGCGCGTTTATGGTGGAAGCGACCAAGTTGGTTTATCCGCCAAAGGGTCAGGTCAAGCGCAAGCGTGCGCTCAACCCTATTGGTGCGATGGAGCCAAGCGCCAAGCCTGTTTAAGGGGTTGCCGACAATGTGCAGAAAACACCTAAAATGATATCGCGTGCGGTGAGGCGCATGATGTCGCTGGCTGCAATCAGGTTGTTGCCGCATCACCCAAGTCGGCAGGAATATTCTCTATTTCGCCGAAGGATGTAACCACGATCGAGTCGCTTTCCGGCGTCCAGAGGTCATCCTCGTTGTTCAAAGGCATCGCCGCGCCCGTCGCGCGCACCTCGTAGCGCACGATATCTACATTCGACGAAATACCTAGCCCGCTTGAAGTCCTAAGGGTCACAACATTGTCTGCGGTGTCGTATTCGGTGATTGATAACCCATAGCCGCCTTGGTCTGTCACACCGGGAACTTGGTCTACAAATTCGGTTTGGGTCAGGCTACCATCGTTTATGGTATGCAGAGCGCCCTCGCTGGTAGCGGTTTCAGTCACTTGATCTGCCAGCGTCAGGACAGAGGATGCAAAGTCGGTGCCTGCGTCCACCGTTGCGACCCGTATTGCGACGTCAGTGCGCACCAGTTGATCTTCGAAAAAGTAGTCTGTTGTTGTTTCGAAGACTGCGACTTCCCCGTCGAAATCTGTCGGGAGCGTGAAGACAGCGCCACTGTTGTTTTCGAGCAGCGTCAGGGTTGCATCCGGGCCAAAGTTAACAAGATCTTCAGTCAGGTTTTCTTCGCTGTCGACATCAACCACCCTGTCGATCTGGCCGCCATCGCCAAAGTTGGTCGAGTAGATTTGAGCGAATTCTGTCGTGGCCTCCGCGGGGTATTAAAGTCGGGAATAGCATCTTCATCCGCCTCGGCAGCGGTGGGGTCGAAGGACCAAAAGCCAAGCTCTGTCACGCCGAGTTCCGACAAAATATTGTAGTAGTAGACGGAATCGCCCGTTTCCAGTGCGGTGTCTATTTTGGCCGATAAATCGACGCCCTCGGGGACCAGCAGGACAGAGCTTTCATAGATAAAGTTGGAGTCGCCATCGCCGTTGACGGCATCAACACGGTTGGCGACGGTATAGATCGTGCCGGTTTCGTCGGGGTCTGTCGTGACTGTCACAACATTGGTTGCCGCATCAAGCGTGGCCGTAGCAGGGGCAAGTGGCTCTTCGGGTTCTTCTGGCGTTTCTACTACGGGGTCCACCGGCGCAGGTGGATCGTCGTCTAGGGTGTTGTCGTCATCGGTGTCTGAAAAAACAGGTATCAAGAGTGCGATGCCAAGAAGAGCAAGGAGAGCGATGGGTGTCATTCGGGTAAACTCCTGTGCGACCTGAAGAGGGTTCATGCGGTGACGGGTTCAGTCAGCCGGCAAATTTTGAAGTTTGACACTGTGGTCGAAGCGACCAGCGGTCAAGTGCAGGCGCGCGCTCAACCCCATCGGTGCGATGGAGCCGAGCGCGAAGCCTGGTTAGGTCACGTCTCGCTGGTTTCCGAATAAAGGTATGATGGTGTGTCGACGAACCTGTCGGTGGAGTCTGACAAAGACACTCCGATATCATCCTCTGAAAGGTCGGTAAGACCTTCAAGGCGGACGAAGCCGGAGAACGTGGCACCATTGTCGGTGTTGGTCACAACATAACGGACATCGGTGTAGTCCCCTTCGGTGTTTTCGATCAGCTCCACGGTCTGTGTGAAGGCGGCAGTGGACCCGTTCGAAATGGGGGCTGTGTCGATGACAATTACGTCCTCGCCCGGTGTGAAGTCGGTCACGCGGGCGGCGATTCCAAAGTCTGAATCCCCTTCCAGATTATCGAAGACCGAAGAAATCTCGACGGTGTCGGCCCCCGACCCTGTGATGAAGGTATCAACGGTGTCCAACGTGGTGGGAGTGGTAAAGAGTTAGGTCACAAGCAGATCATCGCCCGAACCGCCATCCAGCGTGGTCGCGTTCGAGAACTCGATCTCGTCGGCGATCAGGGTGTCATTGCCAATCCCGCCTTCCATCACCAAGCCTCCTGCATCATCGCGGCCTTCGTGCAGCAAAAGATCATCGCCCAAGCCGCCTGAAATGGTGGCGGGCTGGTTCAATACGCCGCCCGAGGAGATGTAGTCATCGCCCGCTGTTGTGCTGTCGCCTGTGCTGAGGTTGATATCACTGAGCGACAGATCGTCCACGTCGAGAACGCGGATGACGGCCTGTGTAGGCGGCACGCCATCGGTGAGGGATGTGTAGTTTGCGATGATATCGGTATAGCTGCCGTCCTCGGCCACGACGAGTTCCAAGCCGTCAAAGGCAACACCCGAGCCGTCGTTGTTGGCTGTTGTTATGTTGATGGTGTTGGTGCCGCGGTTGAAGTCTGTGATGGTTGCGATGTTGATCTCGCCTGCGGCGACGGTGCCATCGGGGAAGTCGAGATTGATGTTAAAGGTATCATCGCCACGACCACCTGTGAGCGTGTCTTCTCCGCTGTCGGAGGTGCGAGTGTCCATCAAAACATTTGTGGTGATCCGGTCATTGCCGTCGCCGCCGTTGAGCAGCATGTTGCCGCCGCCCTGAGGCACATCATTGACTGTGAGAACATCGTTGCCGCCGTTGCCAAAGAAGCTGCCCGAGAGGCCGCGGTCCACAGCCTCGGCGATCATGGTATCATCGCCAAGGTTGCCGAAAGCTGTCCCGCTTGCGGCGGAATAGTTGATGAGGTCATTGCCCTCATCCCCTTCGACGAGCACGTCGGTACCGCCGACATTGATTTCGTCGTCGCCAAAGCCGCCGAGCAGCACGCCGCCCGAGTTGTCTTCGCCGCTGAAGATGGTGTCATTGCCTGCGCCGCCGTTTGCGGTGAGGTCGTTGCCATCCACCGAGAAGGTATCATTGCCGCTGTCGCCGTTTGCAGTATTGCCTGTGCCTGTGATGCCAAAGCTGTTGGCGCCGCGTTCACCCGAAGCGACGTTGTTGGTGCCCTCGATGATAAAGGTATCGTCGTCACGGCCGACATTGAGGGTCGTCTCGGAGACATCCTGTCCTGCGGTGATGGTATCATCGCCGGAAAAGCCGTTCACAGTCTGTCGGGTTTCGGCGACGAGAGTGTCATCCTCGGCGGTGCCATCCAGAATGGTTCGCTCTCCTGGCTCGACGGGCTCCACTGGTTCTAGTGGCTCAACCGGCTCGACGGGGTCCACCGGCTCAACAGGATCTACAGGGTCAACTGGATCGACTTCGTTTTCGTCATCATTGTCCATCAAGACAGGGAGGAAGAGAGCAACGCCGAGAAGGGCGAGAAGGGCAATGGGGGTGATGTTGAGGAGGCTCCTGAGGTAATCTGCGCGCCGTTAAACCGTAGTGGTCAAATTGGGCGGGCCGATTTGAATGTTTGCGGTGGTGAGGCCGGTGGTGCCAGCGAGGCGGATTGTGCCTGTGACCGTACCACTGCCGGTATCAGTGGCGGTGGCTTGGAAAATGACATCGGTGAAGCTGCCGTCTGCTGCTTCGACAAGCTCGAAGCCTGTGATCCGGGCGGGGGAAGGCAGGGACACACGGGATTCTTGACCAGATTGGAAATCCTCGACCAGCAGCAGGGAATCCTCAGCGGGATCAAAGTCCGTGATTGTTGTGACGATGCCTGCGTCGCGGGAGGGTTCGGTCAGATCGGGGTGGTGGAATGTCAGCTCGAAGCTGTCTGCGCCGCTGCGGCCAGTGAGCGTGTCGCCCGAGTTGTCCGCATCGGGTCCGATATTGGCGCTGGATAGGAGCCTGTCGTCACCTTCGCCTGCATCGATTGTCAAACTGTTCAGGTGTTCGGGGGTAGAGTTGAGGGTCAAATGGACGATGACATCATCGCCTGCGCCACCCGACAGAGTGAGGCCACCACCTTCGGTGGATGAATTATAGCGAATGAAGTCATTGCCAT
>CAWVWS010000123.1:0-8993 GCA_963933905.1 uncultured Sulfitobacter sp.
TCAGCGGCCTCACGCCTTACGAATACATCTCCAAGATATGGACTTCAGAGCCAGATCGATTCAACTTAAACCCGATCCACCAAATGCCGGGACTGAACACCTAGGCACAGCGACGCAATTAAACCGAACGCCAATGCGCCCCCCCGCGCTATCGCCACCGAGCACGATATTCGCGGGGGAAATACCACTTGCGATCAAACCGTCCCACGCGCGGCGGACATCATCAGGTGCAGCAGGAAAACTTGCCTCGGGCGCAAGCCGGTAGCGTGGCAGAACTGCGCACGCACCAAGCTTATGCGCCAAAGTTGCCACCATTGCGCTATGAGTGTCGGGGCTGCCGAAAACAAAACCGCCCCCGTGAATGTAGAGCAGAACCCGATCTTGCTGGGCCGCTGGCGGGGTAAGGGTCAAACACTGGACACCCCCATAATCGCGCCAGTTACTCTTTGTGCCGCGCGGCGGATGAAAGAACAGACGCGATTGTATGCGCAGTGCGCGCCGCAAGGTTGCCACGCTGCCCTTGCGCATGCGGGGCTTTTCGATTGTGCGCAGCCAGAAATTCAGCGGGCGGCGCAGGATGCTCATGCGCGTTTCGCTTCAATCACATCCCAGATTTTGCCTGCGATATTAACACCATCAAACCGCTCCAACTCCTGAATACCGGTTGGCGAAGTCACGTTAATCTCGGTCAGATAATCGCCGATCACATCGATGCCGACAAAAATCTGGCCTTTTTCTTTCAGCACACCGCCAATTCGCGCGCAAATCTCCAAATCACGCTCTGTCAGGCCCACCTTCTCGGGACGCCCGCCCACATGCATGTTCGAGCGCGTCTCCCCTTCCGCTGGCACACGGTTGATTGCGCCCACAGGTTCCCCGTCGACCAGAATGACCCGCTTGTCGCCTTTGGAAACGTCAGGCAGGAATTTCTGCACAATCAGAGGCTCGCGCGAGAAGCCTGTAAACAACTCATGCAAGGAACTAAGGTTACGATCATCGCGCGTGAGTTTGAACACGCCTGCGCCGCCATTGCCGTAGAGCGGTTTGAGAATCACATCGCCATGCTTTTCCTTGAACGCTTTGATCGTCTCAAGGTCATGGGCGATGGTCGTTGGCGGCGTGAGGTCAGGATAATCCAGCACCAACAGTTTTTCAGGAAAGTTCCGCACCCAAAATGGATCGTTCACAACGAGTGTGGTCTCCGCAATCCGGTCAAGCAGATGGGTCGATGTAATGTAATGCATGTCAAAGGGCGGATCCTGCCGAAGCCAGACCACGTCAAACTCGCTCAAATCAACTTCCCGCATCTCGCCCAAGATGGCAGGGTCGCCCACCACCCGCTGCACGGTCATATCCTGACCGCGTGCTGTAATGCGCCCCTCCTGGTAGGACAGGTGATCTGGCGTATAGAAAAACAGGGTATGACCCCGCGCTTGCGCTTCTTCGGCGAGGCGGAAACTGCTGTCTGCGTTTATGTTGACGTCCCCGATAGGGTCCATCTGAAAAGCGATTTTCATATCTGTATCCTTGCTGTTGTCATCTTGATGACAAAGCAAGCGGCGCTGCGCAATCCTCAGCAGTGACCAAAAGCGTTTTCTATAATCTTCATCTCGCCGTGCCCGTTCACCAAAGCCACGTCAAAGCGGACTTCTGTAAGGCTGCCGTTTGGCTGGGTGCCCAGATATTCCTCTGCACTGCGGTACAGCCGGCGCATTTGCGCAGCACCAAGCGCAAGAGCAGCGCGCTCAAAATCCCTGCTTTGCTTCACCTCGACAAAGATCAGCCCGTCGCCATCGCGCACAATCAGGTCAATCTCGCCCGACTTACCCCGCCACCGCTGACGTGCGAGCGCAAACCCGCGCCACGCATAGTCCTGTGCGATGCGCCCTTCGGCAGCAAGGCCTGCATGATATGACATGCTCCCTTTCTGGGCGCGCCCTTGCTTGATCTCTGTCATCATCGCCTCAATCCTTGTTCGAACTCAGCTCCAAAGCTGTCTGATAAACCTGCCTGCGGGGCAATGCGTGGGCCTTTGCGACCAAATCCACGGCATCCCGCATCGACATCTCTTCCAGCGCTGCTTTCAGTGCTACTTCTAAATCATCCGAGTTAATTGTTTCTAAATCGCCCCGATCCACCAGCACGACAATTTCGCCCTTGGTTTTGTTAACTGCGTAATACTCGGCCAATTCGGCAACTGTACCGCGTCTGATTTCTTCGAACTTCTTTGTGAGCTCGCGGCACACTGCGACGCGCCTCTCTCCACCCAGAGCGGTTTGTACGTCTTTCAGCATGACCCCGACACGCCGCGCCGATTCGTAGAAAACCAGCGTTGCACGCACATCGCGCAGCCCTTCCAACGCAGTTAGTCTGGCGGCCTTTGTGCTTGGGAGAAATCCGGTAAAATTAAACGCATCGGTCGGCAAACCACCCAATGTCAGGGCTGTGAGAACAGCAGACGGCCCCGGCGCGCAAGTTACTGAAACACCTGCGGCGGCGGCCGCGCGCGACAACTCGAATCCGGGATCTGCAATAAGTGGCATCCCTGCCTCAGAGGCATAAGCGATGGATTTTCCCCCTTGCGCGGCCGTGATGAGCCGCTCCACCGCTCCCGCAGTCGAGTGATCGTGCAAGGCAGATATCTTACGCCCATCAAGTGAAATTCCGTGAATATCCATAAGCTTAAGAAGGCTTCGGGTGTCCTCTGCCACCAGCATATCGGCACTCGCCAATACGTCCAGCGCACGCAATGTTATGTCGCGTGCTGTGCCTATCGGAACACCAACAAAGGTGATTCCAGCCGCTAACTTTTGCTTATTAATATTCAACGCTGGACCCGCCCCTTGGACACGATATGATTGCCGGAATTATAGCGCAGGGCCGTGCCTGCGCCTTTGACTGGGGAGTACCGTTACCATGTTTGCCATTCTGCGCACCATCCGAAAGCTAATGCTGCCAATCTTTGCAATGATGTTGTCAGCTTGTGATCCTGCCATGCTGGGCGGACTTGGTGATGGCCCCAAAATTGATCCCAATGAACCGATCGCTGTTGCCCTTCTGGTTCCGCGCGGGGGCACAGCCTCTGATGATCTGCTTGCGAAAAACCTCGAGAATGCTGCGCGCCTTGCGATTCACGACCTTGAAGGGGTGAAAATCAATCTGCGTGTCTATGGGACAGCCGGAAAGGCGGCAACTGCTGCAACCGCTGCCTCACAGGCCGTGGCAGAAGGTGCGAAAATCATCCTCGGACCCGTCTATGGCGAGGCGGCCAATGCTGCTGGTGTCGCAGTCGCAGAGTCAGGCGTGAACATCCTGTCCTTCTCCAACAACACAACGATCGCAGGCGGCAACGTCTTTGTACTTGGGCCAACGTTCGACACAGCAGCCAGCCGTCTGGTCCGCTATGCCAAGCGTACAGGCAAGGACAAGATCGTCGTCCTGCACGCCGACAACATTGGCGGCCAGTTGGGGCGTAACGCGATCCAGCGGGCGATTTCTGCAAACGGTGCAACGCTTTTGGGTGATGTCGAATATGCGCTGAGCCAAGAAGCTGTGCGCGCTGCTATTCCACGGGTAAAAGCCGCGATTGAAAGCTCGGGCGCGAACGCCCTGTTTATGCCGGAAAACTCCTCAACAGCACTGCCGCTGCTGGGTGACTTGCTACCCGCCGCAGGCATAAAGAATGACACCACGCAATTCGTCGGCCTCTCGCGCTGGGATGTACCCGCACAAACACTTGCCATTCCAGGCATTCAGGGCGGCTGGTTTGCGCTGCCCGATCCGGGAGCAAGTGCCGCGTTTGCTGCACGTTACAATGCCGCATATGGCGAGCGTCCTTTGGATATCGCTGGTCTTTCCTTTGACGGAATTGCCGCCATCGGCTCACTCGTGAAAAGCAAAAAGGGCAACACCCTGACTGCTGGCGCCTTGACACAGGGTGCAGGTTTCCGTGGCGCCAATGGTATCTTCCGGCTGCTCAAGGACGGTACAAACGAGCGTGGCCTTGCTGTGGCGACGATCCGCAACAATCAGGTTGTCCTGCTTGAAGCGGCTCCACAAGCATTCGGCGGCGCAGGCTTCTGAGCGCCCCTTTGGACAGTACGGACCAAACAAATCCAGACGCGGCCCTTGCGCCGCGTCTGAGTGCGACACCCAATGAAATCTATGATCACGTTGCAATTGATGCACGAATTGCCGACGCAGCAGCCCACGCTGACAACCCTGCTGAATTACGCGCCAAAACCATAAAAATTCTGAAGGCAGTTCAAGCCGAAGGGCGCGATGCCATTGCATCCGCGTTTGCGGCGGCACCCTTTGACGCAACTGCGATGACCGCCTCCTACACCTATCTGACGGACGGGATGGTCAAATCAGCGCTTTTCGTCACCACACAATATCTGAATCCCCTACCCAAAAACGTCCAAAAAAACGCCCCCGCCCTCAGCGTGATCGGTGTTGGCGGTTATGGCCGTGGCGAGATGGCGCCGTTCTCGGACGTGGATCTTCTGTTTTTAGTGCCAAATACCAACACCAAGTGGACGAACGACGTTATTGAGGCGATGTTGTATATCCTGTGGGATCTCAAGCTTAAGGTTGGCCATGCGACCCGCACAATTGCAGACTGCGTGCAGCTTGCGACCGAGGATTACACCATCCAGACCGCTTTGCTGGAGCACCGGTATGTCTGCGGCGATACCGATCTCGCCGAGCGGCTAGATGAAACCCTCAAACGCGATCTCTTTTCCGGCTCTGGCCACGCGTTCATTGAAGCAAAGCTGGAGGAGCGCGACAGCCGCCACCTCAAGCAAGGTCAACGCTATGTCGTAGAGCCGAATGTCAAAGAGGGCAAAGGAGGCTTGCGTGACCTGCAATCCTTGTTCTGGATTGCAAAATATATCCATGGGGCTGAACACTCTGCCGATCTGGTCGCTGCGGGTGTGTTCCGTGCTGAGGAGTACGAGACCTTCAAAGCCGCCGAAAATTTTCTCTGGGCCGTGCGCGGGCATCTGCATCTGCTGACAAAACGGGCCACCGAACAGCTCACCTTTGACATGCAGGTGAGTGTGGCCGAAGCCATGCAGTATGAGGACCAAACCGGCCGCCGCGCGGTCGAAGTCTTTATGCAGGCCTATTTCCGCCACGCCACCGTGGTGGGCGATCTCACGCGTATCTTCCTGACCAAGCTCGAAGACATGCACGTGAAATCCGAACCGCTGCTGGAGCGCTGGTTCCGCCGCAAACCAAAAATTAAAGAAGGATATCTGGTTGTTCACAACCGCATTGCGATTGCAGACGACGCCGCATTCCTGAGCGATCCGCTGAATATGCTGCGGCTGTTTGAAGAAGCGCTGCGCACGGGTATGCTGATCCACCCCGACGCCATGCGCACGGTAAAAGCGAACCTGAATCTGATCACCGATCCTGTGCGTAATAATCCCGAGGCCCAGCGCATCTTCCTTGATCTGCTGCTCAAACACGGCAACCCTGAGCGTGCCCTGCGCCGCATGAACGAGTTGGGCATGCTTGCCGCCTTTATCCCCGAGTTCGAGCCGATTGTAGCGATGATGCAGTTTAACATGTATCACAGCTATACCGTGGACGAGCATACGATCCAGACCATCGCCAACCTCGCCCGTATCGAGAAAAGCGAGCTGGAAGAAGAGCTGCCCGTCGCTTCCTCGATCCTGAATCGTGGCGTGAACCGAAAAGTCCTTTATGTGGCTCTATTGCTGCATGATATCGGCAAAGGGCGGCAAGAGGACCACTCCATCCTTGGCGCGTCAATCGTGCGCAAAGTGGCCCCGCGTCTGGGGCTCAAGCAAGACGAAGTCGACACTGTCGAATGGCTGGTCCGCTATCACCTGCTGATGTCCGACATGGCGCAAAAACGCGATATCTCCGATCCGCGCACCGTGCGCGATTTTGCCAAAGCCGTGCAAACTGTCAAACGTCTCGATCTGCTTTGCGTGCTCACCGTTTGCGATATTCGCGGCGTAGGTCCTGATACATGGAACAACTGGAAGGCCGTGCTCATCCGCGCCCTCTACCGTCAGACAGAGCGTGCGCTTGAAACAGGCCTCGAAGACCTCAACCGCCAGAACCGAGGTGCCGAGGCGAAAAAGACGCTGCGCGAAGCGCTGCCTGATTGGCCAAAGAAGGCGCTCAAGGAAGAGACTGCGCGCCACTATGATCCCTATTGGCAAGGTCTGCACGTTACGGCCCATGTCGTTTTCGCAAAGCTGCTGCGCGATATCGATCCCAAAGTGGTACAGATCGATCTGCACCCTGATGAGGACCGCGATGCGACCCGTGCCTGCTTTGTCATGCCTGACCACCACGGCATTTTCACTCGCCTGACGGGGGCATTGGCTTTGGTCGGCGCAAACGTGGTCGATGCCCGCAGTTACACCACAAAAGACGGTTTCGTGACCGATGCTTTCTGGATTCAGGACAGCGAAGGCAACGCCTACGAGGCTTCCAAACTGCCCCGTCTGCGCCAGATGATTGAGAAGACCCTGCGCGGTGAAGTCATCGCCCGCGACGCGCTCAAATCCCGCGATAAGGTCAAAAAGCGTGAAAAGGCCTTCCGCGTTCCAACCTCCATTACTTTCGACAATGACGGCTCGGAGATTTATACGATCATCGAAGTGGACACCCGTGACCGTCCCGGTCTGCTCTATGATCTGGCGCGGACGCTCGCCTCTGCCAACGTCTACATCGCCAACGCCGTCATCGCGACCTACGGCGAGCAGGTGGTCGATACCTTCTACGTCAAGGATATGTTCGGCTTGAAATACTACACAGAGAGCAAACAGCGCGCACTTGAGAAGAAACTGCGTGAGGCGATCCTCGAAGGGGTGGCCCGCGCCGACAGCTGATGGGTGCCACCCGCACCATTGCGCTGATCCCGTGGTATCAGTTCCTCAACTCCCTGCTGTTCTGGCAGGCCGTCTGGTTCTTGTATTTCCAAAGCAACCTATCAGGCGCAGAGGCGATCATCCTCTATTCTGTTTATGATATCTCCGTCACCGTCCTCGAAGTGCCGTCGGGCTATTTCTCCGACCGCATCGGCCGCCGCTTTACGCTTTTGCTTTCTACTCTTTGCTCGCTGCTGGGTTACCTCGTGCTTGCCTTAAGTGGCAGCTTTACGCTCTTTGCACTTGGCCAAGCACTCCTCGGTGCAGGCTCCGCCTTCAAATCAGGCACAGATTCCTCCCTCCTCTTCGAGTCGTTGGAGGCCGCTGGCCGCGCAGAGGAAGTCGAGGTGCAAGAAGTCCGCGCATGGCGTTTCTCGCTGGCAGGCTTCGCTCTCTCCGCCCTCCTTGGCGGCGCGATGAGCATGTGGTCCGACAGCTTGCCCTTCTTTACCACCGCTCTCGCCTTCGCCATTGCCGCTCTCTTGGTGCTCATGATGTCAGAGCCGCCGCGCAAAGCGATTGAAGCACTTAGCGGCCAACTCGCCACCCTCAAAACCGCTCTGCTGCACCCGGTTCTGGCATGGCTCTTTACCCTCTCGGTCCTGATGTACGGGTTCAGCCACCTGCCCTTTGTTTTTGGTCAGCCCTTTATCCTTACAGCACTCGAAGGCTGGGGACTTGCCGCTGACGCCCCACTTGTCAGTGGAGCAGTGACAAGTGCCATGATGCTGATCTCGGTCCTTGCTTCATTGGTCGCCCTGCGCTTGCGGCATGCCTTGGGCTTGCCGCTCCTGTTGCTCTGCGCCTTTGGCTTACAGATCGCCCTCATCGGCGCGCTCGCCGCCAGCACATCCACCCTCATTATCGGCGTGCTGCTGCTGCGCATCGTACCAGACTCGCTGGCCAATCCTTTCATCCTCGCCCGAATTCAGCCTTTGCTCGAGGATGGAACCCGCGCTACGTACCTCTCGCTCAAAAGCCTCGGGGGTAAGGTCCTCTTTGCCGCCACACTCATGCTCGCGGCAACAACCGCCAACGATGCAGGGCTGCTGCCAGCCGACGATCTTCAGCGCATCCTGAGCTGGTACACAATCGGCGGGCTGGTCTGCATCACCGCCCTCGCCATCATCGCGCGGTGGGTCCAGATCGCGCCACCTCAAAAAACCGAATGATCGCCCAGCGCCACGCTGCGCTCCTCGGCGATGAGCGTCTCGTAAAACGCGAACAGCGTGTCTGCCCCTGTCTCTGGCGTCGCCTCTGCGTCATAGACATCCCGCTCGGCATCCCAAACCAGCATTGATTCCGTGGCATAATAGCGCCCGATGCCCACCAGTTCTGCCTTATCCGCCATCTTTGGGCTAACCTTCCCCAAGACGCGCATCACACCGCGAATGGTATCCATCATCGCCACAGGCACCCGCTTCACGCGCACAGGCCTGTCCAGCAATGCAAACAGCGCCTCCGCCTGATCCATCGGGGTGATCGCAGGGCCAGGTCCGCCAATGGGCAGCACTTGATTGCCCCGCGCTGGATTGGCCACACAACCAGCGATAAACGCGCCCAAATCACGGTCACTGATCGGCTTACATGCCGTCAGTTCCCCATCTCCGAATACCAAAAACGGCTTACCCGCCCGCACGCGGTCCAACTGCCCCGACAGGGATTTGAAAAACGCTGTGGGCCGCACGATAGAATAGGTCAGGCCAGACGCTATAAGCTCGGCCTCAAACGCCAACTTGGCATGCTGGAACTCCAATAGCGGCTTTTGCACACATATGGCCGAAAGCATGACAAACTGCGCGATGCCCGATGTCTTTGCCGCGTCCAACAAAACCGAATTGTTCCCATAATCCACCAGCCAGGCATCGCGCGGCGTGCCCGTCCGCGATGCAATGCACGACACGACGGCGTCAAACGCCTCACCACGCAATCCGTCCCGCCTAACTGATTCTGGATCACCAGCGTCCCCAACACGCACCTCCACATCCAGATCGGCCGAGGCGCGGGTGAAACACACAACCTCGTGCCCTGCTTCTTGCAAGGCTGCCAACGTTGCACGGCCCGCCGTGCCAGTAG
>CAWVWS010000124.1:0-8936 GCA_963933905.1 uncultured Sulfitobacter sp.
AAAAGCGCCAATACCGCGAGAGCGGTTTCGTCCTCGTCCCGCATAGCAGACCTCTACCTGCCCAACTCATGATCCAACCGTTGCTTTGCCACATCTTCATGCCGCTCGGCGCGTTGTTGGTCCATTAACGCACGTTCTACGTAGGAGAGGTGGGCCTCGACGGCCTTTCGTGAGCCTGTGGCGTCGCGGGCCAGTAGGGCATCGTGGATGGCGCGGTGTTGGTCGAGCAGGACAGCGCGTTTTGTTTGTTGTTTGAACATGATCTGGCGGTTGTAGAACACGCCGCCGCGCAGAAGTTCGTACATGGAGCGCATCATGTGGAGCATCACGACATTATGGCTCGCTTCGATGATGGCCATGTGGAATTGGGCGTCGAGGGCGGCCTCGTCTTTGGTGCTGCGGCTGTCGTGGGCGGCTTCCATTTTGGTGAAGGTCGCAGTGATCACGGCGAGGTCGGTGTCGGAGCCTAAGCGCGCGGCGCGCTCTGCGGCCAGCCCTTCCATATCGCGGCGGAATGACAGGTAGTCCATCGTTGCCTCGTCGTGTCTTGCGAAGAGAGCGGTGAGTGCCGGCGAGAAAGCCGAGCCAAGTACGTCGGCGACAAAGACACCCGCACCGGGTTTGGAGGCGAGGAGGCCTGCGTCCTGAAGCTGTGCAATCGCATCGCGCAGGGAAGGGCGCGAGACGGCGAGGCGTTCGGCCAGTTCGCGTTCTGGCGGGAGGCGCTTGCCGGGTTGGAGGATGCCACGCAGGATCAATTCTTCGACCTGCCGCACCACGGCAGAAGAGAGTTTTTCCGGACTGACGGTGCGAAATGGCATGGTGCATCCTTTGATTGGTCAAAATATATGACCAATCAAAGGGAGGAGCAAGCCGTGCCGCTGTGCCTAGTTCTTTTGCTTGCGCATCTGGACAGTGACCGCGGGATATTTGAACTCGTCCTTTTCATCGTCAACTTTTGCAGCGGTGGCTGCGCCCAGAACGATCACGCCGATAATGCCACCTGCTGCGGCGTTGCTCATGCGTTGTTGGGTTGAGGCGTTTACCGTGATCGAGCTGCTTTGGTCCTTATGTGCGCAGCGGATGAAGATTGCGGGGGAGTTCGGGCCATAATCCGGCACGATCAGGTTCGCAGGAGTGTTGAAATTGGCCGAGTAGACGCCCGCATCAAGGGTGCAGAGCACGCCCGAGATTTCTTTGCGCTGACCATCGCTTCCGATACCGGAAGAATGGATCGGCAATGTTTCCTGACCGCGAAAGGCTGGCACGGGATTGCGACGGCGGCGTGGCCCTGCATAGACATCAAGGCCAACGGCGTTTGCGGCATTTTTGGGCGTAACAGAGATGGGCGGAGTTGGGGGGTGCAGGCGACGAGTGCTGCTGCGGACAAAAGGGCAATAAATGGTATGGAACGCATGGACTCTCGTTCGGTTCCGGAGCCTCGCCCTTTTTACCTGTTGGGTGCTAGCCGCAGCGTTTGATAGATCTTACCTCACGCTAGAAAGTTGGATTATGCCATAATAACATCGTCGTAGTGGGTTTATGCGGTTTTTCTGTGAACGTAGAGGAGGGCTGGCGGCGTTTACGAATTATTAAGCAAAGAGATCCAAACCTAAGGGATGAAAATATTCCCCCTCTTTTTGATGCTGCTTTTAACCGCCTGCAACACGGCGGGTCCGCATTTTCGCGGGCTTGAAGCGACGAATGTGACGGTTGACGGCTCTACCTTTGATGTGCGCGTGCGCGGGGAGTTGGCGGAGGCGATCCGTACCAATTCAGAGTATGCGCCCCGCTTTGGCCCGATCCGAGAGCGGGTGGGGCTGGCGATGGCGATGGTCAGTGGCTGTGAGGTGAAGGAAGTGCGTGGGGATCAGGCGCAGGCGACGGGTATCCTACGCTTTGGCAAGGGCGCTAAGCGGGTTGTGCCGGTGGTCCCTGTCGATGTGGAGTGTGTGCCTGTGCGCGGGACCGCGGTGAAGCAGTTGGGCGGTGTCGCGGTGGAAATTGACTGCGCTCCTGCCTGATTGGCGCAATATCTTGTGGATAAGTCGCCTGATACCGCTGATGGTTGTGTGGGGTGGTTGACTCGGGTCGGTCAACTCCGACACCCTACCGCACGATATGGAATCACCATGCAGGCGGTATATGCGCTTCTCGAAACTCAGGCTGACGGGCTTCAAAAGCTTTGTTGACCCCACTGACCTGATCATTGCGGATGGTCTGACGGGTGTTGTGGGGCCGAACGGCTGTGGGAAATCCAATTTGTTGGAGGCGCTGCGCTGGGTCATGGGGGAGAACCGCCCGACTGCGATGCGCGGTGGTGGGATGGAAGATGTGATTTTTGCGGGGGCTGCGACGCGGCCTGCACGTAACTTTGCCGAAGTCTCCTTGCAGATTGATAATAGTGAGCGGTTGGCCCCTGCGGGGTTCAACGACAATGACAGCCTCGATATTGTGCGGCGGATTACCCGCGATGTGGGCAGTGCCTATAAGGCGGCGGGCAAGGATGTGCGTGCGCGCGATGTGCAGATGCTGTTTGCCGATGCCTCAACGGGGTCGCATTCGCCTGCGCTGGTCCGGCAGGGGCAAATTAGTGAGTTGATCAACGCGAAGCCCAAAAACCGCCGCCGTATTCTGGAAGAAGCTGCGGGGATTTCGGGGCTTTATGCGCGGCGGCACGAGGCAGAGTTGAAGCTGAACGGGGCGGAGACCAATTTGGCGCGGGTTGATGATGTGGTTGAACAGTTGGCGGCGCAACTGGCGCAGCTGGCGCGGCAGGCGCGTCAGGCAGCGCGGTATCGCGAGATTGGCGATGAGTTGCGGCGCACGGAGGGGACGTTGCTGTATCGTCGCTGGCGGGAAGCGGATGATGCGCGGGCGAAGTCTGAGGATGAGTTGCGCCAGCGGGTGACAGCGGCTGCGCAGGCTGAAGGTCTGGTTCGTACCTCGGCCAAGGCGCGGCAAGAGGCGGAGGATGCACTGCCTGCGCTGCGTGAGGAGGATGCGATTGCGGCGGCTGTTGTACAACGCTTGATCGTGCAGCGTGATACGCTGAGCGATCAGGAGGCGCGGGCGAGTGCGCTCATCGAGACGCTGCAAGGGCGGATTGACCAACTGGCGCGTGATATCGAGCGCGAGGGCGGGTTGAACCGCGATGCGGGCGAGACGATAGAGCGGCTTGAATGGGAGCAGCGTGAGCTTGCCAAGGCGGGCGAGGGCCATGATGCCGCGCTGGAGGCTGCGGCTGAAGTGGCGCGGGAATCGGCGGTCATTCTGCAAGAGCGTGAGGGTGAGTTGGGCCAGCAGACCGAGGATGTGGCACGGCTCGCGGCGCGCTATGGCTCGGCCGAGCGGTTGTTGGAGGACAATCGCAAGACGCAATCCAAGTCCGAGGTGGAAGCGGTGCGCGCGCGGGAAGCTGTGGCGGCAAGTGAGGCCGCACTGGCAAAAGCGGCGGGTGATTTCGAGACAGCGACAGCGGCGGAAGCTGCGGCACAGGCGGCGGCACAGGCGGCTGAAGATGCGCTGATCGCAGCGGAGGAGGCGCGTGCGGCGACGCAAGCGCGGGAGGCTGAGGCGCGGGGCGAGCGATCCGAGGCCGAGGGCGAGATGAACGCTTTGCGCGCCGAGGCGGGTGCATTGGCCAAGCTGGTTGAGCGCGACACGGCGGAAGGTGGCCAGATTTTGGACCGCTTGCAGGTGGAGCATGGGTTTGAGAAGGCGCTTGGTGCGGCCCTCGCCGATGATTTGCGTGCCCCCGAAGTAGATGCGGATGGGCCGTCAGGTTGGTCAACGCTCGCGGCCTATGCACAGGTTCAGGCACTGCCTGCGGGGGTGACGCCACTGACCAATCATGTGTCCTGCCCTGATGTTTTGGGTCGGCGGATGGGGCAGATCGGCCTTGTGGATGCGGATGAGGGGCCACGGTTGCAGGCGGCATTGCAGCCTGGTCAGCGTTTGGTCTCACTTGAGGGTGATTTGTGGCGCTGGGACGGGTTTCGCGCATGGGCGGAGGACGCGCCTTCGGCGGCGGCGTTGCGGTTGCAGCAGCTTAACCGTTTGGAAGTTCTTAAACAATCGCTGGAACAAGCGAGCCAGCGGGCGGAGGGTGCGCGGGCAGCGCATGAGAGCCTGACCGCACAGCTTGCCGCGCAGACGGAGGCGGATAAGCGTGCGCGGGAAGCGCGGCGCGATGCGGACCGTATGGTTGCGGATGTGGGGCGTGCGTTGAGCCGTGTCGAGGCGGATCGCAACTTGGCTGCGGGGCGGTTGGAGAGCCTTGGGCTGGCCGTGACGCGGCATGAGGAAGAGGCGATGGGCGCGCGGGCGCGGGTTCTGGAGGCGGAGCGCGCTCTGGCCGATCTGGGGGACTTAAGCGAGGCGCGGGCGGCAGTCGAGGATATCCGCATGGCGGTTGAAGCCGCTAGGATCACGATGATGTCGCGGCGCTCGAACCATGACGAGTTGCGCCGTGAGGGTGACGCGCGGACGAAGCGACGCCAAGAAGTGACCAAGGAATTGAGCGGTTGGCGGCATCGTTTGGAGACTGCGGAAAAGCGCAGTGCGGAATTGGTGGAGCGCAAAGAAGCCTCTGAAGCGGAGCTGAAAGAAGCGGGTGCGGCCCCTGCGGAGATTGCAGCCAAGCGTGACGAGTTGAGCAGCGGAATTGCCAAGGCGGAAGCGCGGCGCGCGGAGGCTGTGGACAAGCTGACGGGAGCCGAGGCGACGTTGCGCGAGGCGGCGTTGGCGGAGCGGGAAGCGGAGCGGTTGGCGTCAGAAGCGCGTGAAGCGCGCGCGCGGTCAGAGGCGCGGAGTGAAGCGGCCAAGGAGACTGTGGCAGCGGCGGCGGAGCGGATTGCGGAGGATCAGCAGCTGACCCCGAACCAGTTGCTCACCCAGTTGGATGTGAACCCAGACCAGATGCCAGCGGCGGATGTGTTGGAGGCGGATGTGAACCGTCTCAAGCGTCAGCGTGATGCTTTGGGCGCGGTGAACCTGCGGGCGGAGGAAGACGCCAAGGAAGTTCAAGAAGAACACGATACGCTGGTCAACGAGAAGAATGATCTGGAAGAGGCGATCAAAACGCTCCGCTCGGGTATTGCCAGCCTGAACAAAGAGGGGCGCGAGCGACTGCTGACTGCGTTCGAGCAAGTGAATGTGAATTTTGGCACGCTGTTCTCGCATCTGTTCGGGGGTGGCGAAGCGAGCCTTGTGATGGTGGAATCTGATGATCCGCTTGAGGCGGGGTTGGAGATTATGTGCCAGCCGCCGGGTAAGAAGCTGTCGACCCTGAGCCTGCTTTCAGGTGGGGAGCAGACGCTGACGGCGATGGCGCTGATCTTTGCTGTGTTCCTTGCCAACCCAGCGCCGATCTGTGTGCTGGACGAGGTTGACGCGCCGCTGGATGATGCCAACGTGACGCGGTTCTGTGACCTGCTGGACGAGATGTGCCGCCAGACGGATACGCGGTTCCTGATCATCACGCACCACGCGGTGACCATGGCGCGGATGGACCGTCTGTTTGGTGTGACCATGGCGGAGCAGGGCGTGAGCCAGCTTGTCTCGGTCGATTTGAAAAAAGCGAGCCAGATGGTCGCGTGAGTTAGCCCTTTGGTTTGACCTGATCGACAGGTCCGCCTGCATTTTCCCACGCGCCAAAGCCGTCTTTTATGTGGGCGGCGTCAAAGCCCATATCCTGCAAGGTGGCCACGGAGATGGCGGAGCGCCAGCCAGAAGCGCAGTGAAAAACGAATTTTTTATCCTGCGCAAAGACGTCCTTGAAATAGGGGCTGTCGGGGTCGACCCAGAATTCGAGCATACCGCGCGGACAGTGAAAGCTGCCGGGGATGAAGCCTGTGCGCTCCCGCTCACGCGGGTCGCGCAGGTCGACAATTTGCACGTTTGGATCACCGACCATGGCGATGGCATCAGGGGTCTCGATTTCCTCGATACGGGCGCGCGCGTTGGCGACCATTGTGGCGGCGGAGAGTTTCAGGTTCATCTTGATGCGCCTTCCAGTTTGGACAGCAATGCAGGGGTTGGCCATGCATCGGCGGGGAGTTTGAGGCGGATCTGCTCTTTTTGCACAGCTTTGCGGGTGTTCGAGCCTAGGATACCGTCGACATTGCCCACGTTATAGCCGCGTTTTTGCAAGGCGCGTTGCAGGCGTTTCATCTGGTTGCCGCTGAGGCCCTGTTCGGGGCGGCCTGCGTTATAGACAGGTGCGCCGCTGAGGCGGGTGGCGAAATAGGCGGCGGTGAGAACGTAGGTGAAGCTTTGGTTCCACTCGAAGAAGACGTTGAAGTTGGGGTAGGCGATGAAGGCCGGCCCTTTGCGCCCTTGGGGCAGGATCAGTGAAGCGGACAGATTTGCCATGCGGCCATTGCGGCGTTTTTTGCCAAGTTTGGCCCATTGTACCGTGGATTTTGTGGTTTCCAGCCCTGTGAGGGACCAGTCGAAATTGGCTGGCAAGATGACTTCATCGATCCATGGCTGACCTTTGCGCCAGCCGAGTGATTTGAGCATTTTACCGCCCGACATGAGGGCATCGGCGGGAGATGGTTTCAGTGAGACGCGGCCATCACCGTCGCCGTCGGTGCCGTTTTCAATGATGTCACGGGGGAGCATTTGCACTATGCCGATTTCGCCTGCCCATCCGCCTGTGGTCTTGGCGGGGTCGAGTTCACCGCGCCCATATAACTCCATCGCTGCAAAGACCTGTGGGCGGAAGAGTTGGGGGCGGCGGCAGTCGTGGGCGAGGGTCACAAGGGCGTTGGCGGTGTTAAAGTTGCCTTGGATGTTGCCGTAGTCCGTCTCGAATGCCCAGAAGGCGAGCAGGACCGAGCGGCTCACGCCATAGCGCTGCTCGACGCGGTCAAAGACGCGGGCGTATTTCTTGCCGTTGCTAACGCCGCGGTTGATGTGGTCATTTGAGATCAGGCGGCGGGAGAAGTCCACGAAGGGGCGTTGGAAGACCCCTTGGGAGCGGTCGGCGCGCAGCACGGCATTGTCCTGTCGCACGCCAGCGAGGAAGCGTTTGGCTGTATCTGACGAGACGCGGTATTTGGGGGCCTCGGCGATCAGGCCGTTCTTAAAGCTGTTGAAGTTGCCGCCACAGGTTGCGGCCATGGCAGTGGCAGTGGCAGTGGCAGTGGCGGGTGCGAGAGCGATGAGTGCAGCGAGGAATGTGGAGCGCATGAATGACCTTCGATCTAAGTATAATCGAACAGGGCCAGCAAAATCGTGAGCCCCAATAGTATGCCCCAAGCCAGCCAAAGCTGACCCACGGCTGCATCAATATCGCTGGGATCGGGGTTGCGTTTGCCGCTTTCCCCCACCCAAGGAAATTCCTGCATTTCGCCATTATAGGCGCGTGGCCCAGCCAATGCCACACCTATGGCGCGGGACATTGCGGCCTCTGGCCAGCCTGCATTGGGGGAGCGGTGTTTGCGGGCATCGCGGCCAATCTCGCGCCACTGGCTGATGAGGCCTGCGGGGACCGCGATAAACCAGCAGGTGAGGCGGGCGGGGATGAGGTTCATCGCGTCGTCCATATAAGCGGCGGCTTTTCCGAACTTCTCATACTTGGGCGTGCGGTAGGCGATCATGCTGTCGGCGGTGTTGACGATTTTATAGACCATGAGCGCGGGCAAACCGCCCACGAGGAACCAGAAGGCGGGGGCGATAACGCCGTCCGAGAGGTTCTCGGCCGCACTCTCGATCGCGGCGCGGGTGGCGGCGGATTGATCCATGTCAGCAGTATCGCGGCTCACGATCATGGCCACGGCACGGCGGCCATCGCCGAGTGAGACACGCAGGCCCGAGGCGACGGCCGCGACATGTTCGACAAGTGAGCGTTGGGCGAGGAGGATCGCGGCGATGACGACTTGGGCTAGGCCGCCTAAATAGGAGAGCCCCCAGCCGATGAGGTAAGCGCTGCCCATCAGGGTGGCGAGTGCGATGAGGCCTGCGAAGATTCCGTTTTTGCCAGTGTTGAGTCCGCGGTCGAGCTTGCCCATGGCGCGGCCCATGAGGACAGCGGGATGTGGGAGGCGGTTCCAGAGCCACTTTGGCTCGCCCAATGCGGTGTCGAGGAGAAGGGCGAGAATGAGGATGACAGGCGTGCTCATGCGAGGGCAGCCTCAAGGCGGGACCATTGGTGAGGAGCGGGGAGGCCGAGGCGCAGCCAGCGGGAATTGTAGGGAAAGACGCGGCTCCAGATATGGTGGTGGGCGAGGCGGTCCTGCCACTTGGCGGCGTCCTCGACCTCATAGAGGCGGAAGAGGGTGGTGCCGCCGAGGGATGTTGCGCCTGCATCTGTGAGCAGGGAGTCGAGGTGGGTGCTATCGGTGCCAAGGCGCTTGCGGGTTTGGTCGGCCCAATCGGGATCGCTCAGCGCGCGAGCGCCGATTTGCAGGGCGGGTCCAGCGACGGGCCAAGGGCCGAGCATCTTGGCGAGTTGGTTGATGAGGTCAGGGTCCCCGATGACGAAGCCAAGGCGCAGGCCTGCGAGACCCCAGAACTTGCCAAAGCTTTTGAGGATAAGCGTGCCCGGTGTCGTGGCCTGCGCGATGAGGGAGGCGTCGGGAATGATGTCCGCAAAGCTTTCGTCGATGATGCGCAGGGGGGCGTGAAGATCGGTAGCGGTAAAGAGGCGGCCATCGGGGTTGTTGGGATGCACGATAACTTGTGCATCGGCCATTTCAGCGCTTGCTTCCCGCCAGCCTGCGGCGGCGAAGGCGGCGGCATGCTCGTTATAGGTGGGGGCGGCGATGTGGACGCCTCCAGCGCGGTGCAGGCGGGGAATCATCGCAATCGGGGCGGAAGCGCCAGCTGTGGCGAGGATGGCGGCCCCCTTTGGAACCTGCCAAAACTGGTGTGCAGCCTCAAGCAGCGCAGCCGTTGCAGTGTGATCTGGCAGGGCTGTCCACGCATCA
>CAWVWS010000125.1:0-8921 GCA_963933905.1 uncultured Sulfitobacter sp.
AATTGCTCATGACATCCCACCGAACTGGGGCGTGTGAATCATGACAACTCGATAATCTCAATCAGTTAATGGGTCCTGACCCTAACCAAAGCGAAAAACCTGACCGAAAAACCTTGAAATGCTTGGCCTGTGTCACGATATTGGCGATATCCCCGCCGGAAAACCTTTGTGCGGGCCAGCTTTAGGGAGTTTTACATGGCAGACGTGAATACAATCCGGACCAGTGCCGGAAGCCGCACAGCCGCGATTGATGAGGGCCTGCGCGCGCACATGAGCAAAGTCTACGGGACAATGTCCGTAGGCATGCTGATTACTTTCGCCGCCGCATGGGCCATTTCCGGCCTTGCGGTTACATCGGACCCAGCAGGTGCCACGATGGCGCTGCGCGAAGGTCAGTACCTCACAGGTCTGGGTCAGGCGCTCTATGCCTCTCCGCTTAAATGGGTTGTTATGTTCGCACCCCTTGCCTTCGTCTTCGGCTTTAGCGCGATGATCAACAAGATGTCCGCCGCCACAGCGCAGCTGATGTTCTACGCCTTTGCCTTTGTCATGGGTCTGTCGATCAGCTCCATTTTCCTTGTGTTCACAGGCGATTCCATTGTTCAGGTCTTCCTGGTCACCTCGATCGCCTTCGCGGGTCTGTCGCTTTACGGCTATACAACCAAGAAGGACATCTCTGGTTGGGGTACATTCCTGATCATGGGTGTGATCGGCCTGATCGTCGCTTCGGTTGTGAACATCTTTTTGGCCAGCTCCGCACTGACATTTGCAATCTCCGCAATCGGTGTGCTGATCTTTGCTGGTCTGACCGCATATGACACACAGCGGATCAAGACCGACTATATCGCCCACGCACAGCACGGCGACACAGAGTGGCTTGGTAAATCTGCAATCATGGGCGCGCTGAGCCTGTACCTGAACTTTATCAACATGTTCATGATGTTGCTGCAGCTGTTCGGCAACCGCGAGTAACACTCGCCCCACATGAAACGATCCAGAGCCGCTCCTTCGGGGGCGGCTTTTTTTCATTCATTCCTGCGTCACAGCCCTCTGGAACGCCCGCACCGCCCGTCTGCTGGTAAGATGATGCACAACGACGCCCCCCTCCCCCGCCAAAGAACGACACGCCGCCATACGCTGGTGCCCTGCATGGCGGTCCTGCCTGATGAACCGCAGGAAGGATAATGTGTTGCGGTCGAAACGCTGCACGCACCCTTCGGGCATATCAGGGCGGCTCCGTCCCCGATGCGCAAGCGTCCGCACCATAATGCGCCAAAGACGCAAGGTGACAGGCAAATTCAACCAGACGAGCGTATCCGCACGGGCAATCCAGTTTTCAAATGTCGCAGAAACACCACCCTCGATGATCCACTGCGCTTGCGCCTCAATCTCCGCAACCATCTCCAGCTTTTCCGCTTCGGGCCGCGGGGTCCAGTCGGGCATCCAGAACACCTGATCCAGATGATGTACAGGCAAGGCCCGTCTGCGCGCCCAGCAACCGCGCAAGCGTAGACTTACCAGAGCCCCCATCCCCAATGATCATCACCCGTTTCATCTGCGCTCCGCCTCAAATCCCCGCATAAATTCTGTCACATCACTGCGGCTTTTCAAATGATGCAAAGGCGTACAGCCACCATCCGTGCCAAGCGAGGCAAGTATCTTGTCGCGTGAGATATTCCGGTAATTCCACATCCAAACCAGAAAGCGCCACGTCTCGCGGTCAAACCGCTCTGGGCAATTCCCGCTCAGGTCGGGCCGCACCTGCCCCCGATACCGCCATGAACGGGCCATCACACGCCAAAGCCGCAACACAATAGGCAGATCCAACCAGATCACCACATCCGCCCGCGCCAGCCGCGTGGCATAGGTAGCTGAGATGCCACCCTCAATGATCCAGCACTCCTCTTGCTCCAACGCCTGCACCATCGCAATCCGCTCCGCATGGGCCGCGGGGTCCAATGCGGCAACCAGTGCAGCTGATCCAGATGCTTCACGGGCAGACCCGTCCACTCCCCGATCCAGCGCGCAAGCGTAGACTTACCAGAGCCCGCAGCACCCAAAACCACAACGCGCTTCATACCCGCCGCCTCGCCTTCTCTATTTTGCCTCTAAACTCAATCACGTCTTCTCAACACATACCCACCGCAGGTTTTGATCACCCATAACGAAAAAAGCCGCGCATTCCTGCGCGGCTTTAAAAGCGTCAAAGTCGGACGATCTTACTTGATCTTGCCTTCTTTGTATTCAACGTGCTTGCGCGCAACGGGGTCGTACTTTTTCATAACCATTTTCTCGGTCATGGTGCGCGCGTTCTTTTTGGTGACATAGAAATGGCCTGTGCCCGCGGACGAGTTCAGACGGATCTTGATCGTGGTTGGCTTAGCCATTTTGTATTCTCCTGTGCGGCGCAGCATATCCCTTGATAGGCGCGCGTAATCTCTAAGTTTCGGGTTCTACCCGTGCCACCACCCGAGTCAACCCCGTATCGCGCAACATCCGCCAAGGGAGGCGGAAAATTCGAATTTTCCGGTCCGGAATTTTCGAAAAATTCCGTTTCCCGTGTCAGCCGTTTGCGCGGAAGGCCTGTAAGCCGGATTTTGTCCCGAGGAATCGCAAAGCGGTCCCTCATAGATGACCATTCCTCTGACCTTGCCGTTACCGACAAAGCTACAGCCGCCAACCCGGACCTGCTGGAGCATAAGAGGCTCCGCTGATCTGCCCGAAGACAGATACAGCACGCGGTCCCTATTTGGCGTTGCTCCAAGTGGGGCTTGCCATGCCGCCGCTGTTGCCAGCCGCGCGGTGGGCTCTTACCCCACCGTTTCACCCTTACCTGCCGACAATGCAAAGCGAACTAGGCAATGACAGGCGGTTTATTTTCTGTGGCGCTTTCCGTCGGGTTGCCCCGCCCGGGCGTTACCCGGCACCTTTTCTTATTGGAGTCCGGACTTTCCTCCGCGTGAACCGCACCGAAATGCAATGTCACGCAGCAGCCATCCAGCCTTCCGCGCAAGGAGGGCAGTACGCGCAAGGCGGGGCTTTGGTCAATGGGGATGTTTTGCCAGCAAGGCGCTATAGCAGGAAATCGGCCCGTTGCAGCGGCCCTTTGCGCCACGGCGCACGGCGCAAGCGCGTTGTGTGCAGCAATGTGTCAAAGTCAGCCTCGGCAGTATACCCAGCAGCAACCGCCGCCGCTCTGAACGCCGCCGCGTCCATGGCACCTTCGGCACGGTCCTGCGCAGCAGAAGCAAGGCCCTGCCGCTCAAGCCGCGCCCAGTCAAAATGCGGACCTGGATCGGTCTTACGGCCTGGTGCCATGTCTGAATGGCCGATCACACCCGATGCAGGAATACCCCAACGCTGCATGATACCCCGCAGTAAATCTTCGAGTGCGGCCATCTGCGGCTCGGAAAACGGATCGTGGCCACGGTTGTCCAGCTCGATCCCTATGGAACGGGAGTTGATGTCATCCACGCCGCACCACGCGCCCGCCCCAGCATGCCACGCACGCTCAGCCTCCTCTACCATGCGGACCACATCCCCCTGCGTTCCGATCAGGTAGTGGGCAGAAACTTCGGCCAAAGGATCACACAAGCGCTCAAGGGCCGCCTGCGCAGTCTCCATCGCGGTATAGTGGATCACGATAAGCGCAGGCGTCAGCCCGTCGCGCCGTGGCCCGCAATTGGGCGAGGGATGAACCCGCACCTCTTCGCGCCTCTTATCCGCTGGTTGCTGTACGGAAAACCGAAGGATCCCAGCGGCAGGCGTACCCGTCGCCGTCAGGGTCCATGCCACTGCGGTCTCTCTTGGGGCCGCCAGCAGCAAGGAATGCAGCCTGTGCCTGATCCTTAAAACGGTACTGGCCGCACGACCGTTCAAAGCGCTTTTGCGCATTGAACCCGCTGCGACGGTACATTTTTGTCCCAACAGGATGCGTGGTGGACAACGCATAAGCCACGATATTCGGGCCAGTCTCGGTGCGCTGTGGCAAGGCCTGCGGCTGGATCACCTGATACTGCGCGCGATTGGAGGCAAGGCGCGCTGCATCGCTTTCGATGCTGCGCTCGCCGGATACGGCGTCAAAACTGTTCTCGCGGCTGATCCCTGTCGCATTTTCCACAACTGCAGGGGGCGGGTTGGACGGGCTGGCCACCAGCGGCGGCACACCTGAATTATTCGCCGTCGCAGCGAGGGCCTCTGCATCCGCGCTCTGGCTGGTCTGCGCCAGAAGTGCCGTAGTTTGCGCAGCTGTATCAGCAGCCGATCCAGAGGCAGGCAAAGGCTGCGCACTCACGGAAGGCGCTGCGGGCACAGTGTTTCCACCGGCCAGTGCCGCATCACGGTTGACGCGCTGCGCGTCAAAAGTTTGGTCAAAACCTACACCAAAACGGCTATCTTCAGGCACTGCTGGCTGACAGGCAGCAAGGCCTACCAAGGCACATGCACCCAACACAAATCTAACACTCATCATCTCAATAGCCTGCATTTTTCCGCATTAGAGGGCCGTTTACCACCATTTATGCGGCTTGGCTACAAAACCTGCCGCCTGTTCCAGCGCATAGGCGGAAGACAGCAGATCAGCCTCCTCCCAAGGACGCCCTATCAGTTGCAAACCCAAGGGCAGCCCCTGCGCGTCCACCCCTGTCGGCACTGTAATTCCGGGTAGTCCAGCAAGGTTCACCGTCACAGTAAAGATATCATTGAGATACATCTTGATCGGGTCCGCATCCGTCATCTCGCCGAGCCCAAAAGCGGCAGAAGGCGTGGCAGGCGTCAGAATACAGTCAATGCCTGCGGCGAACACATCATCAAAGTCTTTCTTGATCAATGTGCGCACACGGCGTGCACGGTTGTAGTAAGCGTCATAAAAACCTGCCGACAGCACATAAGTCCCCACCATCACGCGGCGCTGAACCTCTGGCCCAAACCCCTCGGCGCGGGTCTTCTCATACATCTCTGTGATGCCATCGCCTGCATCAAGCTTAGCGCGGTGGCCGTACCGCACGCCATCATAGCGCGCGAGGTTGGAAGACGCCTCTGCAGGTGCGATCACATAGTAAGCAGGCAGCGCATATTTCGTATGCGGCAGGGAGATATCAACAATCTCAGCGCCCGCATCTTTCATCATCGCAATGCCGTCCTGCCACAGCGCATCAATCTCGGCAGGCATGCCGTCCATGCGGTATTCCTTGGGGATTCCGATCTTCTTGCCGCGCACATCACCCGTCAGCGCCGCCTCGAAATTCGGCACCACCATCTCGGCAGAGGTGCTGTCCTTGGGGTCATAGCTGCACATGGCTTCCAGCATAATCGCCGCATCGCGCACGTTCTTGGTCATCGGTCCCGCTTGGTCCAGTGAGGAGGCGAACGCCACCACACCCCAGCGCGAGCAACGGCCATAGGTCGGCTTGATGCCCACAGTTCCCGTCAACGCCGCAGGCTGGCGGATGGAGCCACCTGTATCCGTACCCGTTGCCGCAAGGCAAAGATCAGCAGCCACCGCCGCAGCAGACCCGCCAGAAGACCCACCAGGCGTGAGCGGTGCATCAGATCCCTCACGACGCCATGGATTGACCGCATTGCCATAGACAGACGTCTCGTTCGACGACCCCATCGCAAATTCGTCCATGTTGAGCTTACCCAACATCACCGCACCCGCATCAGCCAAATTCTGGCTCACAGTTGATTCGTATTCGGGCTTGAAACCCTCAAGGATGCGCGAGGCCGCTTGGGACGGCACACCTTTGGTGCAAAACAAATCCTTGATCCCGATGGGCAGGCCACACATCGCAGGAGCCTCATCGCTGCCTTTCAGGCGCTCATCGGCCGCTGCCGCCCGATCCATCGCAATCTCTGGCGTGTGGTGGACAAAAGCGTTGAGCGCACCTGAACCCTCAATCGCCTTGAGGCACGCCTCGGTCAGTTCTTTGGATGTCGTTTCACCCTTGCGGAGCATGTCACGCGCTTGGGCCAAGCCCAGTTTGTTCAAATCGGTCATTATTCAACTACCTTCGGCACAGCAAAGAAACCTTCACGCGCATCGGGCGCGTTCTTGAGGATCGCATCCTGCATGTCACCGTCTGCGACCACATCGGCGCGGCGCTTGATGCTTTGCGGCGTCACAGAAGTCATCGGTTCAACGCCCTCGATATCCACTTCGGCCAGTTGCTCGATGAAGCCGAGGATGGTGTTAAACTCTTGCGCCAGCGCAGGAAGGGCCTCGGGCTCAACCTTGATACGGGCCAGTTTCGCCACACGCGCGGCGGTGCTTTCATCAATCGACATATTCAATCCTCATCTAGCTTCCCGTCCTCTACCGCTCTCACGCTGCGCAAGCAAGTCGCAGGCGGGTGCGTGCTGCAAATTTGAAGGCCCCCTCTCGCATTCGCTGTGCGATGAGCTAAGCTGCGCCGAAATAATCAGCAGGAGAACCGCTATGAATATCATCTGGCTCGGGCATGGATCATTCCGTATCGAAATCGAAGATCAGGTCGTGCTGGTCGACCCCTGGCTCACGGGCAATCCGATGCTGTCCGAGGACCAGCACAAATCCGCCATCACAGGGGCCACACAAATTCTGGTGACCCATGCGCATTTCGATCACATCGCCGATGTGGTGCAAATCTCAAAAGATACAGGCGCGCCGCTCTCTGGCATGTACGAGCTGGCAATGCACCTGCACAGCCAAGGTGCGGTTGAAGGCGCCACATTCAACATGGGCGGCACCATCCCGCTGGGCGCATCCGTCACCGCCAGCATGGTCCCCGCCTCCCACTCCTCCGCTGCGGACGTGGACGGTGTGCGCCGCTATATGGGCAACGAATCCGGTTTCATCCTCAAGGGCGAAGGCCGCTGCATCTATATCTCCGGCGATACGGGCCTGATGGCGGATATGGCATGGATCGGCGACTATTATAAACCCGACATCGGCATCCTGTCCGCGGGCGGACACTTCACAATGGATATGGAAATGGCGGCCTACGCCACGCGGACATATTTCAACTTCAACGTGGTCATCCCCTGCCATTACAAGACGATGCCAATCCTTGAGCAATCCGCAGAGGCACTAATCAACGGCGTTCTACCCGGCACATCCGTGCTGGAGCCAAAGGTCATGCACCCAATCTCGCTCTAATCGGTCAACCGCCGCGCTTGGCCGCGAAAAAATCAACCAGCAGAGCGGCACACTCCCGCTCTGCAATACCGTCAAACACTTCTGGTGCGTGGTGACATTGCGGATGCGCAAACACCCGCGCGCCCTGCGCCACTCCGCCCGACTTCGGGTCTGACGCACCATAATACAGCCTCTCTATCCGCGCCGCAGCAATCGCACCCGCACACATTGGACAAGGCTCCAACGTCACATACAGCGCGCAACCAATCAGCCGCTCTGACCCCAAATGCGCACAGGCCTCACGAATCGCCAGCACCTCTGCATGGGCCGTCGGATCATTATCCGCACGGGTGCGGTTTCCCGCCCGCCCAACAACGTCACCCGCAGGTGAGACAACTACAGCCCCCACGGGCACTTCGCCACGCGCAGCCGCATCACGCGCTTCACTAAGGGCCGCTTCCATATGAGACTTGAATTTCATTCCCCTTGATGGCGGCAAAACACATCCTTTCGCAAGAGGGGCAGTTGCGCTATGGCAAAGCTATGAATGACAATACATCAGATACGCCCAGCGGCGACCGCATCGCAAAAACCCTCTCCCGCGCAGGCATCGCCAGCCGCCGCGAAGCCGAGCGTATGATAGAGGCTGGCCGCGTCAGCGTGAACGGCAAGGTCATCTCATCACCCGCGCTCAACGTGACCGAGGCCGACCGCATCGTCGTCGACGGCAAACCTGTTGGTGCCGCTGAGCCTGCCCGCCTCTGGCTCTATCACAAGCCCCGTGACCTTGTGAGCACCGACAATGACGAAAAAGGTCGCGAGACGATTTACGACAATCTGCCCGCCGATATGCCCCGCGTAATGAGCATCGGACGCCTCGATCTCAACTCCGAGGGTTTGCTGCTGCTTACCAATGACGGCGGCGTGAAACGTCGTTTGGAATTGCCCTCAACAGGCTGGCTGCGCCGCTACCGCGTGCGCGTAAACGGCCGCCCCACCGAAGAACAGCTTGAACCGCTGCGCAAGGGAATCGTCGCAGAAGGCCAGCCCTTCCAACCGATGGAAGTCGTCCTCGACCGTCAAAAAGGGGCGAATGCGTGGCTGACTGTAGGTCTGCGCGAGGGCAAGAACCGCGAAATCCGTCGCGCGATGGAAGTGATCGGGCTGGCTGTGAACCGCCTGATCCGCGTGAGCTATGGCCCGTTCCAGATCGGTGAATTGGCCCAAGGCGCCGTAGAAGAGATCCGCCGCAAAGTGCTGCGTGACCAGCTTGGCCCCGATGCCGATGATCTGCTGGGCGCAGCCCCCGAGGCTCCAACCCAGGTCAAACGCGGCTTCAAACGCCGCGTACCGCACAAAGGCGAGTTTGGCGGCCCGGGCCAACCCGGCCTGCCCCGCGCCCGAAATGACGAAGAAGATAACGACGTCCCCCGCGGCAAACCGATCAAGACGTTCCGCCCCGACAAAGCCGCACGCGACGCGGCCAAACGCAGCAGCGGTGGCGGCAAATCGCCCGGTTCAAGTAAATTTGGCACTGGCGGCAAAGTCTTTAGCTCTGGAAAACCAAAACCATCAGGCGGCCCCAAAGGCGCACCAAAAGGCGGGCGCAGCCGCTAAACCCTCAACCGCGCATAATGGCCGTTGCTGTCAAAACCGCACCAACTGCGGCCATTCTCATGCGAAAACGGCGGCGCTGGCGAAACCGCGCACTGGGGACCCGCTTGGGTGTGGCGGCATGGATCAATCGGCGCTGCTGCATTTAGGTGTTCAGTCCCGGCATTTGGTGGATCGGGTTTAAGTTGAATCG
>CAWVWS010000126.1:0-8852 GCA_963933905.1 uncultured Sulfitobacter sp.
TCTGCAATTGCTCTCGCAGCAGCCGTTATCTTTTGGTTATGAGCCCTGACCCTAAGGCGGGTGTGCCCTCTGTGCCGAACACGCTGGCCGAAGTGGATAGCTACGAGGGTCTGCGCGAGACCTGCGAGAAGGCGGGTATTGGCCATGATCTGGTGCTGCAATCGGCTTATGGTGACAGCGGTCACACGACCTTCTTCATCAAGAACGAGGCTGATTTCCGTCGCCACCAGTCCGAGATTATCGACGAGGGCGAGATCAAGATCATGAAGCGGATCAGCTGCCGTGGGGCAGCCATTGAAGCTTGTGCAACCAAGGAAGGTACAATCGTCGGCCCCCTGATGACCGAGCTTGTCGGGTTCAACGAATGGACGCCCTATCGCGGCGGTTGGTGCGGCAACGAGATGCTGGCAACAGCATTCCCACCTAAAGTGCGCGAACAAGCGCGTGAGATGACTTTCAAGTTTGGTGAGCAGCTGCGCAAGGAAGGCTATCGCGGGTATTTTGAGCTCGACTTCCTGATCGACAAAAAGACAGGCGAGCTTTGGCTCGGTGAATTGAACCCGCGCATTACAGGCGCGTCGTCGATGACGAACCACGCGGCTTTTGCCCATGCGGATGCGCCCTTGTTCCTGTTCCACCTGCTTGAATTCTCCAAGAAGAAATTCAACCTCGACGTCGATGAGCTGAATGCCCGTTGGGCCGATCCTGCCAACATCGACGGGTGGAGCCAGATGGTGATCAAGCAGACCAAGGACAGCGTTGATATCTGCTCGGCTTCGCCTGAGACGGGCATCTACAAGATGAAGGAAGACGGCTCGGTTGTGTTTGACCGTTTCGATTATCACCGCCGCGCGGTAGAAAGCGAGAACGAGGCGTTCTTCTTGCGTATTCTACAGCCGGGTGATTACCGCTATGAGGGCGCCGATATTGGTATCCTTGTGACGCGTGGCCGTTCCATGACCAAATCGTTCCAATTGAACGAGCGGGCAAAGAAGTGGATTCATGGCATCAAGAGTGCAGTTGAAGGCACACCATTGCCAGCAGCATCCGCAGACCCGATGTTGTCTGATCCGGCGTTCAAGATTCTGTAAGTCAAATCCCGTATTGCTTTGAAGGAAGGTCCGCAGCCTAAGCGGACCTTCCCAAATGCTTAAGAAAGGCCGCTATGTACTGGCGTGCAATCTCCGAGGATTTTCCCGGCCCGAAATGGGCTGGGCTTTTCCACGAATACTGGTCCGACTATCGGGCATGTTGGCTCAAAGAGGGAGAGACCGCCCGCCCGACCTATGCCGAAAGCCTGCGTGCGCTGCGGACCCATATGCCCGAGATGGTGCCGCTGTATGAGGAGTTGTGCGAGCTTGCCGGCGGCGGCGACCACGCCGCGCGGTTCCTGAGTTTCTATACGCCCCCCGCCTATCTGGCGAGCTGCTCTCAAGCCGTCTGGGCAGGCAAACAGCCTGTGATGGTGCGCAACTACGACTATAACCCCAAGGCGTTCGACAGTCTCGTTCTGCGCACAAACTGGATGGGCCGTGCGGTGATGGGGACCTCTGACGGGTTATGGGGATTGGTCGACGGGGTGAACGACAAAGGGCTGTCGATTTCGCTGACCTTTGGCGGCCGTCGTGTCGTGGGCGAAGGGTTCGGTGTGCCGCTCATCCTGCGCTATGTCATGCAAATCTGCGAAACGGCGGAGGAGGCGGCAGAAGTGCTGGCCCGTGTCCCGACACATATGAGCTATAACGTGACTGTGCTGGATAAGAAGCGGAATTACCTCACCGTGATGATGGCCCCTGACCGTCCTGCGGTAATTACACAGCGTGCAGTCGCCACCAACCATCAGGAAACGGTCGAGTGGATCAGTCATGCACGTTTTACCGTGACTGTTGAGCGGGAGCGTTTCTTGCAACAGCGTCTGCGCCTGCATCAAGACCCCGAAGAAAAGTTCATCAATCTGTTTTTGCGCCCGCCGTTATACTCAACGGCGTTCAAGCATGGGTTTGGCACGCTCTTTACGGCCGTCTACCGACCGCGTAAAAAAGAGATGGAGCTGCGCTGGCCCGGAGTCGTTTGGCCGCTATCGCTCAAGGATTTTGTCGAAGGCGCACGCGAGGTCGTGCTGCCGGGAGTGGAGTAGAAATGGGACCGTTGGCATCGTTGAAAGTGGTCGAGTTTTCGGGGCTGGGGCCTGCGCCGCTGGCAGGGCAACTGCTGGCTGATCTGGGCGCACATGTCATCACCGTTGACCGAAAAGCTGCACCCGCCGATCCCACGGATATCAACAGGCGCGGCAAACGCTCGGCGGTGCTGGATCTCAAGTTGCCTTCGGGACTGGAGGCCGCGCACCGTCTCATTGCGGCCAGTGATGTGCTGATTGAAGGGTTTCGCCCTGGCGTGATGGAGCGTCTGGGTTTGGGGCCTAATGATTGCCCCGAGACCCTGATCTTTGCCCGCATGACGGGTTGGGGGCAGGAGGGGCCGCTGTCGCAGACGGCGGGGCATGACATTAATTATCTCGCGCTCACAGGCGCGCTTCATGCGATGGGGGACGCGGACCGCGCGCCCGTGCCGCCGCTCAATCTGGTGGCGGATTATGGGGGTGGGACGATGTTTCTGCTTCTGGGTATCCTGAGTGCGGTGATCGAACGCGGCATTTCCGGCAAAGGCCAAGTTGTCGATGCCGCGATGGTCGATGGTGTGCCTGCTATGATGGGCCTGATCCATGCAATGCTTGCACAGGGAAAGTGGCACGAAACACGGGGTGCAAACTGGCTGGACGGCGCTGCGCCGTTTTACCGGTGCTATTCTTGCGCCTGTGGGGGATACCTTTCGGTGGGCGCGTTGGAGCCGCAGTTTCATGCTTTGTTGTTGGAAAAGGCAGGCCTGCCTGCAACCGATCAAGACACCCAGAATGATGCCTCGGAATGGCCTGACAGACGCAGCAAGTATGCGGAAGCATTTGCACGTAAAACCCGTGACGAATGGGCTGCGATCTTTGAAGGAACCGATGCTTGTGTCGCACCTGTGCTGACGTTCTCGGAGGCGCGGTTTCATCCCCATATGGCTGCGCGGGAGACGTTCATTGCACCCGCAGGTGTGGTTCAGGCAGCACCCGCACCGCGGTTCAGCCGCACGGCTGCGCCTATGCCCAAACCACCAGCTGCTGTTGGTACAGATACAGATGATATCTTGGAAGTGTTGGGATATGATGCGGCTGCACGAAGGGCGATTATCGGGTGAGGGCGTCCTTGTCGCTGTTGCCCCCGTCCCGCAAATAACAGTGTAACTTCCCCCTACCAGACGCTATATGTAGCGCCATGTCTGATGCTGCTGAATTCTCGCGTGGTCCTCTGGAAGGGCTGATTATCTGCCCTGTGTGCGATGCGACCTATCAGTTGCAACGCCCCAAAAATGGTGAGCGTGCAGTCTGTACCCGTTGTCACAAGGTGCTCATCGCTCCGCGCGCAAAAGCGGGTATCCAGATCATCGCAGTATCGATTGCAATTGTGGTGTTGATTATCGCAGCAAGTCTGTTTCCGTTTCTCCAGATATCGGCAGGCGGCCGCAGCAATGCTGTCTCTATCCTTGATGCTGCGCTGACCTTCACCGAGGGGCCGATGCTGGTGCTGGCATTGTTAACGGCGGCGTTTATTATTTTTGTGCCGCTGTTGCGGATGTTGCTCACGCTCTATGTGTTGGTGCCTGTGGTGCTGGACCGTCCTGCGGCGCAGCATGCCATCGCAGCATTCCGCTTTTCCGAGGCGTTGAAACCTTGGTCGATGGCAGAGATTTTCGCGCTCGGTTGTGCCGTGGCGCTGGTAAAAGTCGCAGACCTTGCAACCGTTAGCTTTGGTCCTGCGTTTTGGATGTTCGGGGTCTTGGTGGTGCTGGTCATCGTGCAAGACGGATATATGTGTAAGTGGTCTGTATGGAACTCGTTGGAACATCCCAAAAGACAGTAACGGCCCGCGCGGCCGGTCTTGTGGCGTGTACGCGCTGCGCACGTGCGTGGCCGCTGAAGACAGAGGTCTGCGGGCGCTGTGGGGCAAAACTTGTTTCGCGGGACGTCCACAGCCTGCAACGGGTTTGGGCGCTTTGGCTGGTCGGGATGATGTGTTATGTGCCGGCGAATGTTTATCCGATGCTGCGCACGAAACAGTTGTTTCAGGTAGACGAGAGTACGATCATTAGTGGCGCTGTCGAGCTGGCCCAGCATGGCGCCTTCGGCATTGCGACAATCATTCTGGTGGCCTCTGTTGTGATCCCGCTCGGCAAGTTCTGGGCCATTGCATTCCTTGCGCTGAGCGTGCGGGAAAAGGGTGGCTATGCCTCTCGCCACCGTCTGCTGATGTATGAAGTGGTTGAATACATCGGGCGCTGGTCGATGATTGATATCTTTGTGGTTGCCATTCTGTCTGCCCTTGTGCAACTCCAAGGGCTAGCGTCTATAACACCCGGGCCTGCTGCGTTCTTTTTTGCCCTGTCCGTGATTTTTACAATGCTGTCCGCACAATCCATTGATCCGCGCATGATTTGGGATGCACAGGCCGGCACCGACGAGGCATCTGGTAATGGTTGAAACACCGCCAAAAGTTGAGATTGAGAAGACCCGCAAGCGTGGCTTTTCCGCGATAGCGCTGGTTTGGATCATACCCGTGCTTGCACTGGTCGTGGCGCTTGGTGTGGCGTGGCAGTCCTACAGCGCGCGGGGGCCTGTGATTGTCGTGACATTCACCGACGGGTCAGGCATCGCCGCAGGTGAGACAAAGCTGAAGTACCGCGATATCGAAGTCGGTGAAGTCGAAGAAGTCGGATTTAGCCAAGGGTTGGGCGAGGTTGAGGTTCATATCCGGCTGAAAAAGAATATTGCAGCATACGTCGATGAAAGTTCGGTCTTTTGGATCATTCAGCCCGAAGTGACAGCGCAGGGGATCAGTGGTCTCAGTACAGTGCTCAGCGGTGTTTATATCGAAGGCTCATGGGACAATGAGATCGGCACGGCGGCAACGCGGTTCAAAGGGTCCGATGTCGCGCCGCTGATCAAGCCGGGCGATAGTGGTTTGCAGATTGCCTTCCGCACAACGACCAACGGCTCGCTTACTGACAATGCTCCAATCATGTTTCGCGGGATTCAGGTGGGGCAGATCGGCCGCGCCCAGATCGCGCGCAGTGGTGCCTTTGCGATTACCGAAGGTCTGATTTATGAAGAGCATCGCCATTTGGTAAACTCCTCCACCCGTTTCTGGGAAACGTCTGGATTTACGGTTTCCATTGGGCCAACAGGCGCTGATATCGACTTTACATCGCTCGCGACGCTGGTGGGTGGCGGCATTACTTTTGATACTTTTGTGTCGGGTGGCGATGACGTCCGCGACGGCGAGGTTTTTGAAGTATTCGAAGAGAAGGAGGCAGCGCGCAATAGCTTGTTCACCACCTCTGAAGTTGACCCACTACGGCTTAGCATCATTTTTGATGAAAACGTATCGGGTTTGACTGTTGGTGCCCCTGTTGAGCTAAGTGGCTTTCGCGTCGGCTCTGTCGAGAGCTTGTCTGGTATTGTTGACTTCAGCCAGTTCGGCGACAGCCGCGTTCGCCTGAACGTCATTGTCTCGATCCAGCCTGCACGCTTTGGCATGACCGGTGATGCGAGTGCTGAAACGGCGCTGAAACTGATGCAGGACCGTGTTGTGAACGGGTTGCGTGCGCGCCTCGCCTCGGCCAGTTTGCTCACGGGAGGATTAAAGGTTGAACTTGTCGAAGTTGAAGACGCGCCATTGGCCCGCCTGACGCAGTCAGGTTTCGACTTGCCCATAATTCCGACCACCAAGAGTGAGACCTCGGATGCTGCGGCAACAGTTGATGGTGTATTTACCCGCATCAACAACTTGCCCATCGAGGAGCTTCTCAATAGCGCCATCAATGTGATGAACTCTGCCGAGACGTTGATGTCCAACGGTGATCTGCAAAAGGTTCCCGGCGATGTGAGTACACTGCTGAGTGACATCTCGAGCATTGTCACGTCTGAAGATGTTAAGAATATTCCTGTCGCGCTAAACGCAACGCTGACCCGTGTAGAAGGGCTTGTTGCCGAACTTGAGCGCCAGCGGATTGCGGAGGTTTTGGGCAAGACCCTGACATCGGCATCCGAGGCAGCGGATGCTGTGACCTCGTCTGTTGCGGGGGTGCCTGAACTGGTGGCGAACATCCAGACAGTTGCGGCCAAGGCGGCAACACTGGAATTTGACGTGCTGATTAAAGAGCTGACCTCGCTGACCTCCTCTGCCGAGGCTTTGGTAAGCAGTCCCGAGACTGCACAATTGCCTGTTGCTCTTGCGGGTGCGCTGGATCAGTTGAACGCCACGCTCAAGGAATTGCGCGAGGGCGGTGCCGTTCAGAACGTGAACCAAACGCTGGCCTCTGCGCGTACGGCGGCAGACAGCATTGCGGTTTCTGCGCGTGATTTGCCGCAGGTGATCGCACGTCTGAACGGGCTGTTTGCGCAGGCGGGGCAAACCATCGAAGGCTTCAACCAAGGGGAAGAGCTTAGCCGTTCTGCCCAGTCCGCATTGCGAGACATACAACAAGCTGCCAAAGCGCTGGAAAAACTGGCGCGTACAATTGAGCGAAACCCTAATTCTCTGCTGTTGGGAAGATAATATGAAACTGATTAAATCCATTGCTGCTGCTGCCACGTTGGCCTTTTTGGCCGCGTGTGGCACACCTGAAAGTGTCGTGGTGCAATCTCCCGCTATTACTGAGACCCTGCGCATCGGTTTCAAATCGGTAGAGGTAAAGGATGTGTCTTTGCCCAGCTATGCTGCCGCAGACGAGATTGCCCAGCAGGCGCCGGATGGCACGCTCATCACGTCCAAAGTTTTGTGGGCGGATGCCCCAGAGCGTGCGATTGGCCTTGAGTTGAGCCGTAACCTTGCGCGTCTGACAAAGCGGCGTGTCGCGTCCGAGCCGTGGCCGTTCGAGGAAGATGCCACCGCCACCCTTGATGTGCGCTTTTCCGATCTGATTGCAGGGACTGACGGGACATACCGCGCCACGGGCCAGTATTTCGTGGGTGTCTATGAGGGGCGTGAGCGTTCTGGTGTGTTTGATCTGGCAGTCGCCTATGATCCCAAAGGTGGACCAGCCGCGATTGCACGCGCACGCGGTCAGCTGATCCTTGATTTGGCAAAATATCTGGCGGCCAAGGGTCTGCGCTAAGGCGCTCCCTTGCACGCGGGGCCTGCGCGCCCTACATCGCTGTCATGGCTCAGGTAAAATCATCATCCAAATCCGACCCCAACTATAAGGTCATCGCAGAGAACCGCCGCGCGCGGTTTGATTATGCGATTGAGGAAGATGTGGAATGCGGCATCATGCTTGAGGGGTCTGAAGTGAAATCCCTGCGTATGGGCGGCTCCAACATCGCTGAGAGTTACGCTGCGGTTGAGGATGGTGAGTTGTGGCTCGTGAACAGCTATATCGCGCCCTACAAGCAGGCCAAAACCTTTGGTCACGAAGAACGCCGCCGCCGCAAACTTCTCGTGAGCCGCAAGCAGCTTGCTCATATGTGGAACGAGACCCAGCGCAAGGGGATGACGCTTGTGCCGCTGGTGATGTATTTCAACCATCGCGGCATGGCCAAGATCAAGATCGGCATCGCCAAGGGTAAAAAGCTGCACGACAAGCGTGAAGACGCGGCCAAGCGGGATTGGTCACGCCAGAAATCACGCTTGCTCAAAGACCACGGTTAACGCGATCTGCTCAGACGGCCTACTGCTTTGCCTTGCCCCGATTTGTCTGTCGGAGTAATCAGAGAAGACACCGCAGAGGAAGCCGCCATGACTGATGATCCAAAAACACTCGTATCGACCGACTGGTTGGCAAAGCACCTCATGGATCCTGATCTGCGTATTCTGGATGCCTCATGGTATCTGCCCACAGAGGAGCGTGATCCAAAGGCTGAATATGCTGCGGCCCATATTCCCGGCGCACGGTTTTTTGACATCGACGAGATTTCTGACGCGCGGTCTGATTTACCGCATATGGCCCCCCCGATTGAAAAATTCATGTCGCGGATGCGGGCCATGGGTGTGGGCGATGGACATCAAGTTGTTGTCTATGACGGTGCTGGCATTATGTCGGCCCCACGTGTTTGGTGGTTGTTCAAACTGATGGGGCAAGAGAATGTTGCCGTGCTGGACGGTGGCCTGCCCAAATGGCTGGCCGAGGAACGCCCGACCGAGGATATGCCGCGGATCCCGCGCGACCGTCACATGACTGTGCGCTTCCAGAACCATCTGGTGCGTGATGTGACCCAAGTGGCCCATGCCTCCAAGCTGGGGATACCCCAGATTGTCGACGCGCGGGCCGCGGCACGATTTACGGGCGACGCGCCCGAGCCACGTGAGGGGCTGCGGGCGGGGCATATCCCCAAATCGCGCAATGTCCCCTACGCAAAGCTTCTCAATGACGATCAGACGATGAAATCTGTCGAGGACACCCGCGCCGTCTTCGAGGCGGCAGGCGTAGATCTGGGCAAACCGATTGTCACCTCCTGCGGCTCTGGCATTACGGCCGCTGTGCTGGCGCTGGCGTTGGAGCGGATGGGCCACCATGAGTGGTCCCTTTATGATGGATCATGGGCAGAATGGGGGATGTTCCCCACCGTCCCAATCGCGACCGGAGAAGCGTAATGTTCGAAACCCTGAAAGCACAACCAGCCGATAAAATTCTGGCTCTCGTCCAGATGTACCGCGACGATCCGCGTGATACCAAAGTCGACCTTGGCGTGGGCGTTTACAAGGATGCCACTGGCCTCACTCCGATCATGCGCGCGGTAAAAGCGGCTGAAAAGC
>CAWVWS010000127.1:0-8765 GCA_963933905.1 uncultured Sulfitobacter sp.
TCAGCATGTTTTCATACATTGCGATGAACTCAGCCTGTTTGGCTACATCGGCCACCCGCGGCAGAGCCTTGGGTTTGCGATACTCAAAGCCTTGTCGCGCCAAAAGCTTAACACAGCCTGAATGAGAATAGCGCAGATCGAATTGCGCCGTGATATAGCTGCGGATTTCCACTGTAGATCGGCAGAAACGTTCCTCAAGCCACGCGCAAAGAGCGGCTTTCTGCGCGACAGACAGCCGCGATTGCCCGCCTTTCCAACCGTCATAAGCCACCGCATCCCAGCCCTCAGACAGATATTGCTTATGCCAGCCACGCACCGTGTCGTCATCAAGGTAAAGAACCTGCGCAATCTCGACACAGGACTTCCCATCATCCAGCAGCAAAAGTGCATTCGCTCGCCGCGCAACGCCATGATCCTCGCGTTGGCGTTTTACACAGCTCAAAAGCTCGCAGCGGTCTTCACGGGAAAGAAAAATTTGAACGGATCATATGGAAACAAGAATCCATTTACGCTCGAACATCAACAACTTCTTCGGGTCCTTAAGGACTCGCAGTATATTACGAGCCGGGTTTGCAGTGGGACAGTTGGGGTACCATCCGCGATGTGGTGGCGGGGCGCGGGATCAATCGACAGATCAAGCGGGCGTATGGCTATCTTGCGTCGCGGTATCGGCCTGGCGACCGGATTTTTCTAATGGGGTATTCGCGCGGCGCTTATGCTGTCCGTTCCCTCGCGGGTATCATTGACCGAATGGGGCTGTTGCACCGCGATTGTGCGACCGAGCGCAACATCCGCCAAGTTTACCGCCAGTATGAATGTACGCCTGACGGCGAGGTCGCGCAGGCCTTTGCGGCGGCCCACTGCCAACGGGTGGTACCGATCGAGATGATCGGGGTCTGGGATACCGTAAAATCATTGGGGATCAACGCGCCGATCTTATGGCGTTTGAGTGTGGCGCGTCATGCGTTTCACAATCATCACCTTGGCGAACATGTCAAACGGGGCTATCACGCGCTGGCCCGCGACGAGACGCGGGTCGTCTACCGTCCCGTTATGTGGGAGGGCGATCCCGCGCATCCTGCGCAGATCGAACAGGTCTGGTTTCGCGGTAGCCACGGCGACGTGGGCGGACAGTTGGGGGGGGCGGCATTATGCGCGGCCCTTGTCCAATGTTCCGCTGGTCTGGATGTTGGAGCAGGCCGAAGCGGCGGGACTGCCGCTGCCGCAGGGGTGGGCCAAACGGTACGAGCAAGACGTCACAGCGCCTTCTATCGGAACATGGGCAGGCTGGGGCGCGTTGTTCATCACCCGCCGCAAGCGGGTGTGTGGCGTGGATGTATCAGAGCGGCTGCACACCAGTATCGTTGAGCAAACGCAGGCACCGCATGCGGCCAGCCGGGCGACTTTGTCATAGGCAGGTTGCCAGATCAGGCAATCTTCATCACACCTTTTTACGACGCGATCTTCATCATACTTTATTACGACGCGATCTTCATCACGATGCAAGTGGTGGAGCCTGTGGCGTATAGTTTGCCGTCTTCCACACCTCTGATTTCGCCGTGGGCGACACCTGTGGAGCGGCCCACGTGATCGGTGGTGCCGATACAGTCCACCTGCATGCCCAGCGGGATCGAGCGCAGGATATTAATCTTGTATTCCAGTGTCGTATAGACCGAGCCGCGTGGCACGCGGGTCATCACGGCGCAGGCCATGGCGGAGTCCAGTAGCGTGCCGTACCAGCCGCCGTGCACAGTGCCCATCGGGTTGGTCACGGCAAATTCAGGAGTGCCGCGAAAGACGCAATGGCCCTCGGCCACGCTGTGCAGGGTGTAGCCCATTGTGGCCCCGATGGGGGGACCGGGGTTCGTGCCGTCAAGGATGCTTTGCATATATTCCAGCCCCGAGAGTTTGAGCGCTTCGGCGGCAGGCAGCAGATCGTCAGGAGAGGTGGCAAGGCGTCGCATAGGGTGGGCTCCGGCTGGGAATAGGTCATCCCAGCCTAGGGCCGTTTTGTGCTGTGGTGCAAGCTGTTACGCCACGTTGGACAGGGAGGTTTGTGGTGTGACGCCAAGCGCACGACAGACATCGCGTGTCAGGTCGGGGCGGTTGAGGGTGTAGAAGTGCAGTGCGTCCACGCCTTCGTCTGTCAGGGCGCTGCACAACTCGGCGCAGAGGGCGGTGGAGAGCAGCTCGGTCCGGTTGTCGCGCTCGGCCGCGCGGTAGGCTTCCTCCATCCATGCGGGGATTTTGGTGCCGCAGCGGAGTGCGAAATTGCGCGCCGAGGTCCAGTTTGAGATGGGCAGGATGCCGGGAATGATGGGTTTGTCGATGCCAGCGGCGGCGCATTGGTCGCGGAAGCGCAGGAACGATTCAGGCTCAAAGAAGAACTGGGTGATGGCCTCATGAGCGCCTGCGTCAAACTTGCGCTTGAGGTATTGGATGTTGGCGTGCTGGCTGGTGGCGTCGGGGTGGCAATCGGGGTAGGCGCCGACGCGGATGGTGAATTTGTCCAGCAGAGCCAGCGCTTCGATCAGTTCAATGGAGTTTTTGAAGCCGTCTTTATGCGGGGTAAAGCGGGTGTCGCCGTTTTGCGGATCGCCGCGCAGGGCGACAATATCTGTCACGCCTGCGGCATGGAATTTCTCGACGACTTCCATTGTCTCGGCAACACTGGCGCCCACGCAGGTGAGGTGCGCCGAGACGGGCAGGCCTGAGGTGCGGCGCAGAACATGTGCAGCATCGTGGGTCAGATCGCGGGTTGTGCCGCCCGCGCCGTAGGTGACGGAGAAAAAGCGCGGGGCCAAGGGTGCCAACGCCTGGGCTGTGTCCCAGAGTTTGAATGCGGCATCGACGGTTTTGGGCGGGAAGACTTCGAATGATACGGCGGGCGTGGTCATGATGAATATCCTTTTTGAGTTGCCCTGTTATCGCATGGCGATATACATGAGACAAATTCATAACTTTCATCTTCAACATGAGGTGCGGCTCATATGCATATCGAGTTCAGACATTTGCGGACCATTCAGGCGATCCACCGTGCGGGGGGATTGGCGCGGGCGGCGGAGATGATGAACATCACGCAGAGCGCGCTTAGTCATCAGGTGAAGGGCTTGGAGGATCAGGCGGGGGTGGAGCTGTTTGTGCGCCGTTCCAAACCGCTCAAGCTGTCGCCTGCGGGGCAACGGCTGTTGAAACTGGCCGAGCAGGTGTTGCCGCAGGTGGCGGCCTTGCAGGAGGAATTCAGTGGCTTGCGCGATGGCAGTCAGGGGCGGATGCATATCGCGATTGAGTGTCATGCCTGTTTCGAGTGGCTGTTTCCCGTGTTGGAGCAGTTCCGCCGCAGCTTTGGCGATGTGGATGTGGACATCCGCCCCGGTCTGGCGTTTGACGCGCTGCCTGCGCTGCTGCGCGAGGAAGTCGATCTGGTGATCTCGAGCGATCCGGAGGAGATTGTGGGCGTCGAGTTTATTGAACTGTTTGATTACAGGGCGGTTTTTGTGGCCTCCGCTGCGCATCCATTGGCGCAAAAAGAGTATGTTGAGGCGGAGGATTTTCGCGGTGAGACGCTCATTACCTATCCTGTGGAGCGCACGCGGCTGGATGTGTTCAGCCAGTTGCTGATCCCTGCGAAAGTGGAGCCTGCAAGCATCCGTCAGGTGGAGTTGACGGCAGTGATCCTGCTGCTGGTAGCAAGCAATCGCGGTGTCTCGGTGCTGCCCGATTGGGTGGTGCGGGAAGTGAAGTATTCGTCTGACTATGTCACGCGGCCACTGACGGCGCAGGGGGTGACGCGCAGGCTTTATGCGGCGATCCGCAGCAATGATCGGGAGAAACCGTATATGAAGGAGTTGTTGGGGTTGGCGGGGACAGAGGCGCGTAAATTGCAGGCGGTTTGAGGGGGAGGTCCGCTTTGCGGTACGAAGCAACGTTGAACAAGTTCTGGCCAATGGCGGCTTTCGATAGCTGGCATACACAGGATGGCAAATACGAGCCCAGCGAATTGGATACTGTTTTACATGGGGACAGCAATTAACTTGGTTCTCACGCACTCCTGCGGCGATTTCTTCAATTAGGACAGATTCAGCACTGCTTTGTCATTTACCGGTAAGGAGGCTCAGAGACGAACCCTAAATCAGGTCCTGGCGTTCAAGTCAGCTCAGGCCATTGGTAAGTATAAGTTACAGTCTTTACGGTTTACGTAAAAGTTTGCCACCATACCTCCGAAGGTGGGGGTGTAGCATGGTCAAAGCGAACGTCGGATTTGGGAGCATCGTCTCGTATGGGATCGGTTCGATTGCCTACGGGATCAAAGATAACGGGTTTTCAACATTCTTGATGATCTATTTTAATCAAGTGCTTGGGCTGCCAGCATATCTGGTCGGCATCGCCCTGTTGATTGCGATGTTGTTTGATGCGGTGTCGGACCCTTGGGTGGGGTACCTGTCGGATCGGTGCCATTCGCCATTGGGGCGGCGGCATCCGTTTATGTATGCAGCGATCGTTCCGATTGCGGTGACGTATTACTTTCTGTGGCATCCGCCGGATGTGTCCAACTTTGCCCTCTTCGCCTATCTGACGTTCATGGCTGTGACAGTACGTCTGACCATCACGTTTTTCGAAGTGCCCAACTCTGCGCTGATCGGAGAGATCACCCACGATTACGACAAACGCACCGCAATCACCGGGTTGCGGCTGATGTTTGGCTGGATCGGTGGTGTGGTAATGGCAGTGATCGTTTATCAAGTGTTCCTACCGGACTCTGTTGATTACGATCCGGGAATCCTGAACCCGGAAGGATATGGTCGATACGCTTTTTGGGCGTCATTGGTGATGGTGGTATCGATGCTGCTGTCTTCACTGGGCACCCAGCGCGCCACTTCATCCTTTAGCGCACCGGATGCCGACAGTGAGGGCTATGGCTTTAAACTCGTCGTGAACATGCGGCACATCTTTACCAATGACTCTTTCCGGGCCGTTTTTATTGCCTCGCTCTATACAAACCTGATTGCCGGTGTTGCGACAACCTTGCAGCTATACTTTGGGGTCTATTACTTCGGGCTTAGCACCACACAGTTGGCACTAGTCACGCTGACAATGGTGCCAGCCGCTGTGATTGCATATCTATCGACTGCGTTTGTCTTGCGTGGGTTTGAAAAAAAGTCGGTGGCGATCTTTCTGTCGTGGGCTGCGATGGTGCTGTCAGTGTCGTTGATCCTTGCAAAGTACTTTGATCTGTTGCCTGCGGCGCGGTCCACCAATTTGTTCTATGTCATCGCAGCCGCAACATTCTTCACCACAACCGCGACAGTTTTGCTGAGTGCGGTCAAATTTTCGATGACAATTGATCTGGTGGATGCCGATCAGAAAGGCACCGGTCACCGTGCTGAAGGACTGTATCTGGCGCTGTTTTCGTTCACCCGCAAAGTGGTGACGGGACTTGGCATCTTTGTCTCTGGTTTGTTGCTTAGCCTTGGGGTGCAGCAGGGTAAGCTGATTGACGCAGAGACCATGCAAGGCATTGCCTTGCCTTATGTGGTGTTGATCGTCGTGGTCTACTTGTTGTCGATTTGGTCAATCCGAGGGTACCGCATGACCCGGTTGGATCACGGCAAAACACTGAAAGCCATAGGCAAAGCCTAAGGTTGCGGACGCGAAGCGCGCTGCGCGTGATCCAGAAGTTGTTGTACCTCTGATAGCAATTGGATTGCTGATGGGGACAGTGGGCGATCGCGAAGCCACGCCGCCACACCCGAGATTGTGCCGCCAGTGAACGGCCACCCTTCGATCTCGATGCGCCGTACCAATCCTTGTTGCAGTTCGTGGCGCACCACAAATTCTGGCAGCACGGCGACGCTATCAGACTGCAGCAATAGTTGGCGCAACAACCCAAAATCCTGTGATGTCAGGAAGGTTGCACGCAGATCTTGAAGACTGGCAAACGCATCAGGGAAGGCATCCAGAATGCGCCATAGAAACCAGTCTGGCACGTCCCCGCCAATGACGGTGAAATCTTTGAGGTCTGTGATCTTAAGAGATGGCTTTTCGAAAAGCACATGATGAGCACGGCACAGCAAAGACGGTGGTTGGAGCACCAGTTTGCGATGCCGTAATTCGTTCGCTTCGTTGTCAGGCTGTAGGCCAAAGTAGATGTCGATCTCATGTTGGATCAACCGTTTTTCCCAGCGGGCGCGATTGCAGATTCGCACAGTAAATTGCAAGGATGGATAGCGGTTCATCATTTTTGCCATCGGGATCGACAGCAGGCTTTCGCTGACTGAGGGATCGACGCCAATCACCAACCGTCCACCTGTAAAGCTCTCCATCAGCCGCATGTCCCGGCCCGCAGCCTCCATCTCATTGAGGGCCGCGCGGGCGGACGTGATCAGGCGCTCTCCAAACGCTGTTGGCACGGTCTTGCCACCCGTTCTGTCAAACAGATCAACGCCATAGCTGCCCTCCAGTTTTCGAATGGTTTGGCTGATTGCGGAGTGTGATACGCCCAGTTTTTCCCCCGCTTTGCGGAAGTTGCCGACGTCTGCGAGGGCCACCAACTGGCGTAGGTGCGCGAGTGAATCCATGAGTTTTGCCCATCAGTAAGAATTTCTTACAGCATTTACACGTTGAGTAAGTAAGTCAAACTCCAAAATAAGGGGAGTTTCACATGGACAGCTACGCTAAAAAAGTCGCTTTCATCACAGGTGCTGCTGGAGGCATCGGGTTGGCAATCGCGCGGGCATTAGGGCAACGCGGGATGAAGATGATGCTGGCAGATCGCGACGGCGACGCCTTGGCCGCTGCGTGCGAAGCTCTTGCGCAGGAAGGCATGGAGACAGCACGTGTCGTATGCGATGTGGCTGATGTTGCAAGCGTCAGACAGGCGGCAGAAGCGACCGTTGCACGATTTGGCAAAGTGCATTTTGTGGTGAACAATGCTGGCGTCTCCTTGGGTGGACCCACGGGCGACATCGCGATTGAGGATTGGAACTGGATCGTCAGCATCAACCTAATGGGCATTGTGCACGGGGTTGAGGTTTTTACTCCGCTGATCGCGTCCCATGGTGAGGGTGGTCATATCCTTAATACTGCGTCTATGGCCGGGCATCTCGCGATGGCGGGCGGTGGGCCGTACAACGCCACGAAATATGCTGTGGTCGGGTACAGTGAGACGATCCGGCAAGAACTCGCGCCGCAAGGCATTGGCGTCAGCGTCCTGTGCCCCGGCTGGGTCAAAACGGCGATCAACGATGCGGCAAAAGGGCGCCCGTCGCTCGCAAATGGCGGCGCGGACCGGGAAGAAACCGAAACTGGCAAACAGATTGCTGCGGCGATTGATGCCGGGCTTGCGCCCGATGTGGTTGCGGAATGGACCTTGTCCCAAATCGACAAGGGGCGGTTTTACATCTTCACGCATCCTGAATTGCTGCCCTTCATGGAAGGTCGCTTTGCTGAGATCAAAGCGGATATGGAGGCGAGCCAACAGGTGTCGGAGCTGGCAGTGACCCATATGGCGCGTCAAGGCGATGCGCCATTGGATGTTCTGGTGATCGGCGCTGGGTTTTCGGGTGTCTGCGCGGCGATTCGGTTACAGAAAAACGGCATTGGCAACTTTGCTGTCTATGACAAATGCGATGGTATCGGGGGGACGTGGTGGCTGAACACCTATCCCGGTGCCGCTTGTGATGTCCCCTCGCATTTCTATTGCTATTCCTTCGAGATGAACCCCGAATGGAGCCGCCATTTCGCGCCACAGCCTGAAATTCAGAAATACATCGCGCATTGCGCGGATAAGTACGGCGTGCGGGATCGCATCTATTTGGGTCGCGAGATTACGAGCGTTGCTTTTGACGATGTGACAGCGCTTTGGGTGGTTGCCTTTGCAGACGGGACCGAGCGGCGTGCACGCTATGTAATTAACTGTAGCGGCGGGCTGCACCAACCAAAGATCCCGGACTTTGAAGGGCGCGACCTGTTCAAGGGCACACAGATGCACACGGCGCAGTGGGATCACAGCTTTGATCCAAAGGGCAAACGTATTGCCGTGATTGGCAGCGCGGCCAGCGCCATTCAGGTGGTGCCACAACTGGCAAAAACGGCATCAAACGTAACCCTGTTTCAGCGCACGCCGAACTACATCGCGCCACGGGATGATTTTGAATACTCCGAAAGCGACAAAACCGCCTTTCGCAAGGATCCTGCACAGATGGAAACGATCCGTCAGGACTTATTCCAAGACCGTGACACCCGGCTTTATCCAATCGTTATCAATTCCACGATCCGCCAGATCGCAGGAGACGACATCAAAACGTTCATTCGCTCTCAGGTTTCCGACCCGGACATGCAGCCGCAGTTGATGCCTGACTATGAGGTAGGCTGCAAACGCATCTTGATCTCGGACGACTTCCTGCCAGCGCTGAACCGTGAAAACGTGCACCTTGTGACGGACAGTATCGCGCGGATGACCGCAGATGGGATCATGACATCCGCAGAGGATTCCATCCAGTTCGACGCGATCATCTATGCCACCGGATTTGATATTGAAGGCCATGTTCACAGCCTAAGTATCTCCGGCCCCGGAGGCGTCACACTGCAAGACCTATGGAAAGATCAGACAGACGCTTATAAGGCGGTGATGATCCCTCAATTGCCTAATTACTTCATGGTCACCGGCCCGAATGCTGGCGTTGGCACCACCTCAGTTGTCTATCTGATCGAACAAACTGTTGAGTGGATCATCGAGATGATCAAAACAGGGGCGCGCAATACGT
>CAWVWS010000128.1:0-8641 GCA_963933905.1 uncultured Sulfitobacter sp.
TGTTACGTTGGAACTGGGCGGGAAATCTCCGCAACTGGTGTTCGATGATGCAGACATGGACGCCGCTTTGCCGTTTTTGGTGAATGCGGGCATCCAGAATGCGGGCCAGACATGCTCTGCCTCCTCACGGATATTAGTGCAGCGGGGCGTCTATGATGAAGTCGTGAGCAAGATGGCCGCCCGATATGCTGCGTTACGGGCGGGGCCTGCGATGGATGATCTGGCCGTGGGGCCGCTTGTCTCAATGCGGCAAAAGCAGATCGTCGAGGGTTTTCTGGCCAAAGGTGCTGATTTGAACAGGGTCGCCCAAGGAAGCATTGTCGCTGATGCGCCTGTGGGCGGTGCCTATGTCGCCCCCACATTGTTCGAGGGTGTGTCGCCTGAGCATACTCTGGCCCAAGACGAGATTTTTGGACCTGTTCAGGTCATCATCCCATTCGAGGACGAAGCGGAAGCGCTTTCGATTGCCAATGGCACGGCCTACGGGCTGGTCGCGTCAGTTTGGTCGCGGGACGGTGCGCGGCAAATGCGGCTGGCAAAGGCGCTGCGCTCTGGTCAGGTTTTCCTGAACAACTACGGCGCTGGTGGAGGGGTGGAATTGCCCTTTGGCGGATCAGGCCTGTCGGGACATGGCCGCGAGAAAGGGTTTGAGGCGCTTTACGGCTTCACGTCACTCAAAACAGTTGCGGCATATCACGGATAGCGCGACAGATTTAAACAGACTTGGGAGGGTTTGAGATGCGTTTGCAGGGAAAAACAGCGATTGTGACAGGCGGTGCTTCGGGCTTTGGTGCGGGGATCGTGCGAAAATTTGTGGCCGAGGGCGCGCAGGTCATGATTGCAGACCTCAATACGGTTATGGCCGAGGAGCTGCGTCAGGAGATGGGCGCCCATGCGATTGTCGCAACTGTTGACGTGTCTAATGGCGCCAGTGTTGCGGCAATGACCGTGCAGGCCAGCGACGCATGGGGCCATATCGACATTCTGGTAAATAACGCTGGCATCACCCATCTGCCCGCCCCGATGGAGACGATCAGCGACGATGAATTCGACCGCGTCTTTGCCGTGAATTGTAAATCTGTCTATCTCACTGCGCGCAATATTGTTCCCCTGATGAAGGCACGCGGCGCAGGCAATATTCTCAACATCGCTTCGACGGCAGGGGTTTCCCCGCGCCCCAACCTCAACTGGTACAATGCTTCAAAAGGCTGGATGAACAACGCCACCAAAGGGATGGCTGTCGAGCTTGCTCCCTCTGGCGTTCGGGTAAATGCGCTGAACCCCGTCGCGGGCGAGACGCCTTTGCTCGCCTCTTTTATGGGGCAGGACACGCCAGAAATGCGCGCCAAATTTCTCTCGACTATCCCGCTTGGGCGCTTTTCCACGCCAGAGGATATGGGCAACGCGGCCTGTTACTTATGCTCGGACGAGGCGTCGATGATCACTGGCGTGTGCATGGCAGTAGACGGCGGACGCTGTATCTGATCAAAAACCTCAAGAAATTTTTAGATCACGTCTTGGTATCGGTTCGCACCTTTCCTATTTAGCGCCTAGAGTACGAAAAACTTATCGTCATGATTCCATATCGGGGCGAAACGACAAGCCGAAGAGGCGCAGACCTCTCGGCCCCAACAGTATGGAGCGCACGTGTCCCTTCTTTTGATTGTTGCCTTGCCGTTTCTGGGTGCCCTGCTGCCCGGTCTGATGAACCAAGCGGGGCGTGCCGCCTGCGCCGGTGTGACGTTCACGATCACACTCGCAGCCTTTGTCGGTCTGATGACCAACCTGCCTGCCGTGATGGCAGGCGATATGGTGACATTCCGCGCCGAGTGGATCCCTGCGCTGGGGCTGAACTTTACCCTCATGCTCGACGCGCTGGGCTTTTTCTTTGCCACTCTGATCCTCGTCATCGGGCTGCTGATCATCACCTATGCGCGTTTCTATTTGGCGCGTGAGGACAACATGGGTGAGTTTTTCACCTATCTGCTGTTGTTCCAAGGGGCGATGGTCGGGATTGTTTTGTCAGACAATATCCTGCTTTTGCTGGTGTTTTGGGAGCTTACATCGCTCTCGTCCTTCCTGCTTATCGGCTACTGGAAACATCTGCCCGAAGGGCGCCAAGGTGCGCGAATGGCGTTGACTGTGACGGGTATGGGGGGGCTCGCCTTGATCGGTGGCATGATGATCCTCGGCCAGATCGCGGGTAGCTATGACCTCAGCGTGATCCTCCAAAATCGTGAACTGATCCAAGAGAGCAGCCTTTATCTGCATGCGCTCATCCTGATCCTGATCGGGTGTTTCACCAAGTCCGCACAGTTCCCGTTCCACTTCTGGCTGCCCCACGCGATGGCGGCTCCTACGCCAGTATCCGCGTATCTCCACTCCGCAACAATGGTAAAGGCGGGGATTTTTCTGATGGCACGGATGTGGCCTGTGCTGTCTGGTACGCCCGAATGGTTCTGGCTGGTGACGTCTGCGGGTCTGATTACCATGGTGCTTGGCGCAGTGATCGCGCTATTCAAGCATGACCTCAAAGCGCTCTTGGCTTTCTCCACAGTCTCGCATCTTGGCCTGATCACGATGCTTTTGGGAACGGGCACAGCGTTTGGTGCGATGGCGGCCGTGTTCCACATCCTGAACCACGCCACGTTCAAAGCGGCGCTGTTCATGTCTGCAGGCATCATTGACCACGAGACGCACACCCGCGACATTCGTCGTCTTGGGGGCTTGCGCCACTTGATGCCGATTACCTTTGTGATCGCCACGCTGGCCGCGCTGTCGATGGCAGGTATCCCTCTGCTCAACGGCTTTTTGTCCAAAGAGATGATGCTGGAGGAGGCCTACCATACAGTTCTTGGCGGCAATCACTGGATTGTGCCGACGTTGGCTGTCATAGGCTCGCTCTTCTCGGCCGCCTATTGCTTCCGTCTGATTGGGCACACATTCCTCGGTGCCAAGCGGGATGATTACCCAGCCAAACCCCATGATCCGCCAAGTGGTCTGTGGCTGCCACCTGCGCTGCTGGTTGTTCTGGTTGTCGTGATCGGTGTTGCGCCGTTTCTGGCAGAGTCTGCGGTCAAGGGCATCACCTCTGCCGTTCTGGGCGGCGTTGTAGAAGTGCCGAAGGCCTACTTTAAAATCTGGCATGGTTTGGTGCCTGCGCTCTATATGTCTATCGCCGCGGTAGTTGGTGGCTTGATCGTTCTCGCGCTGTTCAACCCGCTGCTAAAACTCTGGGATGCCGCTCCGCGTCCTGAGGCAAAGACGATATTCGAGGCGCTGGTCGAGGGCATCGTGCGCTTGGCCAAAGCTTTGACGTTGCCGCTGCATAACGGTGCCTTCACGCGCTATGGCGCCGTGATGGCAGTGACGGTTATTGCAGCAGGCTACTATGCTTGGGCGTCTGGCACGGTGGGTCCTGCCACACGTGAGGTACAGCCAGCGGGCGCGATCGAGATTGCAGGCTGGCTTATGCTGGTGGCTGCTGTTCTGGGTATGATGTTCCAGCACCGCAACCGCCTGTTGTCGCTGGTGCTGATTGGCATTGTGGGCCTCATGGTGTCGGTCGGTTTTGTATTCTTCTCGGCACCCGATCTGGCGATGACCCAGATCACGGTCGAAGTTGTGACGACGATCCTTTTGCTACTCGCGCTCAACTTCCTGCCAAACGAAACACCGATTGAAAGCTCGGTTATGCGCCGAATGCGCGACGTGACCGTTGCCGTCGCAGGGGGCGCTGCAGCCATGGCGCTCAGCTATCACTACCTCCTGCGTGATGCGATCACGTCACCCATCTCAGAATTCCACCTCGCCAACAGCTATAAGGGGGGCGGCGGTACGAATGTGGTTAACGTGATCCTTGTAGATTTTCGTGGCTTTGACACCTTTGGCGAGATTATCGTTTTGGGCATTGCAGCGGTGCTGATCTATGCGTTGACCGAGACGCTTTTGGGTGGTCCCGTGCGTGCTCGCCTGCTCAACCGAAAGCCTGACAAACCGCTGGCGGGGGACATGCACCCGATGATGATGGTGGTCATGACCCGCGTGTTGATGCCCGTTGTGATGATGGTCGGCTTCTACATCTTCCTGCGCGGCCACAACGAGCCAGGCGGCGGGTTTATCTCTGGGCTCGTCGTCTCGATTGGCTTGGTGATGCAGTATATGGCCAGCGGCTATAGCTGGGCCAGCCAGCGCCAGCGCTATCCGCATCACGATGTGATCGGTGCAGGGGTGTTAATCGCGGGACTGACGGGCATCGGGTCGTGGTTCGTGGGCAAGCCGTTCCTGACATCCGACTTTACCTACGTGCGTATCCCGCCGTTTGAGAAGTTTGAGTTGGCGACAGCCGCGCTCTTTGATCTTGGCGTATTCCTCGCAGTTGTGGGGGCTGTGATGCTCTCGCTGGATGGCTTCTCGCGCCTCGCACGGCGCGCCCATGTAAAGGACAGTGACTACGCCATGGATATCAACCCTGCGCGATCCGAGAACGAAGCGCTAAAAGGGGGAGGAGCATAACATGGAATTTCTTGTAGCCTCTGCAATTGGTGTGCTCACCGCTGGTGGCCTTTATATGGTTCTGCGGTTGCGCACCTTTCCGGTGATCCTTGGTGTGTCACTGCTTACCTACGCAGTGAACGTGTTTCTCTTTGCTTCTGGTCGTCTCACCACGGGTGCGCCACCGATCCTGTCGGATGCCGCAGTCTATACTGATCCTTTGCCGCAGGCGTTGGTGCTGACCGCGATTGTGATCTCCTTTGGTATGACCGCGGTTGTCGTGATGATTGCACTCGGCGCCTACCTTGGCACCGACGATGATCATATTGACGACGCTGATGGCCGTGGGGAGGACGCGACATGACACATTGGCTGATTATGCCGGTTGTCCTGCCGGCGATCCTTGCACCGTTTATCATTCTCGCTGCGCGCTATCACATGGGCATCCAGCGGGTGTTTTCTGTGGCGGGTGTGCTGGCGATGATCGCCATCGCTTTTGGCCTTGTGGCGCAGACCTCTGACGGCAGTGTCTTGCTTTACCAGCTTGGTGATTGGGCTGCGCCCTTTGGCATCGTGCTGGTAGGCGACCGTCTGAGCACGATGATGGTAATGCTCATGGCAGTGCTGGCGCTCTTTGTGCTGCTTTATGCCATCGGGTCGAAATGGGACGAGCGGGGGCGGCACTTCCACGTGCTGTTCCAGTTCCAGCTTATGGGTATTGCGGGTGCGTTTCTGACCGGTGACCTCTTTAACCTCTTTGTGTTCTTCGAGGTCCTGCTGATTGCCTCTTACGGCCTGATGATCCACTCGGGCGGCAATGCGCGCCTGCGCGCTGGCGTGCAGTACGTGCTGTTCAACCTTCTCGGCTCGACCCTGTTCTTATTTGCGCTGGGCGCGATCTATGCCGAGACAGGGACGCTCAACATGGCGGATCTGTCCCAGCGGGTGCAGCTGATCAGCGCGGATGCGACGGTGGGCATTCGTGTGGCTGCGGTCCTGCTGATCCTTGTGTTCGCGATCAAGGCTGCCGTGGTTCCGTTGCACTTCTGGCTCCCCAGCTCCTATGCCGAGGCACCGCCGCCCGTTGCAGCCCTCTTCGCGATTATGACCAAAGTGGGTGCTTACGCGATCATCCGCGTCTACACGATGATCTTCCCTGTCGACCTTGAAGTGACCTTGGGCTTGCACGGAACTTGGCTTCTGCCCGTTGCGTTGCTCTCGCTTGCTGTCGGTGCCGTGGGTGTGCTGGCGGCCAAAAAGCTTGACCGTTTGGTGGCCTTTGCGGTGATCAGCTCGATGGGCATGGTAATGGTGGCGATTGCCCTCTTTACCGAAGAAAGCATCGCCTCAGCACTCTACTACATGGTGCATTCCACACTGGCGGCGGGAGCCTTGTTCCTGATCGTTGATCTGGTCCGCCAAAGCCGTGGGCATCTGGAACTGCGCACCGATGCGCCTGTAGCGGGGGCTGCGCTGATTGCGGGACTGTTCATGGTAGCAGCGATTGCGATGACGGGCCTGCCGCCCCTGTCGGGTTTTGTGGGGAAGCTGATGGTGCTGAATGCCGCGTTTGATGGCGGACCTGCGGTTTGGGTCTGGTCGGTCATCCTTGTCTCCAGCCTGATCAGTGTTGTGGGCTTTGCCCGCGCTGGGTCGGTCCTGTTCTGGAAGTCGCAATCGGATGGCGCACCTGTCGCGGATGCGGGGCGCGCGGCACCTTCGATCCTGTCGTTTGTGGCGGTGGGTGGATTACTGGCGTTGCTCGTGGCGCATACGGTTTTTGCGGGGCAGATGTATAAATACACAGGTGCCACTGCGGCGCAGTTGTTCCAGCCTGACAAATATATCAGCACAGTCCTCGGCACTCCGGGCAAGTTGAGCGCCCCGAAGGCAGAAGAGAAGACCGAGACAACAGAGGGGGACCACTGAAATGGCACGTTTGTTCCACTGGCTCTTTCCGCATCCGCTGCTCACGATCCTGCTGACCATTGTTTGGGTGCTTTTGCAAAACGGGATCTCTGCGGGGATGGTTGTGTTTGGCCTGATCCTCGGCACGATCATCCCGCGCCTCACGGCGGCCTTCTGGCCCGAGCGTCCCGGTGGGTTTCGTGTGGGCAAGATGATTTCATACACCATGCTGGTGATGTGGGACATTCTGGTTGCGAACATACAGGTGGCATGGATTGTCTTGACTGTGTCCAACGCAAAGCTGAAGCCTGCATGGATCACTGTCCTGCTTGATCTGCGTAAGCCCGAAGCGATCACCCTGTTGGCGGGGACAATCACCCTGACCCCCGGCACAGTTTCTGCGGATGTCTCGGAGAGCGGCCATTACCTGCTCGTCCATGTGCTACACACCGATGATCCGCAGGCCGAAGTTGACGCGATCAAAAGCCGCTATGAGGCACGCCTGAAGGAGATTTTTGTATGACCCTTGCTACCGAGATGATGAATTACGCGCTGATCCTTGCGTTTGTGATTGTAGGATTTTGCCAGATAATGGCAATGGTACGCGTGGTGATCGGGCCTGATACGGGCGACCGTATTTTGGCGCTGGACACAATGGTGGTAAACGCGATTGGTCTGATTGTGCTAATTGGCCTTGCTCAGGGAACGCGTGTCTATTTCGAAGTGTCGCTCATCATCGCGATGCTCGGCTTTGTCTCGACAGTGGCCTATGCGCGGTTCGTCTTGCGGGGGGACATCATCGAATGACCTATGAAATTATTGCCATTTACGCGGTGACATTCTGCCTTGTCGTGGGGTCGATCTTTACGCTGGTGGGCGCGATCGGCTTGCTCAAGTTCAACGACAGCATGACGCGTCTGCATGCGCCGACCAAAGTGGGGACAGTTGGCGTGGGCGCGCTGCTTTTGGCCTCCGTCATCTACAACGGTGTGTTCAACGAAGGTGCCATTCAGGAGTTGCTGATCATGGGTTTCCTCTTTGTCACCGCGCCGATTTCTGCCAACTTCATTGCCAAGGTGAACATGCATCGCCGCGCCTGCGACGCGCCGCCCGAACTGCCCGAGGGTGAGCAGTGGGCCACATTTGACGTGCCTGCCAACGATGCCGATATATCTGATCCGGTGATCACAAAAGCCTAAAGTGCCGCGAAACAGTCCGCGAGGTGGTCAAAGCACAGACGGACCCGAGGGCTCATCCGCAACTCCTTATGCGCGGTGAGCCAGACAGGGATCGTTCCGATATCCATATCGGGATTGATTTCCACAATATCCTCATGCATTTCCGCCATGCCGCGCTGACCAAAGCCGATGCCGAACCCCGCCTGTATCATGCGCCAGCACACCACCTGATCATCCGAGCGGAAGGCGAAAAAGCTGCGGTCTACCTCCAGCCCGACCTGACGCATGCCGTCGATGATGAGCGTGCTGCGGTCATAGCCGATAACTGTATGCTGCGCTAAATCTTGCGGAGTTTGGGGGGCGCCGCATCGCTCCAGATAGCTGCGCGATGCAAATATTCCCATTCGCAGGTGAGCCACCTTTTTTGCAATCAGATCATTCTGTGTCGGGCGGTACATGCGCACCGCAAGATCGGCCTCGCGGCGCAGCAGGTTTTCGCTTTGGTCTGTTGCAACCACCTCAAGGTCGAGGGCGGGATGGGCAATGTGTAGACTGCTCAACATGGGCGGCAGCAGATAGGTCGCAGCGATCTGGCTGGCGGTGATGCGCACTGTTCCGCTGATGTCTTGGGCCTGCGCACCCCTAAAGGAGAGTTGCGCCGCGGCCTGCGCCATCGCATCCGCATGTGCCTGCACAGCTGCGCCCTCTGACGTGAGGGTCAGACCTGCCGAGGTACGGAAAAACAGCCGTGTCCCCAACAAGTCCTCCAACTGGTTCAGGTGGCGGCTGAGCGTGGGTTGGCTCGTGCCTGTCTTGCCTGCCGCAGCGGAAAGAGAGCCCGCCTCACTCATTGCGGCGAAGGATTGCAGAAGATGCCACGGGATATCAGAGGTATTCATATTTGGATATCATAATTCCAATTTGGGCAATTATCCATCCATATTTTGATTGCTAGGGTTCATGTGTCAATAGAAATGAACACGGAAATTATCATGACTCAAACAGTACTCATCCTAGGTGTTCAGTCCCGGCATTTGGTGGATCGGGTTTAAGTTGAATCG
>CAWVWS010000129.1:0-8534 GCA_963933905.1 uncultured Sulfitobacter sp.
TGCTGATCGGGCAATTGCCCAGCAAATAAGCCTCGCGGTACGTAACGAACAGATTTCAAAGGCCCGCGATATCGCGGGCCTTTTTTGTATGTGAGGCATCTTACGAAAAAAAGGGGCACACAACAGGTGCCCCTCTTCAAAACTTGACAAGCGGTGCTTCAACTCGCGGCAGCAACGGCTCGCTTAGCCATCACACCACACAGATGCGCGCGGTATTTACCCGACCCATGCAGGTCGCTGATCATCTCGTCGCCCGACAGGGTCAGACCATCGAGCGCAGAAGCCGAGAAATTGGCGCTCAACGCCTTCTCAGCTTCGGTCCAGCGGAACACACCGTTCTCGGACGCACCCGTGATCGCCACACGCACCCCATCAGCAAACTTCGCCACAAAGACCGCGACGAGCGGAAAGCGGGAGGCAGGCTGCAAATGCTTCTCGTAGTGGGCCGCCTCGGGGACAGGGAACCGCACTTCAGTGACGATCTCGCCCTCTTCCAGTGCCGTCTCGAACATGCCGAGGAAATAGTCATCGGCTGCAATCTCACGGTTGTTGGTCACAATCGTCGCACCAGAGGCCAGCACACCGGCAGGATAACAGGCAGATGGATCGTTATTGGCAACAGAGCCACCGATGGTGCCACGGTTGCGCACCGCAGGATCACCAATGCGCGCGGCCAAAGATGCGAGTGCAGGATACTCGCCCGCCTCCGCCGCCACAGTCGCATGTGTTGTCGCACCACCAATACAAATCTGGCCCGCATCGTTTTTGCAAACACCCTTCATCTCGGGAATACCGTGGAGGGACACCAGAACCGAAGGTGCCGCCAGTCGTGCTTTGAGCGTCGGGATAAGCGTTTGTCCCCCGCTCATCGGTTGCGCCTCTTCACGTCCCAACGCCTTGACTGCATCTGCAATCGACGTCGGCATTTCAACATCAAAGTTATACATCTTGTCTTCCTTTCAGATGCAGGCCTTAGCCGTTACATCCTAGTTCAAATCTCAATCTACAACCGATGCCGCATTGGCACCGGTTGCACTTCAACCTTAGCTGTTCATCGCTTCCCAAACGCGGTGGGGTGATACAGGCATGTCGATATGCCCCACATCCTTCCCGCCCGAGCGCATGGCATCCAGCACCGCATTCACCACTGCTGGCGGCGATCCAATTGCACCCGCTTCGCCACAGCCTTTCACGCCCAAGGGGTTGTGCGTACAAGGCGTCTGGCAGGAGTGATCCACATCATAGAACGGCAGATCAGAGGCACGCGGCATGGCGTAATCCATGTAGGATGCGCTCAGAAGCTGACCATCGCTGTCATAGGCACAGTTTTCAAGCAATGCCTGCCCAATGCCCTGTGCCAGACCGCCATGGACCTGCCCCGTCACGATCATCGGGTTCACGATGTTCCCGAAATCATCCGCTGCCGAAAAGCGCTCGACCGTGACTTGGCCCGTTTCGGGGTCAAGCTCGACTTCGCAGGCATATGCACCCGATGGATAGGTAAAGTTGCTTGGGTCGTAGAACGCCGTCTCTTCCAGACCTGGCTCAATCTCTTCGAGTGGATAGTTATGCGGCACATAAGCAGCCAGCGTCACATCCCCCCAAGCGACAGATTTATCCGTGCCTGCAACAGTAAATGCGCCGTCCTTCAGCTCCACATCGTTTTCCGAAGCTTCCAGTAAGTGGCTGGCGATTTTCTTGGCCTTGGAAATGATCTTTTCCGTGGCGCGCACCATTGCAGAGCCACCCACCGCAAGGGAGCGGGAACCGTAGGTGCCCATGCCCATTGGCGTGTTGGCCGTGTCGCCATGTACGATCTCGACCATATCCTCTGGAATTCCGATCATGTCTGCCACTACTTGGGCAAAGGACGTCTCGTGCCCCTGACCGTGGCTGTGCGATCCTGTCATGACGACCAGACCGCCTGTGGCGTTCACACGTACAGTGCAGCTCTCGAACAGACCGGCACGTGCACCCAACTGCCCTACAAGGTTTGACGGCGCGATGCCGCAAGCCTCGATATAGCAGTTCACACCGAAACCGCGCAGCTTGCCCTTGGCCTCAGAGGCTTCGCGACGTTTCTTGAAGCCGGCGATATCGGCCATCTCTTCAAGCTTGTCCATCGTGGCAACATAATCGCCTGTGTCATACTCAACCGCCACTGGCGTTGCGTATGGAAACTCCATGATGAAGTTCTGGCGGCGCAGTTTGATCGGATCAACCTTCAGCTCGTGCGCTGCTTTGTCGACCAAACGCTCCAACTGATAGGTCGCCTCAGGGCGACCCGCGCCGCGATAGGCGTCAACTGGCACCGTATTGGTAAACACGGCTTTCACGTTCACATAGATGAGCGGCGTTTTGTAGTTGCCCGCCATCAGCGTGCCATGCAGCCATGTCGGGACTGAGGGTGCGAAGGTCGAAAGATATGCCCCCATGTTGGCGTAAGTATCCGTGCGCAGCGCGGTAAAGTTGTTGTCCTTGTCCAGCGCCAGCTGGATTTTGGTCACGTGGTCACGGCCATGGGCGTCCGACATGAACGCCTCGGAGCGGCTTGATGTCCATTTGACCGCGCGGTTACACACTTTGGCCGCATAGGTGACAAAGGCCTCTTCCTGATAGTGGAAGATTTTTGTCCCAAATCCGCCGCCCACATCGGGGGCTACAACGCGCAATTTATGCTCTGGAATGCCCAGAACAAATGCACCCATCAACAAGCGGATGACGTGAGGGTTCTGCGACGTGGTGTAGAGCGTATGATCGCCCGTCCCGCGTGCAAAGTCACCCACCGCCACGCGCGGCTCCATCGGGTTGGCGACGAGGCGGTTGTTGACCAACTCGAGCGTGGTCACGTGATGTGCCTCCTCGAATGCTGCATCCACAGCGCCCTTGTTTTCTTCAACAAAGCCCCAGTCATAGCACAGGTTCGACGTCAGATCGTCGTGGACTTTGGTCGCCCCCTCTTTGACAGCTTCCTTCATGTCCACAACAGCGGGCAGATGGGTGATGTCGAGGACAATCGCCTCTGCCGCATCACGCGCCTGCTCCAGCGTTTCGGCCACAACGGCAGCGATCGGCTCGCCTACATGGCGCACTTTTCCGTGGGCCAGCACGGGGTGGCGCGGCTCTTGCATGACTTCGCCGTGCTTGTCCGTCACCTGCCAGCCGCAAGGGACCGAGCCTACGGCCTCAAAGTCAGCTCCGGTGAAAATCTTTACGACACCTTCCATACCGTCAGCGGCTGAAGTGTCGACAGAGTTCAACGTGCCATGAGCAATATCAGAACGCAGGAAATAGACATATGCCTGCCCGTTTACGTTGATGTCGTCGGTGTAGTTACCTTCTCCGGTCAAAAACCGGACGTCCTCGCGCCGCTTGCTGCTGGCGCCGATACCATGATCCTTTGGCATTTCAATTCCTCCCTAGGGGTGGCGCGTCACAGCGCGCCCAATCGTTTCGCGGACAATACCGCAAGATGTGCCACCCGCCTCCCCGCGGGCCGCAGACCGTTATCGAATTATTCTGCCGCGATGGATGAAACATCCTGACCGGATGCCGCCATGATCGCTTTGACGATGTTGTGGTAGCCTGTGCAGCGGCAGATGTTGCCGTCGAGGTAGTGGCGCACATCGTCGACTGTGGGCTTGGGGTTGTCCTTGAGCAGCGCCGCTGCTGACATCACCATACCAGGTGTGCAGAAACCGCATTGCAAACCGTGGTGGTCCTGAAATGCCTGCTGGATGGTGTTGAGCGTGCCGTCAGGTGCTGCCTGACCCTCAATCGTCGCCACTTCTGCGCCTTCGGCTTCAACGGCCAGCATGGTGCAAGATTTCACGGCGACACCGTTTACATGCACGACGCAAGCGCCGCACTGGCTTGTGTCGCACCCTACATGGGTGCCCGTCATACCCAGATTCTCGCGCAAGAACTGCACCAGCAATGTGCGGCCTTCAACCTCACCCTTTGCGGCTTTGCCGTTCACAGTCATATGTAGCTGTGTCATTAACGTCCTCCCAGACTTTTCTATTTGTTGTTTGATACGAGTTAAGCATGGCTCCGAGCGGTTGAGAACCAAAAAAATTGCTTGACGCGCTATGTCGCGGTTACGTGAATGTGCGGCTTTATAGTTTTGGGCGTCTGGGCTGGGGCCGTGTCGGGATTTCCTTGAGCAAACCGCCCACCCCCATCCGGCTGATTTCTTGAGCCGTCACGTCAATGCCGCAGACCATCCGCGCAAGAACCCAATCGGCACCATTGAGCGCAGGGGATCGCGCGCAACCTGGCAGGCCGATGACACAAGTCTCGCCCAGCGCGCCAAGGAACAATAGATTTCCCGGATCAACGGGCATGCCAAAGCGGGTGATATGCCCCCCCGCCTGCACTAGCGCCGCTGGGGCCACATCGTTGATATCGGAGGTGGCAGAGCCAGTGAGGATCAACACAAGCGGTGTTCTGGCGGCAGTGATAGCGGCACTTAATGCGCCTTGCGCGTGCGGGACAACCTGCACAGCCTCCAGCGTGACGCCCAGCGCGGTGAGCCGGTCCTCAATGGCGCTGCGCCCCTTCTCGCCTGCGCCCCCCGAAATCTCGGTGATGATGAGGGTTGCCGAGCCAAGCTTAGGTTCCGCGACTTTAATCGCTGCTTTTGCCTTCGCAATTGCCGTGTCCAGCGCCTGCCTTGGCACCGCATAGGAGATGATCTTGATCGTCGCGACCATGTCACCGCTGCGCAACTGATGGTGTGGTGGCACAGTGGCGACGGTAATCATCGGATCAACGCTGTTGATCGCGTGCAGCGCGTCGATATCCAGAACCGCAACGCCTGCGGTATCTGCGATCAGGTTCACGCGTCCCGTAAACGCAGTACTGCGGTGCAGGCCTGTCGCGCCCACCATGAGCGCATCAGCGAGACTGTCCGCGGCGTCGTTCTCGCTGATATCGCCATCCTCAAGCGTTGCAACAGTGACCTCATCGATCTGCGCCGCAGCGAGCGCGTTGATATCCTCTTGCCCCAATACCATCCCCTTGCGCAGACGCCCTTCGGGCAAGGCCACCGAATGGGCCAGTATCGCGCCCAGAGCAACATGGGTGGGTACAGGGCCAAACTTCATGGCTGGCGCAGGGCCTCGATCATCTGGGCAAGGATCGAGACGGCGATCTCTGCGGGACCCGCCGCTCCAATATCCAATCCAACAGGACCGTTAATACGCGCAATGGTATGGGGATCAAACCCAGCTTCCGTTAAACGTTCCACCCGAGATGCATGGGTCCGTTTGGAGCCCAGCGCCCCGATATAGAACGCACCCGAGCGCAGGCCCACATGCAAGGCGGGATCATCAAGCTTGGGGTCATGGGTGAGCAGGACCAGCGCCGTACGGGTGTCTACGCCCACCTCCTTCAACGCTGCATCTGGCCAATCGTTAATCACACGGGCATCGGGGAATCGCGCCTGAGAGCCGAACGCCTCACGCGGGTCCACTACAAATGGATCAAACCCTGCGATCTGCGCCATGGGCACCAACGCTTGGGCGATGTGAACCGCTCCTACGACAACAAGGCGCAGCGGCGGGTTGTGAATGGCGATGAACGTCTGCGTCTCTTCGTCTATGCCAGAGCGGTCCTCGCGAAAGCGGTCCTCGTGCCCCTCGTTCACAAGCGCACGGTTGCTCCCGTCCAGTGCTACCTCATAGGCAACGGGCGTGCGCGCAGCACGGGCTTCAACCAGCGCTTCCAGCATCTCCAGCGGCATACCGCTCGATATATCAGACACGCCCCCGCCCACAGGTTCCACCAGTACACGGATGTTCCCCCCACAGGCCAGCCCCACAGCAAAGGCATCGCCGTCGCTTATTCCGTACTCCAGTAGTTTTGTCTCGCCATCCTCAAGCGCGTCCAAAGCTTCCAGCACCACCGCCCCTTCAACACAGCCGCCGGAGACAGAGCCTTCCATCCCCCCTTCAGAGGAGACAACCATCTGTGCGCCCACACGGCGCGGAGCAGAGCCCCATGTCTCGATCACTGTGGCCAATGCCGCGCGTTTGCCGCCTTTGATCCATGCCAATGCTTGTTCCGGTGCGCCTGATAGGGGTTGCATGGGGCCTGCCCTCCTGTGGAGTGATTTGACCCTCACCGTCTGACAATCACACGTCCAGCGCAAGACGTGATCGCTGTCCCTTGCACCTAGGTCACCCCCCTATTACATCTAAGCAAAGACAAACCCATTGGAGACTGCCCATGCCCATGACAGCCACTGAAATCGAAGACTTGCTGCGGGTGACCTTTCCCGATGCGCAGATCGTGGTGGAAGGGAATGACGGCGTGCATATGTCCGCCATGGTCATGGACGAAAGCTTCCGCGGAAAAAACCGTGTGCAACAACAGCGCGCCGTCTATGCCGCCCTAAAAGGCAAGATGGACGGCCCCGCAGGTGAGTTGCACGCTTTGGCCCTGACGACCAAAGTGCCAGAATAAAATGGGCTGGGCATAAAATGGGCTGGACGCTGATATGAACTGGACGCTGATATTGGGTGCGGTTTGCGTGGGTGTGGTAGCAATAGCTGCTCTCCAATACCGCGCAACCCGTGGCCAGTACCGTCCCCTCTCCACCCGCCAGCCCCAAAGGCGTGCATCAAACACGCCCGAGCTGGGGATGGAGGCCATAGATATGGCAGAGGTTCAGCGCACCCAGCGCCGCAATGAAAGCCTCGAGCGCACGAACAAAATTTGGACGCGACAAGGTGATGCCACAAACGGCGTCGACGTCAATGTCGCAGCCCTGCCCGATGATGAAACCTATGCACGGCGGTTTTATACCGCATTTATAAAAAACAAGGACTAGACCCATGAGTGACGCAAACACCAAAATCAAAGATACCGTGACCAGCAACGATGTTGTCCTCTTCATGAAGGGCACAAAAGAGATGCCGCAATGTGGCTTCTCCTCCAAGGTCGCTGGCGTGCTGAACTACATGGGCGTCGAATTTGCCGATGTGAACGTTCTGGCAGATGAGGATATCCGTCAGGGCATCAAGGATTACTCTGACTGGCCCACCATCCCCCAGCTTTATATCAAAGGCGAGTTTGTGGGCGGTTGTGACATCATCACCGAAATGACGCTGTCAGGTGAGCTTGATACTTACCTCGCCGACAATGGCGTGACGTTCGACAAAGAAGCCGCCGATAAAATCCGCGAAGCCAACACTTAAAATCCCGCCGCTTCCTCGGCCCAAGATGAACAAACGCGCCTCCGCACCGAGGCGCGTTTTCTACGTAAAAGACGAACCGCTGACACTCTTTGGTCTACTTGGATGAGGTCGTATCGACGTAGAGGGCAATGCTACGGGAACACAGGTACCGTGATATCGGGCCGAGTGTCTCATGCTATCGGTATTGCGGCTCAACGACTGCTATGCGGACAAAGTGAGCTATGAAAGGAACATCCAGACAGCGACTGCGGCCAAAATTATGCCGAACAACATGTTGAGCTTTTGGGCGCTTTCAGGGGTTCTAAAATAACCGGCGATTTTGTCTCCAATTAGTGCCCAGATTGAAAATGAAATGAAGTTTTTAATGGTAAAAACGGTTGTGATCAAAATTACCGTGACAACCCATCCGCCCTCCGATTGCCCAAGCAATTGGGTGAACATCAACGCGATAATGACATAGGCTTTGGGATTGAGAATAAGCAAAATAACACCATCAATAAATGTCGCTGGTTTTGCGGTTTCGTGTCCCTCCAATGTCCCCGCTCTGAAAATTTTCCATGCAATCCATAACACATAGAGGGAACCTGCCGTTTTCAGAAATATGAAAACTTGGGGAAACCGATCGAAAGCAGCAATAAAACCAAAGCCTATCGCGGCAGTCACAACCCAAGTTGCGAGTTGATAGCCCACATTTGACGGCACCGTTGAACGAAAGCCAAATCGTGCGCCGTTTGCTGCAAAAAACATGTTTCCAGGGCCGGGGCTGTAGGCAAGTGGAAAAAGAAAGAGGATCAGGGCGATAGAGGTTTGAAGCATGGAGGCATCCCTAGAGTTTGGACACCAGTCCAACGCGATCAGGTCAATCGGGTCGACCCGAAACTTGCGCATAAGGGTTTGACGGGAAGCAGTAACTATGGGCTCGAAGCGGACTTCGCGGACAAACCCGTCTCCACAATCCAAATGCGCCTAAGGAGGCTATTGGCAGATGCGCGCTGCAATCTAACAGCGCTAATATCCGCGATGTGGGCTTTTGTGCATTCAAGTTTAGGAAAACAAAATTTGTTTCTGTCCAAGAGTGTCGAGGAACCAAAGGTCATCACGATACGCCAAAGTGAGGTTTACAGGTGCCGCGTTCAATTAACGCGATGTCGCATCCAACCCTTTGCTCGTTCGTCAAATCACCCGTTATCGACTGGCTGAGGTGGTTCCCCGCCAAACGCCCTATTTCCCGAGCAGGCAAGCGGACAGTTGTCAGGCCCGGTTCTACTTCACTTGAACCTTTAAAATCCCCGATCCCGACAACTGACAGGTCTTGAGGAATGTCCAGGTTAC
>CAWVWS010000130.1:0-8330 GCA_963933905.1 uncultured Sulfitobacter sp.
TTTTTTGTTTTGCTGCTACCTGGTCCGTTCGAGCGCACCATGATTTCACCTTTAATACCTCACATCACACGTATGTTAGCGGGGAAATCCAGTACTTTGTGACCCATATATCCCCCCTAACACGATATGTGTGGGTCTGGAGCCACAAACGCCCGATATATGGACATCGGTTAACCTTAGTTTTATCTGCGTAAGGTCACAGTAGCCCCACACGCCTTAGTTTCGCCACAAACACTATGCCGTTGACATCTGGCCAACTGAAACAGACGCTCGGATCATGGTAAAAAATGACAATAGATTGCGCACTGTCGCAGAAGATCCCGATCACCCGATTATCCTGTCCGATGGCATTCGCCTCTCCGCGCGGCTCTGGCGGCCCGAGGATGCCACAGATGATCCCGTCCCGCTGATCCTCGAATTCTTGCCCTACCGCAAACGCGACGGCACCTGCGCGCGTGATGCGCTGACCCATCCCTATTTCGCCGCACGAGGATACGCCTGCGCACGGGTGGACATGCGCGGCAATGGCGACAGCGAAGGGGTTATGGAAGACGAATACATGCCCCAGGAACTCGCCGATGCTGTTGAGGTGATCCAGTGGGCCGCAGCACAGCCATGGTGCAACGGCCACGTCGGCATGATGGGCATCAGCTGGGGCGGCTTCAATTCTCTTCAGGTCGCCGCCCTCGCCCCCGACGCACTCAAAGCAGTCATTACACTCTGCTCCACCGTCGACCGCTTTGCCGATGACATACATTACAAAGGCGGCTGCCTGCTCAACGAAAACCTCGGATGGGGCGCCACCATGTGGAGCTATTCCAGCCGCGCCCCCGATCCCGCCCTGCGCGACAACTGGCGCGAGATGTGGCTGGAGCGGTTGGAGAACGAACCATTTCTGCCCTCCGTCTGGCTGCGCCACCAACGCCGTGATGCCTATTGGCAGCATGGCTCGGTCTGCGAGGGCTACTCAAAGATCAAAGCAAAGGTACTCGCCATCGGCGGCTGGGGCGACGCCTATAAGAACGCAGTCCCGCAACTGGTCGAGGCACTGGACGGCGCAAAAGGCATCGTCGGCCCGTGGGTCCACAAATACCCTCACTTTGCAGTACCAGAGCCGCGCATCGGCTTTCTCCAAGAGGCGCTGCGCTGGTGGGACCACTGGCTCAAAGGCGCAGAAACTGGCGTAGAAGACGACCCAGACTACCGCGCCTATCTCATGGACGGCCTGCGCCCCGCCGCATGGTACACCGAACGCCCCGGTCGCTGGATCGCGGAAGAACGCGGTGCCACCACCCACCTTCCAATCCAGACATTACACCTGACAGACGGCGGAACCCTCAACGACGCCCCCCAGAACATTACCACCAAAATCGCTTCCCCCGCCCATTGCGGCGCAGCAGCAGGCGAATACTGCGCCATCTGGCTCGGCCCTGAAATGGCGGGCGACCAGCGCAGCGATGATGCCCTCTCCGCCACGTTTACCTCCGCCGCACTCGACGCGGATATGGACCTCGTCGGCGCGCCCCGCCTCACCCTGACGTTGAGCAGTGACAAACCGCAGGCCCAGATCGCCGTGCGTCTCAACCACATCCACCCCGACGGTGCCGCAACCCGCATCACCTACGGCGTGCTAAACCTGTCACACCGCAACAGCGCGGCAGACCCCCAAGTGATGACCCCCGACAAGACAGCGGAAATCACCCTCGACCTCGATCACATCGCCTACCGCGTTCCCGCAGGCCACCGCATCCGCGTCTCTATCTCTACATCATACTGGCCGCTAATCTGGCCCTCCCCCGAGGCCGCACAGATCACCGTCACCCAAGGCAGTATCGCCCTGCCCCAACGCCCCACAGCAGGCGGTGACGAAGTCTCCTTCCTGCCTCCCGAGGCCGCAGCCCCGTGGCAAACCGAAACCATAAGACCCGAAAACCACATCCGCCGCCAGGAAACCGACATGACCACAGGCATCCACAGCCTTGTGATCGAGGATGACTTCGGCAAAATCCGCGACGCCGACCACGGCCTTATCTCGGGCTCTGTCGCGCGGGAGCGGTGGGACATCCATCCTGACGATCCGCTCTCCGCGCGCGGCTCATGCGATTGGGAGGACGAGATCGAGCGTGACGACATCCACCTGCGCACCCGCACACAATGCACCATGCACAGCGATGCCACCACATTCTACCTGAGCGCGAAAATCGAAGCTTGGGAGAATGGCACCCTTGTCTACACCCGCGACCACAGCGACGCAGTTCCGCGCGATCAGATGTAGTGTCAAGGGGTGGGACGCAGGGTAATACCCCTTGCGACCTGCGCCCAAATGCGCAAACTTGATTCACCAATCAAAAAAAGCGCACGCAAAAGACGTGCGATTCCAACTGGGAGACGACACTATGAATACTCAACTCAAAAAGCTGAGCGCAGCTGTGACCGAGGGTCTTATGACCCGTCGTGAATTCGTTGCCCGCGCCGCAGCGCTCGGCGTCACCGCCGCTGTTGCAAACTCGATGCTGGCCAGCACGGCCTCTGCCGATGCACATGCCAAACCTGTCGCAGGGGGCACATTCCGCATGGGTGTCTCGGGAGGCGAAAGCACAAACACACAAGATCCGGCAAGCTGGGCGTCTGATGCACCACTGGCCACAGGCTTCTTCTGGGGCGAGCCTCTGGTTGAGCTGGGCGAAGACGGCAAACTGCGCGGTCTGGTAGCAGAAAGCTGGTCCGGCTCCGAGGATGCAAGCGTCTGGACATTCACTGTACGTGATGGCTGTACCTTCTCCACTGGCGCACAAGTGACCGCCGAAGACGTGATGAAAACGATGGAGCGTCACTCCAACGAAGAATCCAAATCGGGTGCTCTCGGCATCATGACTGGCATCAAAGCGATGTCCGTAGACGGCAACAACTTCATCTGTGAGCTGGAAACAGGCAACGCCGACCTTCCCTTCCTGATGGCCGACTACCACCTGATCATCCAGCCAAACGGCGGCTTTGACGACCCAACCGCCGCAATCGGTACTGGCGCCTACACCATGGAAGACTACGAGCCGGGCGTCCGCGCCACAGCCGTACGTCGCTCTGACTACTGGGGTGGCACACAAGAAGAAGTGGCACACTACGACAAAGTCGAGCTGATCGTTCTGAACGATGCAACAGCCCGTACCGCCGCTCTGCAATCCGGCCAAGTTGACGCAATCAACCGCGTTGAGCCAAAGATTGCCAAGCTGCTGGACCGCGCTCCAAACCTCACAGTGAAAAACGTATCTGGCCGTGGCCACTACGTCTTTATCGCGCACGTCGACACAGCACCGCTGGACAACAACGATCTGCGTCTGTCGCTCAAGTATGCGATCAACCGTCAGGAAATGGTCGATAAAATCCTGCAAGGCTACGGCGGCATCGGCAACGACACGCCAATCAACTCAGCATACCCGCTGTTCGACGGCTCCGTGCCACAGCGTGAGTTCTCCCTTGAGAAAGCGGCAGAGCACTACAAAAAGTCTGGCCACGACGGCTCCCCAATCGTTCTGCGCGTTGCAGACGGTGCCTTCCCGGGTGCAGTCGATGCAGCAGCCTTGTTCCAGCAGTCCGCCCAAGCGGCAGGCATCCCGCTGGAGATCAAGCGTGAGCCAAACGATGGTTACTGGTCCGAAGTATGGAACGTACAGCCCTTCTGCGCCTCCTATTGGGGCGGCCGTCCGGTCCAGGACCAGATGTTCGCAACAGCCTACCTCTCCACGGCAGACTGGAACGACACCCGCTGGAAGCGCGACGACTTTGACGCCATGCTGATGGAATCACGCTCCGAGCTGGACGATGCCAAGCGTACGGAAATCTACGCCAATATGAGCAAGATGCTGAACGAAGAAGGCGGCGTTATCCTGCCAATGTTCAACGACTTCGTGGATGCGATCTCCAACGACGTCCAAGGTTATGTCGGCAACCCAAGCGGTCCGCAGATGTACTGGAAGACGTTCAAGTACACATGGAAGACGGCATAATCCGTGCATCCTATTATTAAATTGGTTGCCCAGCGTTTAACGCTGGGCATCCTGCTCCTCTTCGCCGCGTCCATTCTCATTTTTGCAGGCACCACCATGTTGCCAGGCGATGTGGCGCAACAAATTCTCGGACAGGGCGCCACGCCAGTCAGCCTCGCCAACCTGCGCGAAGAGCTGGGACTGAACACGCCCCCCGTCACCCGCTATTTCAACTGGTTGGGCGGTGTTTTGCAGGGCGACCTTGGCACAGCACTGACCAATGGCCGCGACATTGCGGAAAGCATTGGCGGACGCCTCAAAAACACAATGTTCCTCGCCTTCTGGGCGGCCGTTATCTCGGTCCCGCTGGCGATTTTCCTTGGTCTTCTTGCCGTACGTTACAAAGACCGCTGGCCCGATAAACTCATCTCTGGCGTGACCCTCACGACCATCTCGATCCCCGAATTCATGATCGGCTACATCCTTGTGTACTGGCTCGCGATCAAACTGCGCTGGTTCCCCTCCGTAGCAATCATGAACGACAGCATGAGCCTCGGAGAGAAGCTGAACGCTATCGCGATCCCCGTCATGGTGCTGACCCTCGTGGTCCTCGCCCACATGATGCGCATGACCCGCGCCGCGATCCTCAACGTCATGCAATCCGCCTATATCGAGACAGCCGAGCTTAAAGGCCTGCGCATGCTCACAGTGATCCGCAAACACGCCTTCCCCAACGCAGTCGCCCCCATCGTCAACGTAGTCATGATCAACATGGCTTATCTGGTGGTCGGTGTTGTGGTTGTCGAAGTGGTCTTCGCCTATCCGGGCATGGGCCAATACCTCGTCGATCACGTCGCCAAACGCGATGTGCCAGTTGTCCAAGCCTGCGGCCTGATCTTCGCCGCAGTCTACATCGGTCTGAACCTAGTGGCTGACATTGTCTCTATCGTCACCAATCCAAGACTGAGGCATCCCAAATGAGTTTTTCTCCGAAAAAACTCATTTCGTGCGACCAAGCGACTTTGCAAAGCAAGCCGCCGGGAGGCACTCAGTGCAGAATGAGAACCTGATATCTCTCTTAAATTTTTGGAGAGCCAAATGACCCGCATCCCCCCCGCAGCCCTACTCGGCCTGTTCTTCACGTCCATCTTCTTCTTCTGCGCCATCTTCGCGCCGTGGATCGCCCCCTACGGCATGGCCGAGATTGTAGGCGACGTATGGGAGCCTTCCTCCTCCGAATTCCTGCTCGGCACCGACAGCATTGGCCGCGACCTGCTGAGCCGCATGATCTACGGCGGGCGCACCACAATCTTCATCGCCACAGCCGCCACCATCCTCAGCTTTACCACAGGCGCCACACTCGGCTTCTTCGCCGCAGTCTCTGGCGGTTGGGTGGATCAGGTCCTGAGCCGCTTTATCGACCTCATCATGTCCATCCCCTCGCTGATCTTCGCGCTGGTGGTCCTCTCGGTCATGCCAACCACTATCCTCACGCTGATCGTCCTCATGGGCCTGCTGGACAGCACACGTGTCTTCCGCCTTGCCCGCGCTGTGGCCGTGGACATTACCGTGATGGACTACGTCGAAGCCGCTCGCCTGCGCGGCGAGAAAATCGCATGGATCATCTTCCGCGAAACCCTGCCCAACGCACTCTCGCCGCTCGTGGCCGAGATGGGTCTGCGCTTCATCTTCATGGTGCTCTTCGTGTCGACGCTGTCGTTCCTCGGCCTTGGCGTACAACCTCCACAGGCAGACTGGGGCGGCATCGTGAAAGAGAACAAGGAAGGCATCAACTACGGCATCCAAGCGGCGCTCTACCCCGCCTATGCCATCGCCATCCTGTGCATCTCGATCAACCTGATCGCCGACTGGGTCCTCTCTCGCACCACCTCACTGAAAGGGGGCCGCGGATGAGCGAGCCACTGCTGAAAGTACGCGGCCTCAAAATCGGCGCGACCATCTATCCCCCTGGCGAAAAATCCCGCCACATCGACATCGTGCATGGCGTCGATTTCGACCTTGAGGCTGGCAAAGTCCTCGGCCTCATCGGCGAGTCTGGCGCAGGCAAATCCACCATCGGTCTTGCCGCCATGGCCTATGGGCGCGGCGGTGTAGAGCTGACAGGCGGCGAAGTCTGGGTCAACGGCCGCGATGTGCTGCAATCAAACATGCCAGACAAACGCAAACTGCGCGGTGCCGAAGTCACCTATGTTTCCCAATCCGCCGCCGCCTCCTTCAACCCCGCCAAACGGATCATGGAGCAAGTCACCGAGGCCGCTATCGGCCAAGGCAAATTCTCCAAATCAGACGCCGAAGCGCGCGCCGTGGCGCTGTTCGATAAACTCGGCCTGCCCGATCCCGAAAACATCGGCTCACGCTACCCGCACCAAGTGTCAGGCGGCCAGCTTCAGCGCTGCATGACTGCCCTCGCGCTCTGCCCCCAGCCTGATCTGGTGGTATTCGACGAGCCGACAACCGCCCTCGATGTGACCACCCAGATCGACGTGCTGGTCGCCATCAAAAACGCCATCCGCGACACAGGCGTGGCCGCCCTCTACATCACCCATGACCTTGCCGTGGTGGCGCAGGTCAGCGACCACATCATGGTCCTGCAGCAGGGCGACATGGTCGAATACGGCACCACCGACCAGATCATCAATAATCCGCAAGAAGAATACACCCAAGCGCTCGTTTCCGTCCGCTCGATCAAACACGAGGAGAAGGTCCCGACGGACACACCCCTCCTACGCGTCGAAGGCATCACCGCGCGCTACAGAGGCACCAATTTCGATGTGCTGAAAAACATCAGTGTCGACATCCATCCCGGTCAGACACTGGCTGTGGTGGGCGAAAGCGGCTCGGGCAAATCCACCCTCGCCCGTGTCATCACCGGCCTGCTCCCCCCGTCGGCGGGCGAGATCACTTTCGACGGCCGCACCCTCACACCAGACCTCGCCACACGCCCCTTGGACGATCTGCGCGAACTCCAGATGATCTACCAAATGGCCGATACAGCGATGAACCCGCGCCAGACTGTCGGCACGATCATCGGTCGCCCCTTGGAATTCTACTTCGGCCTCAAAGGCAAAGCGAAACAAAAACGTATTCAGGAACTCCTCGACGAAATCGAACTCGGCGAAGGCTTCCAAGACCGCTACCCCGCCGAACTCTCGGGCGGCCAGAAACAACGCGTCTGCATCGCGCGCGCATTGGCGGCCAAGCCAAAGCTCATCATCTGCGACGAAGTCACCTCCGCCCTTGACCCGCTCGTCGCCGACGGCATCCTCAAACTGCTCTTGAAGCTGCAAAAGGTCGAAGACGTCTCCTACCTCTTCATCACCCACGATCTGGCAACCGTAAAAGCCATCGCCGACAGCATCGCCGTCATGTTCCAAGGCGAAGTCGTCCGCTACGGCCCCAAATCCCAAGTGCTGGCGCCACCCTTTGACGACTACACCGACCTCCTGCTCAGCTCCGTGCCAGAGATGAAAATCGGCTGGCTAGAGGAAACAATTGCCACCCGCAAAATGGAGAGCGCGGGGAACTAGCGGGCATAGCGTTCAAACACTAGGCCAAGCTCAGCCCGCGTTTTGCTACCAACGAGCGTTTCAACACGGTTGCCGTCTCCATCAAAGACCAACAGGGTTACATGCTGAACAGTGTGGCGCTGCGCGAAAATAGCGCCCTCTGTTTGGGTCAAATCAGCCACCAGATAAATCGGGGCCTGCCCCTCAAGCTGTGTCAGCGCCTTGCGCGTCTCCCGTTGGAGCGCATTGCAAATTGAACACTGAGGGTCGTGGATTTGGACTACAGCAGGCTCGCCCTTGCCGATGCGGGTCAAATCCCGCTCCTGCTGGGATTGGATGTACGAGCTGACCGCCCATGCCCCACTTGCACCCACAACGCCAACGCCTAGTGCGGCCCAGCCCAGCGCGCCCATTACGCCGCGGCGCGTCACACGAGGAAGGACCGACTGAGGCGCACCAGATGCTTTAAGAGCCTGTTCCCGCTTGCGCTTATTAGTTTTTGAGGGGCGGGCCATGGCGTTTCTCCAGATGCAAATTATCCCACCGACATAGCAACATTTCACAAGCCAGAGCAGTCACATTTCTGTGTGCCAACACATCCGCAACGTACGCTCTATGCGTCTCCCCAAAATCCAAAACGGTGCACTTGGGGGTGTACGCAGAGTGTACAGGAAATTGACGAACCGCGCCCCCTCCAAACCCCTGTGCAACAAGGCGTTAACGCATTGTTTCCGCCCTGCGCAGGATTTCTGCGGTCGCTAGGGCCAGGGCTCATAACCAAAAGATAACGGCTGCTGCGAGAGCAATTGCAGAGAGGAAG
>CAWVWS010000131.1:0-8277 GCA_963933905.1 uncultured Sulfitobacter sp.
TCTGGTGTCTGGTGTCTGGTGTCTGGTGTCTGGTGTCTGGTGTCTGGTGTCTGGTATCAAATGTTATCAGGTATCGGCCGAATCCCGCCAATCCGTATCGCGGTACTTATAACGGTATCGCGGCGCAGGGACACTGCGATTGTGGGGATGAGCGTTCAGATGCCGCGAGATTTGCAGACAGGTCTGGTCACTGCGGGTATCTTTGATATAGAGTTCTCCAAAAAAGATTTTAAGGCTGGGGGACAATGTGCGCATAGCAGTAGTAGCGATGATTGCGGGAACGATCAGCCTCGGTGCGCCTGTGAGTGCGGATATTTTCTCGTCCAAGAGCCGCAGCAAGCTGTTTGCCACTCAGAAAAAGCTGCTCGATAATCGCGCGTCCAAACAATATCATAGCTCTGCACGCCTTCAGCCGCCCAAAGTCATCACGCCCACGAAATGGGATGATGGCGCCAATACGGTGAAGGTGAAGAAATATCGTGGCCGCTATAAGGGTCTGTTTCTGGATATGGCGCGTGCCGCAGCCGACAAGCACGGCATCCCGCAGGACCTTTTCTTGCGCCTCGTTTATCAGGAAAGCCGCTTTAACCCGAATGCAGTGTCCCATGCTGGTGCTATCGGGCTGGCCCAGCTCATGCCTGGAACAGCCAAGGATTTGCGCGTGGATCCGAATGTGCCACATGAAAACCTTGATGGCGGCGCGCGTTACCTCAAGATGCAGTATAAAGAGTTCGGATCATGGCGTTTGGCGCTTGCTGCTTACAATGCAGGGCCCGGTGCCGTGAAAAAATACGGTGGGATTCCCCCGTTTCGCGAGACAAAGAGCTATGTCCGCATCATTGCGGGCAAAGGCTGACAGAGTTAACGTCAGGCTTACCCAACGTCAGATTTTGAATTTAAACATACATATACGTTATTGTTCTGCTTGAAATTAAACGACTTTCGCAGAGTTTGACTGGATTGCGGCTTTCCCGGCCAATTGACAGCCCCCTTTCGCCCTATTCTGGCCCCAATACCCAACGATAGATTAACGGGTAACGAGTAAGACGGAAGTGAGTACCATGAGCCAGGATATCTTCAATCAGCGTATCGCACGTATCAACAACTACTCCGGTGGTCGTGGTAGCATGACACGTACCGAAGGTGGCACGGCAACTTCTATGTACAGCTCCCCGTCTATGGTTGGTGAAACTCCCACGGCGCGCTGCAACATCAAACCGATGTTGATGGGCGCCGTGCTGGGGATGATCGCAGGTACAATTGCTGCTGGTCTGGAAAACCCTGCCATGCCTTGGGGCCCAGGGTTTGAGTATAACGACATGATCATGATGCCGACGCTTCTGGCCCTTTGCGCCGGTCCCGTTATGGCAATCGCGGCAAGCGCCATGCGCGCACGTTTCCCTTCATTCTTCTTCGCGGCAGCCTACTTTCCCTGCGTAATCGCAATGGCGCTGCTTGAGTTGCCACTGTTCTGATCTGGGTCACCCTGCGGGTTTGTGCCATTCCATCATCATTTGATACGGCATGCTGTGATACGCTTTCACAAGCTTTTCGGGACCTCCTGATGGTAAGGGTTCGTCAAAAAATGTAAGTGCTAAGTCCTGCTCTAGGAAACACTGCATGTAAAATGATAGTGGCCTATGCCAGTTTTGGATACGCAGGCCTCCCCACTGAAGCCACATCTTCTGGATTTCTAGATATGCCCCAAGGGGCCGTATTTCATCACCAGTATCTCTACAAATGCGTTTTCCCAATGGCATGCTGGAGGTTGCAAAACTCGATAGGTTTGCAATCAGCATGCGGCCATTTGGCCTAAGCACGCGGGCCATCTCTGCAATGGCAACAGCGGGGTCATCAATATCAATCAAACTTAGATAGCTGACAACAAGGTCAAAAGATGCGTTCTTGAAGGGCAGGTCTTCGGCAAATCCAATATGATAGTCACCCTTTGCGTCTCTTTTGCAGGCTGCATCAATCATGGTGGCAATGGGGTCCAGTCCGGTGGTTGAGACGCCCATGCCAGACAAAAGACGGCAAAATCGCCCCTCTCCGCACCCCACATCCAAGGCGTTTGAGGGGCGCGCCAATTCAACCCGCTTCAGCATGGGTATGTCTAGGATAAATTCACGGGAGAAATCGCCCTGATCTCCCATACGTTTAATCCAGTTCGGCGCAGAGCTTTTCCATCCGTTTTCGTTCGGATCACGTGTCGGCATTAGGATTTACCCAAGGTTGTTCTGATGTGGCACTTACTCCGCTGCCACATCCCCCATTTCGATCACCGGCTCCATCGCGGAGAGTTCTTCATCGCTCAGGTGGCATTTGATCTGGTGATTGCCCTCCAGCATGCGCACGGCGGGCACTTTGGTCTCGCACAGGTTGCCGGGCACTTTAGACTTCCAACCACAGCGCGTTTGGAACGGGCAGCCCGAGGGCGGGTTCATCGCTGACGGAATATCCCCCTCCAGCACGATATGCTTTTTCTTGACCTTGGTGTCGGCGATTGGCACCGCAGAGAGCAGCGCCTCGGTATAGGGGTGATAGGGCGGGCTAAAGACCTGATCGGTGGTCCCAAGCTCGACCACATGGCCCAGATACATCACCATCACACGGTCGCTGAGATAGCGCACGATGCTGAGGTCATGGGAGATGAACAGCAGCGTCGTCTTCTGCTCACGCTGGATTTCCATAAGCAAATCGGTCACCGCCGCTTGCACAGATACGTCGAGCGCCGAAACAGGCTCGTCCGCGACAACAATCCGCGCATCACCGGCAAAGGCGCGCGCAATGCCCACGCGCTGCTTTTGCCCACCAGACAGCTGGCGCGGCATCCGTGTCGCGAATTCACGCGGCAGTTTCACCAGATCAAGCAGTTCCAGCATGCGCTGCCAGCGGTCTTTTTCGCTCTTGCCGATTTTGAAAATTTCCAAGGCGCGCACAATCTGGCGGCCAACGGTCATCGAAGGGTTGAGCGTGTCAAACGGGTTTTGGAATACCATCTGGATGTCGGCCACGTTCTGGGTGGTCCGCTTTTCAATTGGCACATCACCGATGCCTTCACCGTCCAGCATGATTGTCCCGTCTGTTGCTGTCTCCAGCCCCATGAGCACCTTGGCAAACGTGGATTTACCACAGCCAGATTCGCCCACAATCGCCAGCGTCTCGCTTTCTCGCGCTTCAAAACTTAGCGTCTCGTTGGCCTTCACCACTTTGGTATCGCCACCGCCGAACATGGCATTGGCCGCCACCTGATAGTATTTCTTGAGGTTGTCGATCTTGAGAACGACTTCGCCAATCTCGCCCTTCTTCTTGACCTCGGCGAGTTCTAGTGGCGCTTGCCAGTCGATCTCGTCGAATTTCACGCAGCGGGTCGCGTGGCGCTCATTACCCTTCACGTCCTGCATGGGGATATAGCCCTGATCACAGCACCCCGCCTCGAAGTATTCGCAGCGCGGACCAAAGTTACAGCCATTGGGCCGCTCATGGGGCAAGGGGAAGTTGCCGGGAATGGCAATAAGGGGGCGCGCGTTCTTATCCGCACCAGGCAGGGGGATGGATCGAAACAGCGCTTGCGTATAGGGGTGCTGCATTTCGTCAAACACATCCTCGATGGAGCCGCGCTCGACCGCTTCGCCGGAATACATCACACAGATGCGGTCACAGGTCTCAAGGACCAGCCCGAGGTTGTGCGAGATAAACAGCATCGAAGTGCCGTATTTCTTGCCCAGATCCTTCACCAACTCGACCACAGCTGCCTCGACAGTAACGTCCAGCGCTGTTGTCGGCTCATCCAGAATGAGCAGCGATGGCTCACTCATCAAGGCCATTGCAATCACGATCCGCTGCTGCTGACCACCCGACAACTGATGCGGGTAGGCTTCAAGGATACGCTTGGGGTCTGGCAGCTTCACATCGGTGACAACCATCAACGCACGGTCATAGGATTCCTTCTCGGACATGCCTGCGTGGATCATCGGCACTTCCATCAACTGGCGCCCGATCTTCATCGCAGGGTTCAGCGATGCCATCGGCTCCTGATAGATCATCGCGATCTCGGAACCGCGGATGTTGCGCAACTCTGCATCTGACATCTCGCCAAGGTCCTGCCCCTTGAACTTGATCGAGCCGCCTACAATGCGCCCGTTCTTGCCCAGATCCTGCATCACGCCCAGCGCCACAGTGGATTTGCCACAGCCACTCTCGCCTACAAGGCCCACCGCCTCACCGGGTTTGACGGAAACAGAAAAATCCATCACAGCAGGGATTTCGCGCAACCGCGTAAAGAAGGAAATCGACAGTTTATCGATCTCGAGGATGGGGCCGTCATAATCGGTCTTCGGCATTTTCAACTCTCCCAAGTGCAAAACGAAGAAGTCGCTCTCTCTTCATTTGGCCAAATAAATTCCGGGGGTCCGGGGGCCAGCCCCCGAATTTCCCCGCTCAATTCAGTCGCGCAGGCTTTCTTCGCGTAAACCATCCGCCAGCAAATTCAGACCCAGCACCAGCGTCAGCAAAGACACCGCAGGGGCAATCGCCGCATGGGGATAGATCGACAACAAGCGCCGTCCCGCATTGATGGTGGTTCCCCAGTCGGGGCTTTCCGAGGCCAGACCCAATCCAAAGAAACCAAGGGTTCCAAGCAGGATGGTAGTATAGCCGATGCGCAAACAGAAATCGACGATCAGCGGCCCACGTGCGTTGGGCAGGATTTCCCAGAGCATGATGTACCAAGGCCCTTCACCGCGGGTTTGCGCGGCGGCTACATAGTCGCGGGTTTTGATATCAAGGGCGAGGCCGCGCACGATACGAAACACTGTCGGCGCGTTCACAAATACAACGGAAACAAACACCACCAAAATCTCACCGGGCATGTTGATCCAGTCGAGAGCCATGGGCAGACCGGGCAGGGTATAGTCATCGTTCGAAACAATTGCTCCCTCATTGGAGATGAGCGACAGATAGGCCCAGAACAAGCCGCCCAGCACGATAATGAGCAACGGCGTGCGCACGGTCGGTTGTGTGTAATAACGCGAGTTCAGCAAGACGCAGAAAAACGCGATCGGGAAGAAGAACAGCACGGCCGCCATATAGTTCGGAATACCGGTTGCCCGAATTTCCGGTGTGACCAGCAAGAAGAACAGCAAGATCACAGGAAAGGCGAGGATCAGGTTGGCCAGAAAGCTCAGCACTGTATCCAGCTTGCCGCTGTAATAGCCAGCAGGAAGGCCCAGCGTGATCCCCACCATAAAGGCAAAGAGCGTGGCCATCGGTGCGATCAGAACAACAATCCATGCGCCGTCAAACAATCGGCTGAACACGTCCCGTGCAAGGTTGTCACCGCCGAGCAGGAAATAAGCATATTCCCCATCCGCACCGCGCAACGGTGTGCCGGGGGTTTTGTTTTTCATGCCTGAATACTGGCTAAGCGTGTCGTGGGTAATGATGAGGTCAAGAACCCCACCAAAGAAGCCCGCAAAGACCCAGAACATCACGAGGCCAAAGCCGATCATGCCCACGGTGCTGTCAAACAACTTACCATAAAGGCCCAGCTTGCGCTTGAACGTGATCGAGAGGGCAAAGGTGACGATCAGGGCGATCCACACGGGCAAAAGCTGTTGTGCCATGCCCCCGATGATGCCTGCGCCAGTCCCCATAAAGATACCTGCCAGTACATAGATGACGACTATGCCAAGCGTGACCAGTAAGGCATATTGCGTGATCATCCCGATGAACCCTGACACGCCTTTGTCGGCGTCCAGCGTCCCGTTGGCATGGGCCATTCGCACATCACCCGATGGCACAAAGCTCAGCAGTATCTGGCTGACAATCGCAATGACCAGCACAGCAACCGCAAGGAAGAGGAAAAGATTGAGTGGCGACAGTGCGCCCGTCCAAGTGAGTTGTTCCATGTGTCAGCCCTCCCTTATGAAATGCGAATGCGTGGATTGAGGAAGACATAGCCGATGTCCGAGATTAGCTGCGTAAGCAGCACCACGATCACCGACACGACGGAGATAGCGAGCAACAGTTCGATGTCGTTGTTACCTGCCGCTTGGACCAGCACCCAGCCAAAGCCCTTGTAGTTAAAGAGCGTTTCGACAATCACAACCCCGTTCAGCAGCCACGGGATTTGCAACATGATGACGGTAAAGGGCGCGATCAGCGCGTTGCGCAGGGCGTGTTTCAGCACGATGTTTTTGAAGCTCACGCCTTTGAGGCGGGCCGTGCGGATATACTGTGCTGTCATCACTTCGGTCATGGAGGCCCGTGTCATTCGCGCGATATATCCCATGCCATAAAGCGAGATGGTGAGGACCGGCAGAAAAAAGTTCTCGAAATTAGCACTCTCCATTGCTGAAGTCGCCGACCCTTTAAACCATTTGAGGCCAAAGGCAGAGGAGGCAAAGACCGCGATGAAAATAACACCAGAAACATATTCAGGGGTCGCAGTACTTACAATCGAGACCGTGGAGAGCGAGCGGTCCAGTTTGGAGCCTTCGCGCATCCCCGCCAGCACTCCGATAATAAGTGCAGAAGGGACCATCAGCACCAAAACCCAGAACATTAGCTTGCCCGTCAAGGCCAGACGCGTGGCAACGATACTGCCGACATCATCTTTGAAGACCGTCGATTGACCCCAATCGCCCTGAAGTACTCCGCAAAAACTGTCGCGCTCTTCCTCGGGAGTGCCTTCGTCAAAGCAACGGCCAAAGACTGTGCCATCCTCTTTCTCGGTGACCCAGCCAGGGGCAACTCCAAGCCATTGACCGAATTTGATCGGAAAAGGCTCAAGATAGCCGCGATCCCCGAGGTAGGAAGACACGGCCTCGTCGCTCATGCGGAAGTTACCTTGGGTTTTGGCGAGTTTTTCGAGGTTCGGATAGAGGTTCGTCAGCCAGAATACGATGAACGTCAGGCAAAGCGCCGTCAGTAGCATCACACCCAGACGTCTGAGGATGAAAATTCCCATGAATGGTCGTCCCTGTCGTTGGCTACAAACGGGAGGCTCCCGCTTGTCTGATTGGGGCAGATGCCCATAGATACGTTTTACAGGGGAAAGGGGCCAGCATAGCCCGTCAGCGCAGCAAAACCGCACCCGATGATCGTTTCCCCCCGATCCAGATTGTCCGGATCTTGTTTTTCTTGTCGCCCGTTTGCCGGGCTTTTGGTGGTGGTCCACACGTCCCGCGCAAACCGACGTAGCCATGAGGCACGAGTTAACAGGTGGCGTCAATGACAAGGGGAGACGAAATATGTGTTATTAACGACCTGTGGGGTCGGTTTTGGATAATAGGCAGGGTGATGCGCCTGCGATGCCCGTCAGCTACGCGCTGCCAAGAGTGGTTTGGGCGTCTGCGCGGCTGTGGTTGCAGTCTTGCGCAAGCGTGTGGGTGTCATGCCCGTATGTTGCTGCATGAAGCGGGTGAAATAGGCCGCGCTGCCGAATCCGAGGTCTTGGGCGATATTGCGGGCGGGATGGCCTGTCTCTCCGAGCAGCAGGCGCGCAGCATAGACGACACGCTCGGTCAGCAACTCGGCAGCGGTTTTACCCGTTGCCTGCTTTACCACGCGGGTAAGATGGGTCGGCGTGACGCCCAATTCCTTGGCGTAAAATACCATGGACGCGCCGGAGGTATAATGTTGCGAAATCAGCCGCACGAAATCCCGTGAAAGCCGCTCTCCCGCGCTGCGTTTGGCGGGAACATGTTCTTCCAGCGCGATCTGACGGCGCAGCCAGACAGACATGAGCGCGAAATGGGCTTCCATTGCGTCCTGATAGAGGGGGCGTTTCACCGACTGCTCGCGCTGTGCGCCATCAATTATTGCTGACAATTCTGACTGCACTTGACCGTCAAGCACCCGCAGGTGCCGCGGCATATCGGGCAGGCGCAGGGGCGTGCCAACGGGGATTGTCACAACCTGACCTAAAGACTGACGCCCCAAATCAACCGAAAACAAGCTGCCCGCCGGGATGAAAACAGCGTTATGCGGCCCCAGACCGCGACGGCGCCCCTCCAACAGGATACGGCCCTCTCCGCGGGTAAACCAAAAGAGCGCGTGATAGGGCTTGTCGTGAGCCAGACCCAACCGCCATTCCTCTCCACTGGTCATTTGAGTGAGGGTCAGGACTTTAAGTTCTGTTGCGCTCATGGAGTCAATCCTGATTGAGATACGGAAACTTATGCGTTCTTTTTTTGATGAATGGAACGCATAATAGTAAATATACTCCCGCGCCTGAATTGACCTGAGGTTCCCCCTCAAATCACTTTGTATTCC
>CAWVWS010000132.1:0-8161 GCA_963933905.1 uncultured Sulfitobacter sp.
AAAGCGCCAATACCGCGAGAGCGGTTCCGTCCTCGTCCCGCATAGCAGACCATCGCAGCTTCCAGCAAAGTGAAATTGCAAGATACGTTACCCAATCTCGATCACACCCGCTTCAGTCACAATCAGATCGAGCGGTTGATCCGTCGCCTCCAAGGGGGCCGCCTCAACCTCCTGCCCTGCAAAGGCGAACCCGATGGCAAGCGTTGCACGGCGGCTGCGTAGCATCTCGAGCGTACGGTCATAAACCCCGCCGCCATAGCCAAGCCGCCCGCCTTTACGGTCAAAACTCAGCAGCGGAACGATTAGGATTTCAGGCTCGAAGAATTCCAGCACCGCAGGAACGGACGCGCCGAACGGCCCCGCCACCATCTCCGCCTCTGGCGTCCAGCGCGCGAACCTCAACGGCTGCGCCTCGGCCTCGATCACGGGTACACCGACCGTGCCATGCGCCGCCGCCTCGCCCATTGCGGGGCGCGGGTCAATCTCGGTGCGGATCGGCATAAAGCCCGACACTGGCACACCACGATAGCCCGCCAGAACTTCGCTCAGATACCCTGCCTGCGCTGCAATGGCCTGCTCAAAAAGCGGCTTGCGACGGGCAAATGCCGATTTGCGCGCTGCCGCTTTGACCTCGGTCATGCTCATAGCAGCACCGCAGCCGCCAGCCCGAGAAAGGCAAAGAAGCCAACGACATCCGTAACCGTTGTCACAAACGCCCCAGAAGCTAGCGCAGGGTCAACGCCGATCCGCTCCAACACAATCGGGATGCCTGTTCCCGCCAGCCCTGCCACCACCATGTTCACCACCATCGCGACAGCAATCACACCGCCCAGCGCGGGCGAGCCGAACCAGATCACGCCAACAATACCCATGACAATGGCAAAGATGGTTCCGTTGATAAGCCCCACCAGACATTCACGGCGGATCACCCGCCACACGTTCGAGCCGGTGAGGTCTTTGGTCGCAAGCGCGCGCACAGCGACGGTCAAGCTTTGGGTGCCAGCATTGCCGCCCATCGACGCAACAATCGGCATCAACACTGCAAGCGCCACAATCTGGGCCAGTGCCATCTCGAACTGCGCGATAACCATGGAGGCGGCAATCGCAGTAACGAGGTTCACGGCCAACCACGGCAGGCGTTGCTTTGTCGTCTCGATCACGCGGTCCGAGAGCGAGCTTTCCCCAACACCCGCAAGGCGCAGGATGTCTTCTTCATGCTCCTCGTCCAGCACGGCCATGGCGTCATCAATGGTAATCACACCGATCAGGCGGCCATCCTCATCCACAACGGGCGCAGAAATCAGGTGGTACTGGTTGAAAGCATAGGCCACGTCGCCCTCGACTTGCGTGGCGGAAAAGACCTTGAACGTCTCTTCATACAGCGCCGTTAGCCGTGTCTCGCGTTTCGAGCGCATAAGCTTGCCCAGTGTCACATTGCCGACGGGATGCAGGCGCGGATCGACTATAATGATGTGGTAGAACTGGTCGGGCAGCTCCGCCTCGGGCGTTTTGCGCAAGTAATCAATCGCCTGACCAACAGTCCAATGCTCGGGTGCCATGACAACTTCGCGTTGCATCAGGCGGCCTGCGGAATACTCCGGATAGGACATGGCCTGCTCGACGGCAGCGCGGTCGCCCTCATCGAGCGCGCCCATGATCGTCGCTTGCTGCGCGTCCTCAAGGTCTTCGAGAATGTCGACAACATCGTCGCTGTCCAACTCGCGCATCGCTTCTTGCAACACTTGCGGCGTGAGCAAAGCGACCACTTCGTCGCGGATAGCCTCGTCCAGCTCAGAGAGGATTTCACCGTCAAACTCACGGTCATAAAGACGGATCAGACGCGCACGGTCAAACGAGCTGATCTGTTCCAAAAGGTCGGCGATATCGGCTGCGTGCAGCGGCTCCATCAGCTCGACCAGCTTTTCCCGCTCGTCTATCTCGACCGCATAGAGAATTGCGGAAACGTCACGCTTGTTCAGAACATAGGCTTCGGGTTCGCCGCTTTCATGGTCCGTCTCAAACACCTGATCCGACATGCGTGCTACCCCCATAAGCGTTTGGCGCAACATAGGCAGGCAAGGCGTGAACCACAATGGCCTCAAGGGTCTACATGAGTGGATTTAGGGCGCTCCCCCATTGCCTGAACACCGCAAACAGGTACAACCGTCTTCATGCAAACACAGACCCTCCTCACTGGCCAGACCCTCACCTTCAGCGGCAATCCCTTCGAGATGCCTTGGGAGGACTGTGTCCATATCAACAGCGCAGGTGCGGTGTTTTTGGAAGGCGCCCATATTCGGGCTGTGGGCGACGCAGCCATCTTGAAAACGGCGCACCCGCAAGCGAGGATTGTCTCTTACGGCAGTGATCTGATCTGTCCGGGATTTATCGATGCCCATGTCCATTATCCGCAAACGGCAATGATCGCGAGCTGGGGCAAGCGGCTGATCGACTGGCTCAACACCTACACCTTCCCCGAAGAGGCACGTTTTTCCGATCCCGACTATGCGGCAGTGATTGCCGCGCGTTATCTGGACCTGACAGCAGCACATGGCACGACAACGGTCGCTTCATATGCCACGATACATCCGGCCAGCGTTGATGCCCTGTTTTCCGAAACGGCCAAGCGCGGACAGGCTGTGGTCACGGGCAAAACATGTATGGACCGCAACGCCCCCGATGATCTGCGCGACACCGCGCAATCAGCATATGACGACAGCAAAGCATTGCTGGAGAAGTGGCATGGCCAAGGACGCGCGCGCTATGCGATAACGCCACGTTTCTCGCCCACGTCAACGCCAGAGCAACTGAGCGCATTGGGCGCGCTCTGGGCCGAGCATCCTGACTGCCTGATGCAAACCCATCTAAGCGAGCAGACGGACGAGATTGAATGGGTACGGGAGTTATTTCCGCAGGCGCGTGATTATCTGGACACCTATGAGGCGCATGGGTTGCTGGGCGCGCGTGGCCTCTACGGCCATTCGATCCACCTGACCCAGCGTGAAGTGGACAGGCTCGCCGAGGTGCAGGGCCGTGTGATCCATTGCCCTACCTCCAACGCTTTCATCGGTTCTGGCGCACTCAATCTGCCCGCGCTGGCAGCAAGCGGTATTCCATTGGGGCTGGCCACAGACACAGGGGGCGGGTCGTCCTTCTCCATGCTGCGCACCATGGCTGCAGCCTATGAGGCGGCGCAACATCACGGCCATCCCCTGCATGCGGCGCAGTTGGTGTGGCTTGCCACCGCAGGCTCTGCCAACGCTCTACATATGAGCAATGAGATCGGGCATCTTGCGGCAGGGCATTTCGCGGACATCGCGGTTCTCGACCTGCGCTCGACCCACGCGATTGCGCAGCGCGCCAACCGCTCCAGTTCTGTCTGGGAGGACGTCTTTGCCACGCTCATGCTGGGCGATGACCGCGCGATACGTGCCACATGGATTGGCGGGGCCTGTGTCGCAGGCCCTTCCAAAAGTGCTTGAAACCAGCCTCAGCAGCGTTTGGCAGCCAGTACCATCACCCAGTTGTCGCCTGACCGTGCAAGACCAAATTCGCGGTATTTGCGGTTGACCATATTCCGGTAATGCCCTTGCGACTTGCGCCACGCTTCAATCGCACTGGCTTGGGAGGCGTATCCTTTGCCAACATTCTCCGAGACAGCACACCATTTGTAACCTGCCTTTTTCGCACGTTTCCCGACGGTAGATCCGTTGCTGCCCGTATGGCCAAAGAAATTATTTGCCGCCATGTCGTTGGCATGCACTTTGGCGGCGGCATCCAGAATGCTGCTGCGCTTGACCGCTGCTGCACCAGCCTGTCCGCGAATGGTGTTTACAATTGCTGCGGCAGAGCCACCTGATTGTACCGATTGCTGTGCCACAGGTGCGGGGCTGGTCCCGCCACAAGCGGCCAGTGCAAGTCCCAGAATGAGTGTGAGTGCGATGCGCATTAGAGCGTCTCCTTTAATTGGTGAGCCAACTGGCGTTGCCGTGACAAAAGTGCGGTCATATCTACTGTAACCACATGCCCCTGTTTCACTACAACGCGACCATTAACAAAAAGATCCCGCACGGTTGTGGGACCAGCCAAAAGCAGCGCAGCGGGGTCCCATGACCCTGCCGCCTCAATTCCCGAAATGTCCCAAACGGCAATATCCGCCCGTTTCCCAACTTCAAGGCGGCCACAATCAGGCCTGCCCAGAATATCCGCGCCCCCGCGCGTGGCAATTTCCAACGCCTCGCGTGCGCTCATGGCATCCGCCCCAAGGCTCACCCGTTGGAGCAGCATCGCCTGACGCGCCTCGGCCACCAGATTGCCCGCGTCATTGCTGGCAGAGCCATCAACCCCAAGGCCCACAGGAACACCCGCATCACGCATCGCACGCAGGGGGGCGATGCCACTACCAAGGCGGCAGTTTGAACAGGGACAATGGGCAACACCCGTTCCCGTGCGCGCAAACAGTTCAATCTCCGAAGGGTCCAACTTGACACAATGGGCATGCCAGACATCAGGTCCAACCCAGCCCAAACTCTCTGCATATTCACCCGGACGACAGCCGAAAGTTTCCAGCGAGTAGGCGATATCCTCGTCGTTCTCGGCCAGATGGGTGTGCAGCATGACGCCCTTGTCCCGCGCCAGAATGGCGGCATTGCGCATCAGGTCCGTGCTCACTGAAAACGGCGAACAGGGTGCAATACCCACACGGCACATGGACCCCTCGGCTGGGTCGTGGAAGGCGTCGATGACGCGGATGCAATCCTCCAGAATAGCGTCTTCGTCTTCAACCAGCGTATCGGGTGGCAGGCCGCCTGCACTTTCCCCGATGCTCATCGCACCGCGTGTGGGGTGAAAGCGCAGGCCGATCTCGGCCGCGGCGTGGATCGTATCCTCCAACCGCGCCCCGTTGGGATAGAGGTAAAGGTGGTCAGAACTAAGCGTACACCCAGACAGTGCCAGTTCGGCCAAGCCCACTTGGGCCGAGACATGCATGTGGTCAGGCGTGAATTTTTGCCAAATTGGGTAAAGCGTGCGTAACCAGCCAAACAGCAGCGCGTCCTGCCCGCCCGGCACCGCGCGGGTGAGGCTTTGGTACAGGTGGTGATGTGTGTTGACCAATCCCGGTGTGACCAGACACCCCGACACGTCCAATACTTCAGCGCCATCGGGTGCGACCAGACCCATACCAATCTGCGCAATTACCCCATCACGCATAACGATATCATGCCCCGCCAGTTCGCGCCGTCTGTCGTCCATGGTGAGGATCGTTTGTGCGCCGCGCAGCAGGGTTACACTCATGTGCCGACATGCGCCCGAAGGATCGCCAGCGCCTCGGCATGGATTTGCGCATTTGCGGCGGCAATTGCGCGGCCCCCGTCATGCGCAGGCCCTCCGTTCCAATCGGTCACAATACCCCCTGCCGCCTTGATCAGCGCCAGCGGCCCTTGGATGTCATAGGCGTTCAGCCCCGCCTCGATCACCAGATCAACCTGACCGCAAGCGACCAGCGCATAGGCATAGCAATCCATCCCGTAGCGCGTAAGTTGGGCGCGAGATGCTACCGCATGAAAGGCAACTCCATCTTCGGAGCTTCCGACTTCCGGAAAAGTTGTGAATACCACAGCTTTGGACAAGGGGCGCGCGGCGCGGGTGCGGATGGCGCGGCGCTCGGTGCCACGGATCAAGCTGGCGCCTTCAGGTGTCCCGATAAAACGCTCCCCGATATAGGGTTGATCCACGATCCCGATAAAGGGTCCAGAGGTATCCCCCACTGCAATCAAAACACCCCATGTCGGCGTGCCAGACACAAACCCGCGGGTGCCGTCGATAGGGTCGAGCACCCATGTCAGCCCCGTTGTTCCCGCCTTAGTGCCCATCTCCTCGCCCAGGATCGCGTCGTCAGGGCGGTGCTGCGCCAGAATTTCGCGCATCACCGCTTCGCCTGCGCGGTCAGCCTCTGTTACGGGATCATAGCCACCAGCCAGCTTGTTTTCCTGCCCCAATCCCTCACTGCGGAAATAGGGCAATATCACGTCACGCGCAGCATCTGCCGTTAAATGCGCCACATGGGTGAGTTCGTCGGTCAATGCCTGGTCAATATTCATACCACGGTGGTCTCACTCCGCTGGCCGCCATGCAAGTGCGCTGTGTCGACCTTAACCAAATTTCTTATGCAACATCGCTCAACACGCGGGCCAACTCGAACAGGCGTCGGCGATGGTCACAGGGCATCGCATAATAGGAGCGGACAAGGCCCATCGCCTTTTTATCCGCCAACAGATCAACGGGGATATCCACCTGTGGGGTCCGCTCTTCACGCCGCAACCCTGCAAAGAAATAGGCAATCGGCACGCCCAGCGCTTCGGAGATGTCCCACAAGCGCGACGCACTCACACGGTTCGCCCCCGTTTCATATTTCTGGATTTGCTGGAACTTGATACCGACAGCCGCAGCAAGCTCTTGCTGGGTCATCCCGATGAGCCAACGGCGCTGGCGAATTTTCTGACCCACATGGGTGTCAACGATATGGGTCATGGTAACCAAACTTCCCTGATACGAACGCACGAAACACAATCAGAGCTATGGTGCTGGACCGTGACATCACGGCTGCGACCCGACTGGTTACGAGGGCTGCACCATATGCGATGTTTCTGCCCCCGCAAAGGGCGGTGGACTGCTGCATGATTTGCAATATTCGCCACAAATTTCCGCCTTTTTCAGTTCAGATCTCCCTACACAACACGAAGGCCTATCCCGATGGTACCGTCTGTCTGACGCACTATCCAAAGCGCATGAACCGCTATGGCGGTGACATTCATACGCCAGAAACGAAAATGATATGAGGCACTTGAATTCCACCTCTCTTCACTCAGAGGGCCTATACTCCGCCGCGACCATTCTTGCGCACGTATCACCACAGGCACGCGGGAACGCTTCAGACGATGCTATTTCTCACCCAGACGCGCCTGTAACAATGCCGCGAGCTGCTGCATGGGTTCCGAAACGTCACCTTGGGCGATATACATATTTATCAGCTGATCGGGCAATTCCGGCAAGGCACCCGCGTGATCGATTCGCGCAAATTGCTGCGGCTCGGTCCCCTCAATCGCGGTGTGTACGGCCAGATCAGCACTGACAGTGGCATGGATCGCACTGTCGTTATCCGTCTCGAGCAGCATCTGCCACTCGATCCCCGCGCGGTCCAACGCTCCCACAACCAACGGGCGAAACGTACAAAGGCGCCCATATGCAATGCTCAGCGGCCTTTGCCGCCATGCCGCCCCGCCCCGCGCACCGATCCAGTGGAGCGGCCGCTTTGCCAAAGTAACGCCCCCCGCTTCCACTTCGGTTTCGGTGGTCAGGATGATGTCGCACTCTCCCTTGGCAAACATCTCTTTCAGCGTGCGGGTATGACAGGATTCCAGCATGATGCGGATGGCAGGGAACATCGCGTTGAACTGTTTGAGGACCTGCGGAATGGCAGGGTTCACAATGTCATGCGGCACTCCGAGGCGGAGGCGCCCCGCAAACTCCTGCGCCGTCAGCCGCGCCACCGCTTCATCATTCATTGCGACCATGCGGCGGGCATAGGTCAGCAGCTGGTCACCACTCGCCGTAAAGGCAATCGCGCGACCGCTGCGATCAAGCAGTTGCACATCCAGCAATTCCTCCAGCCGTTTAAGCTGCATAGAGACGGCCGATTGCGTGAGGTGCAAAAACCCCGCCGCACGGGTCACACCGCCTGCATCGGCAACAGCCACCAAGGCGCGCAGGGTCGCAAGATCAAGATTTCGCATACATCACCAATTCAAATGAGACACATCAATAACATTCGTTATCATTATGACTGGCCCCATGCCATTCATCAAGAACGAGAATGAAAAAGATACATATCATCACTTATTATGGAGTTCCCCATGCGCACCGCCCTTACCCTGCCCCTTTCGAATCGCCGCACAGTGCGGTTGTCCCTGCGTAGTGCCCTCGCCCTGCTCCGCAGCCGCCGCGCCCTTGCCAGACTGGACCCTGACCAGCTAGAGGACGTGGGGTTAACTGCGGCACAAGCACAAGCAGAAGCGCAAAAGCCCGTCTGGGACGCCCCCGCGTCATGGAAGTGTTAGGTGTTCAGTCCCGGCATTTGGTGGATCGGGTTTAAGTTGAATCG
>CAWVWS010000133.1:0-8005 GCA_963933905.1 uncultured Sulfitobacter sp.
CCTAAGGTGCGTCTCACTACCGGTGCCGCATTTGAAAATGCAGCCATTGGCCGCGCGGACGGCAAGGGCGGCTTCGCCCCGCAAAGCAGCCGTTTCATTAAAATCATCACGGATTGCTCTGCAGATATCTCCTCATGGCATTTTCCTTCTCATTCAGAGCGCTACTTAGCGTGCGAGGCTGCATGTAAAACTGCCCTGAACACTGGACAATTCAGAGTGCGCGTGGCACCGCTGCCGCATATGGAGACTAACATGCACCGCTTTACCCCCGATCCGACCCGCACCACTGATCTGCGCCGCGCGTTGGGGCAGTTTGGTACTGGCGTGGCCTTGATTACCGCACAGACAGATGCGGGGCCGTTGGGGATGACGGCAAACTCGTTTTCGTCCGTCTCGCTTGATCCACCATTGGTCTTGTGGTCCGCGGCACGCAGCTCCAAACGGCACGATCCATTCGCCAATGCCGATGCCTTTTGCATCCATGTGCTGAGCGCGGAACAGACCGATTTGGCAATGCATTTTGCAAAGCAGGGCCATGACTTTAGCCCCTATCCGTTTGAAGCGGGTCCCAATGGGGCGCCAACTCTGCACGGCTGCCTCGCAACGTTCCACTGCGACACCTACGCGGTACACCTCGCGGGAGATCATTCGATCATTCTGGGTCAGATCACCTCCGCCGCGATCCAGCCCGAGGAACGCGACGGGCTGCTGTTCAAGCGCGGCGGCTTTGGCAGGTTTACACCTGCGACCTGAGACCGATCAGTAATCTTTCTCAAAGAACAGCCCGATTGAGGAATTTCCGTCTGAGCCAAGGGTCGCCTTCCCTTTGAGGTTTGGCGTAATGTCGATGTTGAGGGATACTTCCCCCGTGCCATCAGACGCGGCCGTCACATCGGTATAGACATTGTCGGTCAGATATTTACCCACGCGCAACGCAGTCTCGCCGCTGTCTGTGGTAGTCACATCCAGATCATCAAGGCCGAAGCGGTCGCGCAGATTGCCTACGACACCGTTGCCGCCACGCCCTGCAAGAGTGGCCACAGCATTTGCCAGTTGCAGCGCTTGGAAGGCTGATATTTCGGACAGGTTACGACCAAACAAGAGCTGCGCCAGCACTTCGTCCTGTGGCCCTGCGGGGGAACTCTCAAAAGTGACCTCGGGCGCGTCAGCGGGACCTTCAACGATGATACTGGCCGTGCCTGTCGCTGTGCTGGTGGTTGTCACAAAGCGGATGTAGGGGATCAGACTGCCCTGAAACTGCGCCGAGCCTTCGGCAAGATCAAAACGCTTACCCAGGATATCCAGACGCCCCCGCTCCAGATCAAACCGCCCTGCGGAGATGATGTTGTTGGTGGTACCTGTAATTTGCAGCCGCCCGCCAAGTTCCGCATCCAACCCGCGCCCGCGCACAAAAATACGGCCCGGTGCATCGACCGTCACGTTGAGACCAAAGCCCGGTCCGCTGCTCCCGATTTGCGCGGGGTCGGTGGCTGCCCCCTCCTCCAGCAGACCCGCACGGCGGCGGGTCTCAAGATTGGCAGCACTGGCCCCCACATGGGTGATCAGCGGGATATCCCCGATGCTGGTCAGGCCAGTGGACGGAACTGTCACGAATGTCTCGCCGATGGTCACATTGCCTGCAATCCCTGCGCCCCCCGTCAAGGGACCAGACACCCGCAGCGCACCCGAAAGCGAAGTGCGGTAAAGACGCGGATCAATCAGCACAACTTGGTTAAGGGCGATGTCCAGATCGGCAGGCAAATCCCCCACAAGGCCGACGCCACCGTTTATGGCAAGCGTGCCCCCACCGCTGGCATTGGCTGTGATGTCAATCGTGGCGCGGCTATTGGCGAGTGCAATGTTAGCGTTGATCCCTTCAAGCCCCACCCGCAAATTCGGCGCCGTGAGTGTTGCATCCGAGGTTTGGATTGTACCGCTGAGCGAGCCAAGTTCGGCGGGGCCATTGAGCGCCAGATCAAACCGCGCCTGCCCCTGCAAACTGCGTGGCGCGATGAATGGACCCGACAAGCCAAGCGGCGCATTGCCGCTGATATCAAGGTTAAGCTGCCCGTCATTCCCGACAAGTCCTGCGACCTGTGCCTGCGTGCCTGATGGCCCTTGGGCCGATGTCTCGATCCGCCACCCCACGGGGGTCATCGCAGCATTTCCGTTGACGCTTAGTGGTCCATTAAGTTTCGGTACAACAGCCGCCATATTCGGCATTGCAACAGTGAAATCCACCGCGGCATCTGGTCCCGTCACCACCCCACGCAGCGTGGCGCGCGTGCTGTAGGGGCCGTTCGCATTTGTCATGAGTGCCAGACCGTTTGGTGTTTGGCGCAAATTGCCCGTCGCAGAAAGCGGTCCGTTCACACCTGGTGCAAGAGGAGCAACATTAGGCAGGGACACATTGAAATCAAGCGCCATGTCAGGACCAGTGGCCAGCCCTTCAAAAATTGCGCGCGCGCCGTATGTGCCATTCGCCGTTGTGTTGATGACAAAGCCACTGTCGGTCTGGCGCAACTGGCCCGTCGCGCGCAGGGGGCCGTTCACTTGGGGAGCCAAAGGCTGCACATTGGGCAAGGATAGTTCGAACGCCACATCAACCGCAGGGGTAATCGCCCCCGTTACCGACAGATCTGCGTTGTAAGGACCAGAGGCATCGGTCGTAACCTCAAAGCCCTGCTCCGTCTGGCGCAAGCGGCCCGTCGCGCGCACAGGACCATTTACTTGCGGTGCCACCTCCGAGATTTCGGGCACTGTCACATCAAACCCGAGGTCAAGCGCTGGTGTCACAAGCCCGTTAAGCCGCGCCGAGGCGTCATAAGGGCCAGTAGCATTCGTTTGCAAAAGCCACCCCTGAGGGGTTTGCCGCAGCGTTCCTTCCGCCTCCAGCGGCCCTTCTACGCCCTTTGCAAAGGAGGAAAGCTCGGGCACAGACGCGCTAAATGCCAGTTCGGCATCCGGACCCGTCGCCAATCCATCCACACGCAAGGCCACGTCATAGGGACCATCACCATCCACATCGACACGCCAGCCAACAGCGTTCTGGGTCGCCGTCGCTTTGAGCATGACGCGCCCTTCATATTGCGGCAGCACAGTTGCGATATCGCGCAGCACAATGTCGGCGTCCACACAGCTGGAAGAAGACGCCAGCTCTGCCGAGCCGATAAAGAGCATCGCAGCATTGTTCAGTTCCAGACCGCGCAGGAAAGTGCCGTTTACGTTGCGGATTGCCGTGAGCCGAAGGTCGGTCCGTCCCGCCAAAAGGGCATCTGCTTGGGCGATACCTGTTTTGATATCATCAGCAGTCCCCTCCGCTTTGAGATCAAAGGCTCCGCTCAACGGGGTCACAGTGCCGCTCAGCGTCAGCGCCGTTGCTCCGTCCAGCTCACGTCCCGCAAGCGCGGAAAAGCGGCTGATGTCTGTCGCAGCAAGGGTGGCATCCAGTGTCGTCTCAAGCCCGTCGCCAATGCCATCAAATGCAACATCGCCCTTGAGGCTGTAATCACTTCCCTCCAGATCAAGATTGCTGATGCGGAAAGGCTGGCCTTCAATAAAGTTGATTTCGGTCGTGCCGCTGACCTTCTGACCCACAGCTTCGGCCAATGCAGCATCGACAAGAGCCAAGCCGTCAGCCGCAAATTGGACGGTGCCACGAAGCTGGCCCACGTTTCCCTCGGCACCTGTAATAGTACCTGTCGAGCGCAAAGTGGTCTGGGCTACCGCCGCAGCATCGGTTGTTAGGCCGGTAATGTCGAACACTGCCTCATAGGCATCGCCGTCTTGCAAGTTGTAATCCACGTATAGCGCAATCCGCTCCACTGTGGTCGTCCCCCCGCCACCGGGAACCAGAACCGCCGCCCCGTCTGCACGGGCAATGGTCCCTTCAATGTCGATAAACTCGGGCCACTTCTCCTCGGAGAGGCGGAGCTGTCCTTTGAGATCTACAGACGCCGCTTTGAGCGCGAATGTGTCTACGGCTATTGCGCCACTTGCCGCGATGAGCGCATCTGCCTGAAGGCTCATTTGAGGCCCAAAAAATGCGCGGTATTCGGGCAGGATCACAGCGGTAATATCGCCCCCGATATTGGCCAGTACGCGGCGGTCGGGATTTGATGCACGCCCTTGCGTGACCAGTTGAACCTCCCCGGAGAGGCGCTCCTCACCGTCCGTGTCGAGTTCGAGTTCGGTCAACAGATCATTCAGCTGGCCGCTGGTTTTTACGGTCATATCAACCGACGGATTATCGGGAATGTTCAGCAGGCCAGAGACAAATCCCCCTTTCTCCTCGCTCAGCGTGAGCAAAGTGCTGAGCGTATCCTGCTCGCGTGACAGCGTTGTCTTGAGGTCAAATACACCGCGCTTTCCGTCTGTGCGGTTGGCTTTGAACGAAACGTCCAACCCATCATCGTTCAGCTGGGCACTGGCGGTCATCTGCATGGCAACGTCCTGTCCGACAAGAGCTTCCCCAAGTGTTAGCTGTGTGATGTTGAGAGTTTTGATTTCGATTGAAACAGGTAGGTCAGGCAGTTTCGGGAAGGTAAATGGCTTTGCCTCGGCATCGGGCAGCTTGTCTTCCTCGCCTGCTGGAAGGCGTGAGATATCAATGCGCTGCGCACTCAACTCCTCGACCTCAAGACGCCCGCGCAACAGCGCCGAGCGGTTCCAGTCAAGAACCACATTCTCCATCGTGAGCCAGACACCTTCAGCGTCAGAAATGGTCATCTGGCGGAATGAGGCAACAGAACTCAGCGCGCCTTCAAAGCCGATGATGTTTACATCACGCCCTGCACCGCTGAGCAGATCCTGAATTTTAGTGGTCAGAAATCCTTTGTCTTCTTCTTCCTGCGCGGCGGCCGGAAGGGAGAAAAGAAGAGCGAATGCAATTAGGGCAAAACGGATCAAGCGCATCAGAACGACTGCCCTATACCAATATAGACCAGAAAATTCTCGTCCGTGTCAGGCCCTGATGTCGGCACTGCCACATCAAGGCGGATCGGACCAATCGCAGTATTGTAGCGCAAGCCAAGACCCGCGCCCGAGTGCCATGTGCCAGAGCCATCATAGAATTCTTCCTCGCCGATGTAGCCTGCATCGGCAAAACCCACGAGGCCGATGTTGTCGGTAATCCCGACACGCACTTCGGCAGAAAAACCGGCAAAGCTGCGTCCGCCTGTCTGGTCAGTGCCAACAGCTACACCAAGGGATTGATACTCCTGCCCGCGTACGGTGCCACCACCGCCCGAGTAAAACAGATAGTCCGCAGGCGCGGTGGAAAGCTCTGGCCCGTAAACCGAACCGAACTGTCCCCGCAGGGCAAGTGTCACGGGCCGCGCCGTGCCAAAGGTTTTATAGCCACGCGCGTCCACAAAGCTGCGCACACCATTGTCTGCCCCCGAAATCGCGACAAAAGGCATCACATCTGCTTTGATAAAATAGCCGTTTTTCGCATCGAGACGGTTGTCGCGGTAATCAAACTCTGCGCTGAGCGGCAAGGTCAGCAGGGTATAGCTGTTTTCGCCAAAGACATCGCGCGTCTTCGCAGTGCGCAAACCAAGGCCCAGCGTATATGTTCGCTCGGGGGAGGCAATACGCTCGATCCCTGCTTCCAGATCGAACTGGCGCGAGAAATAAGAGACTTCGTCGAGCTGCTCTAACAGTGCCAAAGCGTAGAAATCCGTGTCTTCGTTAAAAGTTGCGGGCCGCTCGAAACGGGCACCTAATGAGTAATCGGTGCCGCCGGAACCGCCGCCAATGCCACTGACTTCAACGTCCAGACGCAACCGCTCTGCCCCGCCGAGCAAATTGCGGTGCAACCAGAAAGCACTGACTGTCAGTCCTTCAAGCGTGGAGAGTTCCGCACCAAACCCCAATCGGCGTTTGGCCGCGTCAGTGGTCTGGGCATTAATGGCAAGGGTGTCACCTGGCCCGATCTCTTCCGCTTCGGAGAGCGCAACGGCGCTGAACGCACCTGTGCGGCGCAACCGCTCAGTCGAGAGGCGGATTTCCTCGGGCGAGAAAACCTCCCCCTCGGGCAGACCTGCGATGTCGAGGATCCGCTGGCGGCGCACATCGCTTTCGTTTAGCACCACAAGTGGTCCGAACCGCAAGCGCGGTCCCGGCTCAAGCGTGAGGTCCGCGCGGATGCGGCGGGACGGGTGGTCAGCAATAAGCTCTTGCCCCGTGAGAGCCGCTTTTGCGTGACCCTGCTCCCGCCAGCCTGTGATCCCTGCGGAGACGGTATTTTTCAGCACACTCCGACTGGCTGTTTGTCCCTCGGCGAAGCCTCCGGGCAACTCGGTCCCTTCGGCAATCGGCGCGATGCGGGCGCGGCCAAAGGCAAATTTCGGACCTGGATCAACATCAATCCGGATATCTGATATACTACTCTGCGGTTCCACTTGGAGAATGGACGCGGCCTCGCGCCCATTTACGGTGATCCTGACGCTTCCGCCGAAGTGACCGTTGTTATTAAGCACGGCGAGCAGACGCTTATAATCTGCCTGTGCCGCCCCCAGCACTTCGGAGGGAGAAGGCTGGTTTTTCTCCAAAAGCGCTTGCTCAAACAACAACGAGCCCCCACGCAAAGCTTCACGCAGATCGTCGTCAGCGACCCCCTGCAGGTCAATGGCCGCAGCATTTGCCGAAAACGCCGCCGCGCAAAGTACAGCAGTTTGAACGAAGGCACGCCGCACTCTCATCAAAGTAATTAATTTCACACTCGAAACCCCAAAGATAACAAACTGTTCTCAGGTCAGATTTCTTCCGTACTCTTGGAAGACCAGCTTCACACACGCATTTTTCTTTTAACGTAACCGCTTTTGTACCCTGTGCGCAAATGCCTTCCTGCGCGAAAGCTACTTGGTAATCACGCAGAGGTTTGGCGTAGGAATTAAGGGTGGAGTGTCAGAAGGATCGATGCTGTTTTAGCCTCAAAAAGTCGAGCTAGATGCCAAAATTCTCCGCAACCTTAGCCCCACTACTTTATAAGTTTCAGCAGAGTGCCAAATCGCAGCCGGCGTAAGCCAGTGTTCTGGGGATCTTTTCAACGTGATATTCCTTGTTGGTATACTTCTTGCTCAAGTCTTAAGGGATCTTGATCAGGAATTTAGGAAAAATTGATGTTTGTACTATCCAAATTCAATGTGGTCACTTCAAAGGTGATTATTTGGTCTTTTCTGAACGATTTGGGTGATCTAACTACTGCTAAACCATCACGAAGCGCCTATGGGTCTCCAAGTGTTGTTCATTGCTCATGAACCGATCCAGCATTGTTTCTCGACGTACGGTTTTGACAGGCATGTTTTCGATACCGTCAGTTGCAGCTGCTGAACCTCTAATTGACCTAGCTAATGGTAGCGGTATTTTTGCATCCACGGCCGACAAGCGTCAATCTGGTGGGTTTAAGAACCTGTACACGGAAGATCAGCCAACATTTTCTGAGCAACCTGATAAGGAGGAGTTTAAACGACCCTCACGGATTTTTGCGAAACCAATCAAACTGAACCTGCGCAATACAAATATCAACGAGCAGTTATCGTTGGCTATTTCACCAACGCTTCAATTAAGTGAAATAGAACGGCAAAGCTTGAATCATTTCTTGCGAGACTGGCGAGAAAATATTGCCATTTCAATTGATGATACGGTTTTAAAGGATTTTTTTCTTATCTGTGGAGAGTATTGTACAGCCAACAACGAAACAGATGTCCAAATTTCTTCTGGATATCGCTCGCGCAAAACAAACGACATGCTGCGCCAGCGCAGCCGTAATGTTGCATTGAACTCTATGCATATCCAGGGCAAGGCAATTGATTTTTATCTTCCGGAAATTTCGAGCCGACAGCTGGGCGCAACAGCTAGTAAAATTTGCAGAGGCGGTGTTGGTGTTTACAGTGGTTTTGTTCACATTGATAGCGGGGCACGCCGCCAATGGGAGGCATAGACATCTGTGGTCTACATCCTTGCGACTAGGCATTTCGAGCGAAACCTTGGACGTCCAATA
>CAWVWS010000134.1:0-7982 GCA_963933905.1 uncultured Sulfitobacter sp.
CATCGCGGCCAATCACGTGGTGGATCTTGAACGCTGCATCGGGAAACGCCGCGCGCAGCCCCATCCAGAACGTATCCGCATCGCCCCAACCATGCCCCGTCACACCACCGGGCAACTCCTGCTGACAACCGCGGTCATAGCACGCAGGGATCGCAGCCATATCCGCGCCCATGATCCGCGTCAGCAGATCGGCATAGTGTGCGCCCCACTCGTTATCATTGCCGCGCCCTTTATAGGGGCCAGGCTTGTCAATCGCAGGGGTAAACGGCTTGATCGCCGCCTCTGGCCCGCCCTCGTTTGCAATCAGATCGCGGGCGTATTGCTCGGGGTCCCAGCCCATCTGACGCACGATGGCCCCTTGGTCGCGGATCAGCCACTCATCGTTGATCTGGTCATTGATAGCATGACAGTCGGCAATGATACGGTAGCCCAGCTTTTTGCCCGTCGCCTTGCCATAAACCCCGTCCCCCAAATGGGTCGCGGTGGAATAGATACGGTGCGAGGACAGCATCCCCTCTTCAGGTGTGCCGGACCAGATCACGTCCTCTCCCAATAACGTCCGATCAGGAAATTCCGCCAGCGTGGCCATCGTCGCCCCGATGACATTCTCGTTGCCGATGACCACGGATGAGGGCGAGCGGACCACCAGATCAGGCGTGTAATAGTGGTGCAGCGTTGCAATCCCGCGCTCCTCCCAAATCTCGCGGGTGATCCCCAAGATATAGTCGGGAAAATCCTCAAACCTGTTCGAGAAACCCTTCATTACGTCCATCCTTTTGGTATTTTGGCCGATCCACGCAGGATCAAAGGCCCCTCAATTTCAATCTTCTGCGAGGGGCGCGCCGCATCCGTGATCTGCCCCAGCAGCGTGTCCACCGTCGCCTCCACCATACGGTTGAGCGGCTGGCGCAAAGTCGTCAGAGCATAGGCCGCCCAAGCGGCTAGCGGCACATCATCATAGCCCACAACCGAGACATCGTTTGGCACCGACAGCCCCAACTCCCCGCGCAGCGTATCCATCACAGCAAAGGCCATATGGTCATTGCCCACAAATATCGCATCGGGCGCATCGCTTCGCGCCATCAAATCCCGCGCCGCCTGCGCCGCAATCTCGCGGTCAAAATGCCCGTCGATTACCGCGACAGGTGCCATGCCCTGCGCGGCCAATCCTTCGGTAAATCCCCGCGCACGGTCGCGGCCTGTTGAGGACCCCGCCCACCCCGCGATGTGCGCAATCCGTTTATGCCCGCCGGCGATCAGAAACGCTGCAATCCGCGCACCACCCGCCAAATTGGCCGAGGTGACCGAGGATATCCCGCCCCCGTCCTGCCCACGGTTGAACATCACCACAGGGATGCCCGCACCCGCACAGCGCTGGGTCAGATCGTTGGTCATGCCCACACTGGCCGTGATAATCCCCGCCACCTGATAGTCCATCAGGTCATGCACAACCTTCTCAACCGCGTGCTCGTCATTGGGCGCCATAAACACCAGCACATGATAGCCTTGGTCCTGCAAGGCATTGGACAACCGCTCCAACGCCAACGGGTAGAACTGGTTATCCAGATAGGCGACCACCAGCCCTATAATCTTGCTCTTGCCCGTAATCATCGCACGGGCCAGCGGGTTGGGACGATACCCCAGATGCTCGGCCGCCTTGCGCACTTTGATCACTGTCTGCGGTGAGGCCGACGCGCCCGAAAATACACGGCTCACTGCCGACTGGCTGACACCTGCGCGCCGCGCAACATGCAGTGATGTGACCTTCCGCTCAGGCATCAATCAGCTGTCCAACCCCCGTCAATCAGAAGGCTGGTCCCCGTCATCAGGGCGGACGCATCTGAGGCCAAAAATACAATCGGCCCCATCATATCCTCGATCTCGCCCACACGGCCCAGCTTAATCATGCTCTCGATCCATGCGCGCCGCTCGGGGTTGGCCAGCGTCTGCTCGGCCAGTGGCGTGCGAATGAATGTCGGGCACAGCGTATTGACGCGGATGCCCTTTGACCCCCACTCAATCGCCATGGACTTCGTCATTCCTTCCAACGCGTGTTTCGTCGCGCAATAGACAGCACGCTCGATCCCGCCCACATGCCCCATCTGCGAGGATATGTTGATCAGGCTGCCGCCCTTGCCCGCCTCAATCAGCCCCTTTGCCACGTTCCGCGTCAGGAAATATGCCGCCTTCACATTGAGGTCGGTCACGGCGTCATAAGCCTCTGGCGTTGTCTCAACCGCAGGCGAATGCCGCGCCAGACCCGCCGAATTTACCAGCACATCAAACGGCCCATGCGCCGCCACTGCCGCCTCCGTCGCGGCAATGTCCGTGATATCCAATGCCAGACTTTGCGCCGACATTCCCGCCGCCGTCATCTGCGCCGTCACAGCCTCCAGCGCCTCGGCCCCCCGCGCCACCAGCACCACATGCGCCCCCACCTCTCCCAAGGCGACCGCAGCAGCTAACCCAATGCCCGAACTGGCCCCTGTCACAAGCGCACGCTTACCCTCAAGGCGGAAACTTGGCGTTTGTGGCAAACTCATGAGAACTGTCCTTCTGGCAATGTAATCGGCCCCAAATTGCGGGCCTTGTTAAACTCGCCCATGCGGCCAAAGACATCAACGCCCAGTTGGCGGTAGATATCGATCAGGTCAATCAGAACCCAGTTTTCGCGAATGAGCCCGTCTTCCATGCGCCAGAAATCAAGCGACCGCATCAGGATTTCACGCCCCGAAGGCGCAATCCCCATCCATTCCCCCTCACTCACCATGAGGCGCATGTTGGGCCAGCCTGTCTCGCAGACATACTCCCCTTGGGCGAACCAATGCGACATCAGATCCCCCATCGCATCGAGCTTGCGATCAGGCATCGCTTTGAGAAACGGGATCTGGTGCCAGTTCCTGAACCCCGCAATCCCGCGCCCCGTGCCAATGCCCGCAGGCCCGTACCAGTTGCTGCGCGGATGCCAGTATGCCTCCAGCTTCATCACCGCAGGATCAGGCTCCGCAGGATGCTTGCACAGGTCGGTCAACATGGCGATCACATTATCCATCGTGGACTTGCCATCACCATCCGCGGTTAACCCGTCTTGCGTCATCGGCGCAGGGGTCGCCAAGTATTTCCCCAACTGCGGCGCAAGCGGCCATGCGCGGGCCTGCATCATCACTTCGGGAATGTCCCAAATGATCTGGGCCTGCGTCACACGGCCGTCTTCAATGCGGAAAAACTCGTGATAGCGCATATGCACCAGATGCCCCGTCGGCGGAATACCCAGCCACGGGCGCAGCATCGTGCCCATGTAATTGCCCATACAACCAACCCAGACCTCCCCCTCGGGCGTGGTATTGGTCAGCGTAATCATATCGCGCCGCTCAAGATCGGGCATCGCGTCCAGCAGCGGCGCATACATCTGCTCAAACACATCAGCGCCCGCAATATCCCCAATCGGCGCACACATATGGATCACCGCGTCAGGCGCAATCACGCCCAGCGCCACGCGAACCCCATCCCCAGTCGCCGTCGCCAACGCCTTTTGCAATGGCACCAATGCCGGATGCATCGTCATTCTGCGGCGGTCCCGTAGGCTACATTCTTCCCGCCATAGCGCCGCACGCGCACATTGCATTGCTCCGCATGGCCGACAAAACCCTCAAGCATACAAAGGCGCGAACCATATTCGCCAATCGTGGTCGCTGCCTCATCGCTCGTGATCCGCTGATAACTATGCGTCTTGAGGAATTTCCCAACCCAAAGACCACCCGTATACCGCCCCGCCTTCTTCGTCGGCAGAGTGTGGTTCGTCCCGATCACCTTATCGCCATTCGCCACATTGGTCCGCGGCCCCAAGAATAGCGCACCATAGCTGTGCATATGCTCCAGAAACCAGTCATCGCGGTCCGTCATCACCTGCACATGCTCATAGGCCATGTCATTGGCAACGCTCAGCATTCCCTCATGCGTATCGCACAGGATCACATCGCCATAGTCGCGCCAGCTGACCGCAGCTGTCTCCCGCGTTGGCAAAATCTCCAGCAGGCGTTCAATCTCCGCCAATGTCTCCTCCGCCAGCTTGCGGCTGGTGGTGATCAGGCACGCAGGCGAGTTATAGCCATGCTCCGCCTGCCCCAGCAGGTCAGTGGCACAGAGCTCGGCATCGACTGTCTCATCTGCAATCACCATCGTCTCGGTCGGTCCTGCAAACAGATCAATACCCACACGCCCGAACAACTGCCGCTTCGCTTCCGCGACAAAGGCATTTCCGGGTCCGACCAGCATATGCACAGGCTCGATCGTTTCCGTGCCAATTGCCATTGCGCCCACGGCCTGCATCCCGCCCATGACATAAATCTCATGCGCCCCGCCCAACTGCATCGCGGCCACAATCGCAGGATGCGGCGCACCATTCATCGGCGGCGCCGAGGCCACAATGCGCGGCACCCCCGCCACAGTCGCCGTCAACACGGACATATGCGCAGAGGCCACCATGGGAAACTTCCCCCCCGGCACATAGCATCCCACCGATTGCACAGGGATATTCTTATGCCCAAGGATCACACCGGGCATCGTCTCGACTTCGATATCGGTCATGCTCGCACGCTGCGCTTCCGCGAACGTCCTGATCTGCGTCTGGGCGAACTTGATGTCCTCCATATCCCGCGTGCTGACCTTCTGCATCGCCGCTTCAATCTCGGACGCACTCAGGCGAAAGTTGGCAGGCTCGTATTTATCAAACTTCGCCGACAACTCACGAATCGCCGCATCGCCCCGCGCCTCGATATCGCCCAGCGTCGCCTCCACCGTTTTGCGCACGGCGGCATCGTCTTCAGCGCGCTCGTGCTCAGGCTTGCCTGATTTCAGGTGAGTAATTGTCATGTCAGTCTACCTCGATAGTAAAAGTCACTCGCCGCTAGGCAAAGATTAAAGATTAAAGACGCTCGCCCGTCTCGCTGTGGAACAGGTGGCACATTTCGCTAGGGATAGTGGCGCTGAAAGGCGCTCCAATCTCGGCACGGAAATCTTTATGCGCTTTGACCGATACCAAAGCACCACCAGACTTCACCGTGACCATGGTCGCATCCCCCAACAGCTCAAGCGAATAGATCGGCGCAGCCAACTGCCCCGCATCCGCCGCCTCGGCATCTTCGGCGCGAAAACCAAGGGTCGCAGGCCCGTCAGGACCGCTCAGCCCACCAATCTCGACCGATGGCGCGGCAAATACTCCGCCCTTCAGAACCCCCTCGATCAGGTTCATCGCAGGGCTACCGATAAAGCTGGCGACAAAAGCATTCGCAGGGCGGTCATAAATCTCCGTCGGCGTGCCAACCTGCTGCACCACCCCCTTGTTCATCACCACCACACGGTCGGCCAGCGTCATCGCCTCGATCTGGTCGTGGGTCACATAGATCGTCGTGACCTTCAATTCATGGCTCAGGTTCTTGATCTGCGCACGGGTCGAGACCCGCAGCTTTGCGTCCAGATTGGACAGCGGCTCATCCATCAAAAACACATTGGGCTCGCGCACAATTGCACGGGCCAAAGCCACACGCTGCCGTTGCCCCCCCGACAACTCGGCGGGACGGCGGTGCAGGAAATCATCCAACTCAACCATGGCACTGGCACGGCGCACGCGCTCGTCGTGCTGCTCCTTGGGCACGCCGCGCACCTTCAGCGGAAAGCGTATGTTCTCATAGACATCCATGTTTGGATAAAGCGCGTAACTCTGGAACACCATCGCCACATCGCGGTCCTTGGGGTCTAGATCATTGACCCGCTTGCCATCAATCAGGATATCCCCGTTCGAGGCCTCCTCCAGCCCCGCAATCATGCGCATGGTCGTGGTCTTGCCACAGCCCGACGGCCCGAGCAGCACCAGAAACTCGCGGTCCGCAATGGTCAGATCAAAATCGGCCACACCGACAAAGTCCCCCCACTTCTTCGAGATATTCCGGAGTTGAACTTCCGCCATGGCAAGGCTCCCTGCATACGTTTGCAAACATTCAATGCAGCATTTTTTCCCGCATGCAACTCCTTTTTCTAGTAACGCGATTGATAAAAGGATTATCTTGAAAATACTTGCCTAACGGGCCTATTTACGAATTTAATTGCAAACGTATGCAGACGGTACTCGATTCCTCAGATCACCAACCGGCATGGGTCGGCAACTATAATCAACGATCTCCTCTATCTGTGGCGGAGCATCGATACGATAGGGATAGAACTTCATGAACATGTTTAAAACAGCAGCTCTGGGTACGGTATTCGCCGTGCTGTCAGGCACCACAGCCATCGCGGGCTGCGGCATCGGCGCGGGCAACGTGTCGATCATCGCAAATGATTTCCCCGCGATCCACGCCATCACCGACGCGGCCAAGGCGTGCGCAGGCGACGGCCTTACCGTCACGGCAAACATGACCAAAGAGCACCAGACCCTCAACGCCCCGGGCATGAGCGGCAACCCTGCCGAATACAGTGTTGCGGTTGTGGCCAACTCCTCCATCGTGGCCCTGCTCAACGATGGCCTGATCCGTCCGCTCGATGATCTGATCGCTGAGTATGCACCAGACCTGCCAAACGTGAACAAAGTGACCGTTGACGGCAAAGTCGTGGCCATTGCCTTCATGGCCAACGCCCAGCACCTCTTCTACCGCGCGGACGTTCTGGAAAAGGCAGGCGTTGCCGTCCCAACCACATACGAAGAAGTCGTCGCCGCAGCCGAAGCCATCCGCGCCGCTGGCATCATGGAGCACCCCGTAGCGCTCAACACAGGCGCAGGCTGGAACCTCGCCGAGGAATTCATCAACATGTACATGGGGACGGGCGGTGAACTCTTCGAGGCAGGCAGCGCCGTGCCAACAATCGAGAACGAGAACGGCGTTGCAGCACTCAACATGCTCAAAGCCCTCACAGAATACTCCAACCCCGACTTCCTCACCTTCGATTCCAACGCGACCCAAGCGCTTTGGGAAGCCGGCGATACGGCCCTTTCGGTCATGTGGGGCTCACGGGGCGCCGCAGTTCTGGACAATGAAGGCTCCTCCGAAGATGTCGTAAGCGCGACCGTTCTGGCAGCAGCCCCCACGCTGGGCGGTGGTGCCACACCAGCGACTACGCTTTGGTGGGACGGCTTCACAGTCGCCTCCAACGTCTCGGACGCCGATGCAGCGGCCAGTTTCCAAGCGATGATGGTCGGCTTGGGCGAAGATGTGGTCAAAGCCAATCAGGACGCCGCCGTCTGGCTCAACCCTGCATACGTCGCCACGCCAGCCTCTGCAGGTGTGATCGCGTCGGCCGAAGCGGGTGCAAACCCTTACCCGATGCTCCCTTACGTGGGTCTAATGCACTCGGCACTTGGTGATAACCTCGCCGAGTTCCTGCAAGGCTCCGAGAGCGCGGAACAGGCGCTCGCCGATGTGGTCGCCGCCTATACCACCTCCGCAAAAGAGCAAGGTTTCTTGCAGTAAACCAAATCGTTAGAGGGCGGCCTTCATGTCGCCCTTTACCACCTCCCGCCTTCCCAAATTGACAGGTCGAAGCTGATGCCCCATCGCACCTTTTTCTGGTTCATCCTGCCTTCCGCCCTTGCGATGCTCCTGTTCATCGCCTTCCCGCTTGTCTCCGTGATCGTGCAATCGCTTCACGTCGAGCATGAACAAATCCTCGTCACCTCTGAGAACTGCGGCCCCTTTGGCTGCAAGCAAAGCACCTCTGTCGATGTAGAGGCCACCGCCAAACTGAAAGACGCCGCCCCCTTGGGCCGCTTCAACGGCCTCGGTACCTACTTTGACCGCGGCCACCTCGCCACTGCCGAGATATCGGCTGCTTGGTCCACCACCGACAGTTGGGGGGCGTTCTTCTCAAAGGTGATGAACCTGCCCTTCTACAAAGCGCTCGCCTTCACCCTCGCCTATACCGCCGTCGTCACACCGCTGGTGATCCTCCTCGGGCTGGCAGTTGCCTTGGGCGTGAACGGCCTACCCAAACTG
>CAWVWS010000135.1:0-7933 GCA_963933905.1 uncultured Sulfitobacter sp.
CCTCGGCGGCGAGGTCCATCAGCTCCATCGAGGAGCCCCGCCGTGCGCCCAGTGATTTGGAGGGCGGTCCTGAGCTGATGCCCTTATCTTCTTGAATACTGTTCCATTCCCCGCAATTATCGCAGCGACCGGACCATTTTGGATAAGACGCAGCGCATTTGCTGCAGGAGAAATTTTTGATTGGTTTTGCCATGCCGCTTTGATGACCTTTGCAGGGGGCAGGATCAATAAGAAACAATTACAAAGGACACGATATAATCAGAAGACTTGCATTAATCCTTGGATTTTTCTTTGTGGCGACGGCCGCGCTGGCACAGACCTACATGGCGCAAGGCATGTCTGACGGCTATCTCAATTTGCGTGCGGGACCGGGGACCACCCACGGGATCATCACCCGACTTTATCCGGGCAACCAAGTGACGCGTCTGGCCAAGCGGGGCAGCTGGCTCAAGGTGCGTCTGTCCAACGGTGAAATCGGCTGGGCCTCTCAAAACTTTCTTGTGCGGGTGGTGAGCAGCAATGGGCCGCTCTTATATGTACAGCCGACATCGGATGGATTTCTTGCAATGCGCTCGGGGCCGGGGACCAACTATAAGCTGCGCAAGCGTCTGTATACGGGCAGTGAAGTGCGGATGATCGGGCGTTCGGGCAACTGGATCAAAGTGCGCGCTTCGGACGGTTCGATTGGATGGTCGTTTTCCAAGTTTCTCAAATAAGCAAATTTCATCGGACTTTAGTGCAAGCGTTTGAGCGATGGCCACTGAAATTGTAAAATGCCCGACCTGTAGGGGCGCAAAATACAACACATGCGGCGTGTGCGGCAGCGGTGGGAGCGTTTCTTGCCGTGGTTGTGGCGGTAGTGGGCAGCACGGTTGGGGGCAAAACGCTCAAAGGTGCAGCAGCTGCGGTGGATCGGGTCGGCAGACCTGCCTAGGATGTGGCGGTATGGGCAGCTCGAATTGCAATGCTTGCTGGGGAACAGGGACCAAAACCGTTAGTGTCGCAAACAGCAAAACAGAGCAGCACAAGCGTGGGGTAACCAAAAGCGAACAGAATGCAGGACTTCAATCAAACGATGTTGAGAGTTGGCGCAGTTTAGCCCTAGTATTCGCCTTGGGAGCGAGCCTTTATATATACCTGCTGAGCCCCATGCCCCTGCGAAATACATTCTCAATCACTGGCGATGCTAAGGCAGTTGATGCGGTGATTGTCGCCGTTATTGCCATGATCGTGTTCGTGCTTGTCGTTGGTATAGTTCGGGTGCTGATAGTCGCATTGCCTTATCTCATCGGACTTGGCCTACTTGGCGTTATCGGCAGCTATTTTTGGGGATGAAACTGCCCGAAGCGATCATGCCATGATGCAGGCAAAGTTTTTTCAAAACACGGCTGATCAGGTGAGGCGCTCTATTCGGCAGCTTTGGGCAGCTCGTAAACGCTGTTATCAAGTGCTGTGCTGTCGAGCGGTGTCTCTTCTTCGATCTGCTCGACTTCACGAACATGCACCACTGTTTCACGGCCAAGTTGCGGCATAATCTCGTTCATCTCTTCGGACAGGCGTGCCAGCTGTGCGGGGGCGACACTTTCCTCAAGCTCGACTTCATGGAGCCAGTGCTTCATCTCGGTCGAGATTGACTTGGCTTGGTCAAGGCGGCTGTTGAATTGGGCGATCTCTTCCTGATGCTGTTTGAGGAAGTCACGGGCGCGGCCGATCTTCTCGTCGGAATAGACTTCGGCCAACTCGCGACTGATGTGGCTCATCTGTGCTGCGGTTTCCAGCAGGGCAGGTTCAAGCGTGCTGAGATCAGGGTGGTCGCGCAGATAGGCAAGGCGCTCGCGCACAGCGTCGAATTCTGAACTCAGCTTGAAGGTGCGGCCACGGTCGGCGGCATGAACCGCGCCATAAGCGCGCGCGACATCATCCATTGAGACGGTGAAGCGGCGGTGCGAGTTTTCAAGCTGCATGATGCGCACATTGGACGGCAGGAAGAAGCAGATGCCAGCAGCGAGGATCGTGACAAAGATTTGCAGATACATGCCAGCGTTTTCAACAGGCTCTCCCGCGTAGTTCAGCGGTATTTCAATCCATGCCCAGTTGCCCAAAGCGGCCATAATGGTCGCAGTTGCGAGGCCCGCAGCACAGGCTGCGAAGAAAAACAGCGACAGACGCTGCATCACAAATTGAAAGAAAAACCCGATGGTTTTCAGCTGTTGCATTACGATCACCCAGGTGACTTCGTGGGCAATTTCTTGCTCACCACCGCAGGATTCGACCTAAAGGGCTTGCGCAAGTCTGCAAAGGGAAAATTAATCAAAAAACGGCATCAACAGGAGCATTTGTTTCCTGTGCGGCAGTTAATCAACGCTTTCGGGTAGGGATTGTTGTGTTTTCCAACTGATAACAAGGGATGTGAGGATACAGAACGTAAACAGGTAGAGACCCCATGCAACTTCGATCCGTCCGATACCGATTCCTTTTGTGAGCGTGATGTAGAGGGCAATCAAAAAGATGTCGGCCATGGCCAGCTTGCCCAGCACCTCCATCACCTTGTTGAGGCGCGGGCTGAGCAGGCCAAACTGGATCAGGGCGATGCCGATGGTCTTGATATAGGGGGCCACAAGGGCAAAGACTGTTACGATCAGCGCCAGAAAAATGTCCGAGGCCCAGAGCGATTGAAGGCCCGTCATGACGGAAATCTCGCTCAGGCCGAAAAGGGGCAGCAGGCCCGCCCGCATGAGCGGTGCAAACCATGCAACGGGATAGAGGATCAGCAAGGACAGGTTAACAAGGCGTAGGACGGTCATGCACGCCAGTCCCGCGCATAGCGTGCGCCAAGGCTGGTCAGGATTTCATAACCGATGGTGCCCGCGGCATCGGCAAGGGCGTCCACCGATTGCTGCGCACCGATGAGTTGCAGGGACTCGGGCGGCTTGGGCAGGTCGGTCACGTCCACCGTAATCAAATCCATCGACACGCGGCCCACAACTGGAACGGCAATACCGTCCGAATGCATCTTTGCTTTTGCGCCCATCGCGCGGATCAACCCGTCGGCATAACCGCCTGAGACCGTTGCAATTTTCGAATGGCGCGCAGCGGTCCATGCATTGGCATATCCCACTGTTTCACCTACTGCTACGTCGCGGATTTGGACAACGGGCAGATCAAGGGTCACAACAGGCTGTGCCGCTGCAAAGGGCAAGCCACCATAGAGGCCGACACCTGGGCGGACCATGTCATAATGGTACTCTTCGCCCAAAAGCGTGCCGCCCGTTGCTGCCAGAGAGCGCGGCACATCAAGGCCTTCGGTCATGTCGTCAAAGAGCGTGCGTTGCGCCTCGTTCATCGCGTGGTCAACCTCATCTGCGCAGGCAAGGTGTGACATCAAGAGGGTTGGATTTTGCGCCAGTGCGATTTCGCGCAGGGCGGACCATTCAGACGGCTCCATCCCCAAACGGTTCATCCCTGTATCAAGCTGGATGCCGAAAGGATGGCCGGGCAATGCCTCAACATGGTGTAGCATTTGATCCACGGAATTGATCAGCGGCACCAGATTGGCCCCTGCTATGGCATCCGCGTCGCCGCGCATGTGACCGGAAAAAACCGAAATCACAGGACCGGATCCGAGCGCGCGGCGCAAGGCTACGCCTTCTTCGGCGACGGCGACAAAGAACTGGCGCGCTCCTGCGGCGGCAAGGTGGCGTCCCACTTGGGCCACGCCCAAGCCGTAAGCGTCTGCTTTTACCACAGCGCCTGTCTCGACCTGTGCGATTTTTGACAGCGCCTGCCAGTTGGCAGCGATGGCGGTGAGGTCGATTGTCAGGGTTCCTGTACTCATGCCGCAGGTTTTGACTGTCTTTGGCGTGGCGTCAAGGTGGGCAATGCGCATGGCCCACAGAACTGCGCACCTGCGGCTGTTTTGCTGTGCAAACCGCCGCCACGTCAAAAAACTAACGATTGTTAGGTGGGTCGATGCCTTTACACTGTTTTGAAAAGAGGAGGAGACGAATATGAAAACGCTTGCGAAAACCCTTGTGCCGACTGCATTGCTTGTTGCTGGTGGCGCGCTGGCCAACCCGATTGACTGCCCAATGCGCCTGCACTTGCTGCTTATGGCGATCTGCCCGTTGGTGTGCGCCAGCTGGAGCTGGTTAATCCAGACCAGATCAACATCCTGGCGATTGATCCCGCAGCAGAAAAACCTGCCGAACTGCCGCGCTATGACCGTCCGCTGACGGTCGAGATGTGGTATCCGGCAGCTGAAGGGGCCACAGGTTCGAACGAATTGCGCGCCTTTCTGCGCGATGGCACAACCGAAGTCACCCTGACAGGCAAGGCCATGCGCGACGTGGCACCAGCGGCCACTGATACGCCTTATCCGCTGGTCCTGATTAGCCACGGCTACCCCGGCAACCGCTTTTTGCTGTCCCATCTGGCGGAAAATCTGGCCTCCAAGGGCTATGTCGTGGCCTCGATTGATCACACCGACAGCACCTACCGCACGCAGGCGGCTTTTGGCTCGACACTCGTGAACCGCTCGCTCGACCAGTTGTTTGTGCTGGAGGAGATGGCGGGCAAAGCGGCGGAGGGTGCCGAGTTTGCAGGGCTGTATGATGCCAGTAACGCAGGGCTAATCGGCTATTCCATGGGCGGTTATGGTGCGATCATTACCGCAGGTGGCGGCGTGACCGAAGCCTCCGTCGCCTATAGCTGGGGGGGCCGCACGGCACTCTTGGCATCCATCAGGCCGGCTCTGACACCCATAACGCGTTGCCTGATCCGCGGATCAAGACGGTAGTGGCGATTGGACCTTGGGGGATGAACACAGGCTTCTGGGATGCTGACGGCCTTGCCGGGGTGAAGATCCCGATGCTGTTCATTGCAGGTTCACAAGACGATACCTCCCTCTATGAGAACGGGGTGCGTGCCATTTGGGATAATGTGGGTGGGGTCGAGACGGCCTTGCTGACTTATGTCAACGGGGGCCATAACGCAGCAGCCCCCATGCCAGCGCCAGCGGAGAGCTATTATTTTAACGAGGAAAAGGGCTTTGACATATCGGAGCACTACAGCGATGCGGTCTGGGATACCGTTCGGATGAACAACATCGCACAGCATTTTGTGACCGCATGGATGGATGAGCGCCTCAAGGGCGATGAGGCATCGGCGGAATATCTGACGCTGGTGGAGGATTCCAATGCGGGTGTCTGGTCGATGAACGAGGACGGCACCGAGAAGGAAGACCACACCCATTGGAAAGGCTTTGCCAAAGGGACAGCCAAGGGGCTGAAATACGAGGTTAAGTCACCTCAATAGCAGGGAAAATGCAAAGGGCCGCGTGAAAATGCGGCCCTTTTTGCGTGAAGTTCACTCACATAAGCTTTGATGTGTAACCTATTGGTTTAAAGTAATTTCGCGAGGTGAAATAAAACTTCTACCCAGGGTTACACATGGCAATTAGAACTCTTGTTCATCCGCATTTTGCTGCCACGGTTTCACAAGGTTGCCAAAGCGGGTAAAGCGGCCTTCAAAGCTCAGCTCGACCGTTCCGATGGGGCCGTGACGCTGCTTGCCGATGACAACTTCGGCGCGGCCATGCAGGCGCTCCATCTCGTCCTGCCATACGGCCATTTTGTCCAACTCGTGATCGCCGGGTTTCTCACGCTCTTTATAATACTCCTCGCGGAACACGAACATAACCACATCAGCATCCTGTTCGATCGAGCCTGATTCACGCAGGTCGGAGAGCTGGGGCCGCTTGTCTTCGCGGTTTTCAACCTGACGCGAAAGCTGGGACAGGGCGATGACGGGGATGTTGAGTTCTTTTGCAATAGCTTTGAGGCCCATTGTGATCTCGGAAATCTCGTTCACGCGGTTTTCGTTCTTGCCGGTGCCGCGCACCAGCTGGAGATAGTCAATGATCAGCACATCAAGGCCGTGGGTCCGTTTGAGGCGGCGCGCACGGGCGGCAAGCTGGGAGATCGGCAAGGCAGGCGTGTCGTCAATGAAAAGCGGGCAAGCCTCCAGCGCTTTGGCGGCATCGACAAAACGGCGGAACTCCGGCTCGGTCATATCACCGGAGCGGATCTGCTGGGACGGAATCTCGGAGGCCTCTGAGAGGATACGCGCGGCAAGCTGTTCGGCGCTCATCTCGAGCGAGTAGAACCCGACCACGCCGCCATCAATAGCGCCCTCGGTGCCGTCGGGCAACTGTCCGCGCTTATAGGCTTTGGCAACGTTAAAGGCGATGTTGGTTGCGAGCGAAGTCTTCCCCATGGAAGGACGACCCGCAAGGATCAAAAGGTCGGAGGGGTGCAAGCCGCCCAGCTTTTTATCCATATCTATCAGTCCGGTAGAGACACCGGACAGGCCGCCATCCCGCTGGTAGGCGGCATTTGCCACATTTACAGCGCTTTTGATTGCAGAGAGGAAACTTTGGAAACCTGTCTCGGACTGGCCTTGTTCGGCGAGTTTATAGAGTGCCTGTTCGGCCTCGACGATTTGCTCGCGGGGCTCGCTTGCCACGTCAACAGTGGCCGCTTTTGCAGCGATGTCGCGGCCAAGGCCGATCAGATCGCGGCGCACGGCCAGATCATAGATCATGTTGGCGTAGTCTTTGACAGCAAAGGCCGAGATCGCAGCACCGGCGAGACGGGCGAGATAGGCGGGGCCGCCCAATTCTTGGAGGCCCTCGTCATCTGCCATGAACGCCTTGAGGGTCACAGGGCTGGCGAGGTTGTTCTTGGCAATGCGGGCGGCAGCAATCTCGAAGATGCGCGCATGCACCGGATCGTAGAAGTGTTTGTCGCTGATGATCAGCGCGATTCGCTCAAAGATATCGTTATTGGTGAGAATCGCGCCCAGCAGTTGCTGCTCGGCTTCAATGGAATGGGGCATCGTTTCAGCAGCCTGAACGGCAATGCCTGCAGTGCCCAGTGTTGAAATCTCGTTCATATCGTACCCCCGTTATCCCCGTCGCCGTCATAGCGAAGGGGGTGTCGGTGCGCAAATTGTATGTTTTTGTGGATAACCTTTAGCAGGTTCTTGCGCAGCTACATCTTGCGTCCACAAGGTGCATTCCGTCAAGTTATGGTATCAGCCTTTGCGGGCTTCTTGCCATTCACGGGGAGATTTAAGGAATTTTTCCACCTCGTTGAGGGTAGATTCGGCAAATGAGCCTTGAGCTTTTGCCTCAGCCAGAACATCCCACCATGTGCAAAGGTGGTGCAGTTCTACACCGTGATCGCCCAATGTCTTTTTCGTCTCGGGGAAGATGTCATAGTAGAAGATGACGGCCGTATGGCCGCAGGTCGCACCAGTTTCGCGGATCGCATCCACAAAGCTGAGTTTGGAGCCGCCGTCCGTGGTCAGGTCTTCCACCAGAAGCACGCGCTGGCCCTCGGACATGTCACCCTCGATGCGGGCGTTGCGGCCATAGCCTTTGGGTTTTTTGCGCACATATGTCATGGGCAGGGCCATGCGTTCGGCCACAAGGGCAGCAAAAGGGATGCCAGCCGTCTCGCCCCCTGCGATGTTGTCGAAAGCCTCGAACCCGGCGTTGCGCATGACGGTGATGGTCAGAAAGTCCATGAGCGTGGAGCGGATTCGCGGGTAGGAGATCAACTTGCGGCAGTCGATATAGCTGGGGGACGGTAGGCCAGAGGCCAGCGTGTAAGGCTCGTCTGTGTTAAAGTTTACGGCACCGATTTCCAGCAGCATGCGGGCAGTCAGGCGGGCGATCTCGGACGCTTCTGGATAGGTTGTGGGTATCATTGCGTACAGTCCTTAGCGGCAGAGGTTGAATTTGATTTTTTTGGCCAAATGAAGGTTAGGCAGACCAGTTCAGGGGCATTGCGGGGTCAAAGACGGTCACGGGCCCTTCGGAAGTATGGATATGGTCGGGGTAGGTCGGTACCTTGCGGGTCAGAGTGAGTTT
>CAWVWS010000136.1:0-7898 GCA_963933905.1 uncultured Sulfitobacter sp.
AGGCACAATGGGAATCCTGAATGTCCACAGGCCCTAATGCAACTGCCTCATAGGCTGTAGAAATGTATGCTTCATGTTTGGATTTCCAATCATGAAGCAATTGGACAGGAAAACTGGCGGGCGCCTTGTCAATTTCCGTATGACAAGAAGGGCAAAGGAGGAGCAAGTTATCGTAGTTATCACTCCCGACTTCCCCTTCGGCTCTTGCTGCAGTCGGCTTACTACCAATAATATGTGCTAACTCACCTAAATGATGAGCTTCCCCATCTCGGACTATATTCGTCAGTTCTCGTCCACATCCTTCACGAGAGCATCGCCCACCAGCACGCCCCCATACTATGCGTGCTTGAGATTCGCGTATGGGCATTTACTTAAGCGCCCCCTCAAACTCCCGCCACTCCCCCTTACTCATCCCTGAGGTCTCCTGCGTAACCTCCTCGCCTTTCAACATCCGCCGAATACAATCCAACGCTTTGCCTGACATCGTGGCGCCACCTAGGCGGTAGTCCTCGAAGGCTCCATACGCAGCGGGGACCCAGTCGGCGACGACTTTGCAGATTGCATCGGCGTAGACGCGGATTTCGTATTGGGCGTGGCTGTCGGCGCGCAGGCGGAGGAAGTGGAAGAGGTTGTGCAGGTCCACTTTCCAATACCATTGGGTGTAGATGTTGGCGGGGAGGTTCATGCGGGCCAATTCTCGTGCGAGGCCGTCTTGGGGTTTTCCGTCGGGGCCTTGCTCTGCGATCATGGCCTCGTAGTTGTCGTAGGCACGGTTGCTATCGGATTTGAGGATTTCGAGGACGCGTGCGGCTTCGGCACCCTCAAGCACGCCGCCCCTGCCCTGATTGTTGATAACGGATTGCGCGTTGATGTGGGAGGGTTCGGGAATGTAGAACTCGCGGTCGAGGATCGAGTAGCGCGCGGAGTATTCGTTGACGTTGGCGGTGCGGTGGCGGATCCACTGGCGCGCGACAAAGACGGGGAGTTTGACGTGGAGTTTGATCTCGCACATCTCGAAGGGGGTGCTGTGCCAGTGGCGCATGAGGTAGCGGATCAGCCCTTCGTCGTTCTGGACGGATTTGGTGCCCTTTCCGTAGCTGACGCGGGCGGCCTGACAGATCGCCGAATCATCTCCCATGTAATCAATGACGCGAATGAAGCCGTGATCGAGCACTTCATGCGCGGTATAGAGGTGTTTTTCCATTCCGGGGGCTGTTGCACGCAAGGTTGGCTGGGGGTTTGACCGCTGTTCGTCGATTTCGGCTTGTTGCTCTGGGCTGATCGGCATGGTTGCGGTCCTTTGGTCGGAATGGATGGGATGTCATAGGATTCGGGAGCCACTATATATGGCGATGGGCGGCGCGGAAACGCCATATATAGTATTATTTTTTGGCCATAGTATTGGCGTTAATCAGCCTCTCGGGGCCATGCGCGTTGACAACGCAGGGGTGTGGCGGCGGCGGTCGTTGAAAATATATAACACCAGCTCTTGAGGACAGAACATTGAAAAACAAGATTATCAGCCTCGCATTGGTTGCGGGTTTGTCAGCCTGTGGCGGCGGCAACCCGTTTGACGAGACCGACAGCACGGACGAGGTCACGGAAGAAGAGATCAGCACGATTCCCGAGGAGATTTCGCAGAGCCTCGAGAGTTTTACCTATAATGCAGAGAACGAGACGCTCACGGTTGCGGGTGTTCCGACGGATGACAGGACTGTGAATGGCGTTTATACACGCCGCCCCGCGCTCGACCTTGTGGGGTATGAGGCATACACGGCGCAGGATGGATCGCTGGACCGACTGTTCACGGCCTATGTGCGCGATATTCGCGGCACGCGTGCGGTGACGATTGTGTCGGGCGGCCAGTTTGGCGAATTCATCGTGGGCAACGGGTATAGCAACACCACCTACACCGCGCCAGTCGCACCCGATTCAGAGCAGGACGGCGGGCTCGTTTCTTATGCGGGGAACTATGTCGGGCTGTTGAATGCGTCTGACGGGAACGACGGGGATTTGTTGCCTGTGGCCGCTGGTACGCCGGAAGAAGTGCTGTCGTCGCAGGCGGCAGAGGTGACGGGGCGTGCGCTGATTACTGGTGACTTTCAGGATTTGTCCATGACGGGGATCGTCTTTGACCGTGTTGTGATTGATGTGAACAACGACGGGGAGCAGGAGGCTGGCACGACCGATCCATTGCAGGTGCCTGACCTGCTCTTGAACCTCACTGATATTGCCGAGGACGGCACTTTTTTCGGACCTGTTGAGCGCGGCGAGTTCAACGACCAGGCCGGTGGCAGTGTCGGCACATATGGTGGTATCTTTGGCGGTGTTGGCGCAACAGAAGTGGCGGGTATCGTCGTTGTCCAGAGCCACATTCCGACAGGATCTGGCCTTATCGAAAACGGTACTTTCGTACTGTCCCAATGTGGACAGGCGGATGAAGATCCACTTTGTAACCAGCCTGTAGAGTAAGCAGGCATGGCGCAGCGGGTGGTTTCCCTGAGGATTGCGGCGGCTTTGGGTGCCGCAATTCTTTTATCCAGCGCCCCCGCGCAGGCACAAGACACTCCAACCAATGACATAACGCTTAACCTTCCTGAAGCGCGGCAACTGGCGGCACGTGCGCTCAAAGACGGCCAGCCGCAGATCGCAGCGCATCTGGCGCGGGGGTTGCTGGTGGCTGATCCAAAATCCTCCTACGCCTATCTTGTGCTTGCCACCGCTGAGGCGAATTCGGGGCAGCTTGCGAAGGCGCGTAAATCGGCCTCAAAATCATACCGTTATGCAGATGGAAAACCCGCCCGTTTCAAGGCGGCAGAGCTGGCGGCGAAACTTGCCTATGCCTATGACAGCCCGACAGCGGCACAGTTGTGGCTGCGCCGTGCAGCCCAGAACGCGCGCAACGCTCAGGTTGAAGAGCAGCTGGGATATGACTACCAGCGGGTGCGTTCTGAGAACCCTTTGTCTTTTTCGATCCGTGGCGCATTGAGACCTTCGAGCAACGTAAACAACGGGGCGGATACTGCGTTCCAGATTATTGACGGTGTGCCGCTGACAGGCATCCTGAGCGGCTCTGCCCAAGCGCTGAGCGGGACGGTTGCCAATGCGGATGCCACGGTAGGCTACCGTTTGCGCAGTACAAAGACGAGCCGGACCGATATTTCGGCGCGCCTTTTTGTGAGCCGTGTTTTCCTGAGTGGTGAGGCGAAATCACTCTCCCCCACCTCGTCCAACAGCGATTTCAACTCGACCTATGGTGCGGTCACGCTCAGCCATGGTTTTGCCGTGGGGGTCAATGGCGGCACCGCTAAGATTTCGGGCACCGCAGGGCAGCTCTGGAGCGGGGGCGACTGGTATTATGATTTTGCCCGACTGGAAGCTGCGCGCACATGGAAGCTGAACGCGACCAATAGCTTCCAGCTTTCGGCCTCGGTCGAGAACCGCGATATCACCGGCTCTGACACGCGCGATGCCCTTGCGGTGGGGATAGTGGCAGCCCTGTCGCATAAACGCGCCAGCGGCGATACGCTCAGGTTTTCGATCAACGCGCTCAAGACCAGCAGCGACTCGGTCAATTCGGATTCCACTGCGCTTTCTTTGGGTGCGCGGTACAGCTTTGCCGATAAAATCGGACCTGCGCAGGTCTCCGCCGGTATCATTCTGGGCACCACTGACTATGGTCAGTATTTTGCGCCCCCGATCTTTTTGAGCGATGGCAGGCAGGATCGCTCCGCTTTTGCGGATATAAACCTGTTTTTTCCCGACTATGACTATGCGGGGTTTGCGCCCACTGTGTCGCTGCGCGTGGGGCGTAAATCCTCCAACATCAGCCGTTTTGATACGCGCGAATTCTCGTTGAGTGTCGGGATCGCGTCGAAATTCTGAGAATTGCTGGAAACCCCTGTGCGACATGTTAGCTTAGGTTCAACATGTATTCTCAGGAGGAACACCCATGCCTATCAAATATCTGCACACGATGGTTCGCGTCAAAGACCTTGATGCGTCTATTGCATTTTACAAACTGCTGGGGCTGGTCGAGCGTCGACGGATGGATCATGAGGGCGGTCGCTTTACGCTGGTGTTTCTGTGCCCTCCGGGGATGGATGACGGTCACGCGGATGTCGAGCTGACGTATAACTGGGACGGCGATGACGGACTGCCGTCCGACAGCCGTCACTTTGGCCATCTGGCCTATACGGTCGAGAATATTTATGAGACATGCCAGCACCTTATGGACAATGGAGTCCTCATCAACCGTCCGCCCCATGACGGGCGTATGGCGTTTGTACGCTCGCCCGACAACATCTCGGTCGAGTTGTTGCAGGAAGGTGATGCGCTGGCACCTGCCGAACCTTGGACCTCGATGGGCAATACCGGCAGTTGGTGATGCGCGGGATTTGGGCGGCGGGGGTTGTGGCGCTGGCCGCCCTGCCCGCTCATGCCGTTGAATGCCGTCTGGCGCTGGCGCTGGCAGTAGATATCTCAAGCTCGGTTGATGCTACCGAGGATACCTTGCAGCGCAGCGGGATTGTGGCGGCTCTGACCTCGCCTGAAGTGGAAGCCGCGTTCTTTTCCAGTGACCTGCCGGTGGCTTTGGCGGTTTATGAATGGTCGGGGCGGTACAATCAGGAAGTGGTCCTTGACTGGATGATGATCGACAGCCGCGCGGCGCTGGTGCGTGCGGCCGAAGTGGTGGCGGCCTCCAAACGCTCGCACAATGATTTTCCGACGGCCATGGGATATGCCTTGGGCTATGGGGCGCAGCTGCTGGCGCGCAGCCCCGATTGCCTGCGCAAGACGCTGGATATGGCCGGTGACGGGGTGAGCAATGAAGGGTTTCCGCCTGCCAGCGCCTACCGCGAGTTTCCGTTTCAGGGTGTGACGGTGAACGGTCTGGTGGTGAATGCGGCGGATTTCGAGGGCGAAGTCGGGCTGATCGCGTTTTATCGCGGGGAGGTCATCTTTGGTCCTGGGGCGTTTTTGATTGTGGCAGACGGGTTTGACGATTTCGAGCGGGCCATGCGCCGCAAGCTGGAGCGGGAGTTGACCCCACCGTCGATTGGCGCGTTGGAACAGGACGGGGATGCGGGATGAGGGGGGCGCTTCTTGCGCTAATGCTTGCCTTTGGGGCGGGACCGCTGGCGGCAGCGGAGGTTTGCCGCCAGGCGCTGGTGCTGGCGTTGGATGTGTCGGGGTCGGTGGATGCCCGCGAATACAGTTTGCAAGTGGGCGGTGTCGCGCAGGCATTGGGCAGTGATGCAGTGCGTGCCGCCCTCTTGGAGCGGGTCGAGACACCTGTAGAGCTGCTGGTGTTTGAGTGGAGCGGGCCGGAAGACCAAGTGCTGTTGCTGCCGTGGACGCGGATCACGGGTGCGGCGGTGCTTGAGCAGGTGATTGCGCAGTTGAACAGTGTCGAGCGGCGGGCGGAGGCCACCCCCGGCACGGCCCTTGGCGTGGCGATGATGCGCGGAGCGCAGTATCTGGCGCAGCGGGGGCATTGCTGGCGGCAGACGCTGGATATATCGGGGGATGGCAAAAGCAACCTCGGGCCGCGTCCGCGCCATGTGAAACCGCGGTTGGAGACGACGGGGATTACCGTCAATGCATTGGTGATTGGCGCGGATGATCCTGCCATTGGCGACATGCGCCAAGGCGAGATTGCGGAGTTGAGCGCCTATTTCAGCGCGGAGGTTATTCTGGGGCCTGATGCATTTGTCGAGGTTGCACTGGGCTTTGAGGGCTATGCGGAGGCGATGGAGGCCAAACTGCTGCGCGAGTTGGATGTGCTGGTGCTCTCGCAGCGGTGAGACCCCGTGTTCAGCTGTCGTGACCGGGGTTCTGGCGTGCGAGTTTGCGCATCAGACTGGGCCAGACCAGATTGTCGCCCATGCCGGGGGTAAAGGCGCCTGCGGCCTGCCCTGCAACGGTATCGGCCATGGCTTGCGGCTCCTCGTGCAAGTTCTCGTCGCCTGCCGATTGGGCGAGGATCTGGGTTTTGCAGGCGTTTTCCAGAAAATACATGCGCAGGAAAGCGATGGCGCAATTTGGTCCGACGGTGAGCGTGCCGTGGTTGCGCAGCATCAGCAGGCTTTTGTCGCCGATGTCGGCCACGATGCGGTCGCGCTCGTCCAGATTAAGGGCGATGCCCTCATAGTCGTGGTAGGCCAGATCATTATTCACTGCCATGGAGAACTGGGTATAGCGGCGCAATCCACCGTTTTGCACAGAGACCGCCACGCCGTAGGGGGTGTGGACGTGGATGACGCAGCCCGCGTCGTGCCGCGCGGCGTGGATCGCGCTGTGGATGGTGAAGCCTGCGGGATTGATAAAATAGGGCGTGTCGGAGCAGATGTTGCCCTCAAGATCGATCTTGACCAGTGAGGACGCCGTGATCTCGTCGAACATGAGGCCGTAGGGGTTGATGAGAAAGCGCTCTTGTCCATCCTCGTCGGGGAGGCGCAGGGAAATATGGGTAAAAACCAGATCGGTCCAGCCGTGCAGCGCACAGAGGCGGTAGGTGGCGGCAAGTTGGCAGCGCAGGTCCCATTCGGTCTCGGAGACCTTACCCTTGAGACTGGGCAGGGTTGCGGGATCGGGGATGTCAAAGCCGCCTGTGCGCAGGGCTGATTGGGTGTTCATGGCTGTCTCCTGTGGGATGCATCTGTTGCTCAGGAGTGTCGGGGGTGCGGGCAGCATCTGTCAACGATGCTGATGCAGCATGACGCGGCGTTGATCACGCAGATGTTTCTGCACAGCGGCATGTTTCGGGCATATGATGAGGGACAGATTTATCAGGAACTGGATTTTGACATGGTCGATTTTAATCGCAGAGGGTTTTGCACTGGCGCGGCGGCTGCGCTGGTGATGATGCCGTTGGGCAGGGTGCATGCAGGCGGGATGCGCGTGGCTGTCGACGGGCGCGGCATAGCCCTTGATGGTTATGATTCTACCGCCTATTGGCAGCGCGGCGCGGCGCAGATCGGCGTGGCAGCGCATGTGGCGCAGTGGCAGGATGTGCCGTGGAATTTTGCAAGCGCACAGGATGCAGAGATGTTTGCCGCTGATCCTGCAAAGTTTGCACCGCAGTTTGGCGGATTTTGCACCCGTGCGATGTCGTTCAAGAAGATCGTTAACGGTGATCCGGAAGTCTGGCGGATTTATCGTGACAAGCTTTATCTCTTTGCCCAGCCCGTCGGGGGAGAGAAGTTCGATGAGGGGCAGGATGCGATGATTGTAAAGGCACAGGCCTATTGGGACAGCCTGTAGCCAGAACACAAAGACATGGCCGCGCGCAGCGAGAGGCCCCGCTGCGCCAGCATATCAGTAGATGTAGCGGATTTGATCGGTCCAATACCGCTCCACCCGTTTGAGCGAGGCGGTAATGTTGATCACACCTTCAGGACCCAACACACCCCTGTCTTCCAGACCGCCAGCGTGGCGTGAAAACAAATCCGCCACTACGTCGCGGATATGGCGGCCCTTTTCCGTCAGGCGTACGCGCACAGAGCGGCGGTCAATCTTGCAGCGCTGGTGGTGCATATAGCCCATTTCGACCAGTTTCTTGAGGTTGTAGCTTACGTTGCTGCCCTGATAGTAGCCGCGGCTTTTCAATTCGCCTGCGGTGACTTCCTTGTCGCCGATGTTGAACAATAAAAGCGCCTGAAAAGCGTTGATTTCCAACACGCCGACCCGCTCGAACTCGTCTTTGATTACATCCAGTAACAACCGGTGCAGCCGCTCTACCAGCGACAGCGCCTCCAGATATCCGGTCATAAATCCCTTTTCGGGGGGGGATGTTTTCTCATTGGCTGGCAGGCCAATGGTATCCTGAACACTCATACTACTCTCCGACTTGTTGTGGTTCTGCGACAGAGATTGCACAAAAAGTCGGAATATTT
>CAWVWS010000137.1:0-7821 GCA_963933905.1 uncultured Sulfitobacter sp.
TATTACAATGCTTTAAGTGATATTTTGGTGCCCAGAAGAGGACTCGAACCTCCACACCGTTGCCAGTACTAGCACCTGAAGCTAGCGCGTCTACCATTCCGCCACCTGGGCACTCAACGTGTTGCAGCACCTAAGGCGCTCGTCTGGTTGTGTCAATCTGATTTATTCGGAGAAAGCCAAGTTCTTTTGCGGAGGGCCGCCTAGGGGATAATTGCGCCTTGTTTGGCGGGCGGCAGGGGGGTACACCCACTCGGGATAATTCTTGAGGGTATGCGCATGTCTAAGCTGGTTACAATTTATGGCGGTTCAGGCTTTGTCGGGCGGTATATCGCGCGGCGGATGGCCAAGGCAGGCTGGCGTGTGCGGGTTGCGGTGCGGCGTCCGAACGAGGCGATTTTCGTCAAGACATATGGCGTTGTTGGTCAGGTCGAGCCTGTGCTGTGCAACATCCGTGATGACGCTTCGGTGGCTTCTGTGATGAAGGGTGCCGATGCCGTGATCAACTGTGTGGGCGTGCTGGCCGAGAGCGGTAAGAACAGCTTTGACGCGGTGCAGTCTGAGGGGGCTACACGGATTGCACGGATTTCCAGCGAGATGGGGATCAAGCGGATGGTGCAGATCTCTGCCATTGGTGCCGATCTGGAGAGCGAGAGTGACTATGCGCGGACCAAGGCCGAAGGCGAGGCGGGTGTGCTCAAGTACCAGCCCGATGCCGTGATCCTGCGCCCGTCGATTGTGTTCGGACCTGAGGACGAGTTCTTTAACCGCTTTGCAGGGATGGCGCGTATGGCGCCGGTGCTGCCTGTGGTGGGGGCCAAGACACGGTTCCAACCTGTCTATGTTGACGATGTGGCAGAGGCCGCTGTGATGGGTGTGTTGGGTCAGGCCAACGGTATCTATGAGCTGGGCGGTCCTGTCACCATGAATTTCCGTGAGTTGATGGACTTGATGTTGGAGGTGATCCGTCGTCGTCGTCTGGTTCTGAATATTCCGTTCTTTGCGGCCAAGATTATGGCATTCGGTTTTGACATGCTTCAGGTGGTCACGCTGGGGTTGGTAAAGAATGGCATGATCACGCGCGATCAGGTGAAGAACCTGCGCAATGATAATGTCGTTGGTGAGAAGGCTCAGGGCTTTGATGCGCTGGGGATCGAGCCAACGGCGATGGTGTCTGTGCTGCCTGAATATCTGTGGCGGTTCCGCCCGTCGGGCCAGTATGATGCGATCAAGGAATCGGCCAGCAACTTGCGGAGCTAGGCGTAAGCCAGCCATAGGAGGAAGCAGCCGAAGATTACCCTGTAGATGACATAGGGTGTGTAGCTCACTGACTGGAGCAGCTTCATCATCAGCACGAGCGCGCAGAGTGCGGCGACGAAGGACATGGCGGCGACGATTGCGATGTCGCCCATGACGTCCGGTGTGCCGATCACATCGAGGCTGAGCAGGGCGGCGGACGCGATGATTGTCGGGATCGACATGAGCATCGACAGGCGCGCGGCGTCTGAGCGGTTGTAGCCCAAGGTGCGTGCAGCGGTGATTGTGATGCCGGAGCGTGATGTGCCAGGGATAAGTGCGATGCACTGCCATAGGCCCATGGTGACAGCGTGTTTCAATGTCCATGCTTCTGCGGTGCGCATGACAGGGCCCTTTTGATCCGCCCAGTAGAGAACAATCCCGAAGATCAGCATGCTCCACCCGATGACGGCGATACCGCGCATCATGTCGGCCAGTCCAGTGATTTTGAGGATCAGGCCGACGATGATGACGGGAATGGTGGCAACAAGTAGGGCGAGGGCGAGGAACGCGCCTTTTGTGTCGATTTTGCCTTGGAGCAGCCGCAGTGTCCCAGCGAGGGCGAGACGGACGTCGGACCAGAAATAGATGATCACCGCGCAGAGCGTGCCGACATGTGCTGCGACATCAATGACTTGTCCCTGATCCGCTTGCCCTGAAAGCTGCGGGAGGAGGATCAGATGGCCTGACGAACTGATCGGGAGAAATTCGGTAATGCCCTGAATCAATGCGACAAGCAGGAGATAAAATGTGGTCATCAGGGTATCCATTGATTCGTTTCTCGCACGATAGAGGCCTGAAAATTGGTGGAAAGAGCATATATAGGTATGTATCGGACCTAAATATGGGGAGTGACCTTGTCCGGGGCATGTTCTCAAGGAGCGAAAAGTGATTTTAGGTAAGTAGTACTGTCTTTTCTATAGTTCAGGCTTCGTTTATGTGGTTGTCTCAAAGTGGAATCGAGGAATGTGACTCATGGCCAAGCAACCTATGTTGAAATTTACCAATATTGAGCGGGACATGCCGGAGAAGCGTCCGCCCAATCTACGCAAAGAAGATTTCAACGAAATTTATGCAGAGTACGCCGAGGCGAAGGCCAAGGAGCAATCCAGCCGTTGTAGCCAGTGTGGTGTGCCGTACTGCCAGACCCATTGCCCGCTGCACAATAACATCCCCGACTGGCTTCGCATGACAGCCGAGGGGCGGTTGCAGGAAGCCTATGAGATGTCGCAGGCGACCAACACTTTCCCCGAGATTTGTGGGCGGATTTGTCCGCAGGACCGTCTGTGTGAGGGCAACTGTGTGATTGAATCCTCCGGCCATGGCACTGTCACGATCGGGTCGGTTGAGAAGTACATTACGGATACTGCTTGGGAGAACGGTTGGGTTAAGCCGATTGTGGCGAACCATGAGCGGACCGAGAGTGTCGGGATCATTGGCGCGGGTCCAGGTGGTTTGGCTGCGGCGGATTTCCTGCGCCGTGCGGGTGTGCAGGTTACTGTCTATGACCGCTATGATCGGGCGGGTGGTTTGATGACCTATGGCATCCCCGGTTTCAAGCTGGAGAAGGATGTGGTCATGCGCCGCAACAAGCAGTTGGAGGAGGGTGGTGTTACCTTCAAGCTTAACTGTGCGGTGGGCGAAGACATCAGCTTTGCCGATATTCGCAAGGCCCATGATGCGGTGATTATCGCAACGGGCGTGTATAAAAGCCGTGATTTGGTGGCCCCCGGTGTGGGTGCGAAAGGTGTGGTGCGGGCGATTGATTTCCTCACTGTGTCTAACAAGAAAAGCTTTGGCGATGATGTGCCTGCGTTTGAGGATGGTAGCCTGAATGTGGAAGGTAAGCGGGTTGTTGTGATCGGTGGCGGTGACACGGCGATGGACTGTGTTCGGACCTCGATCCGTCAGGGGGCGACTTCTGTTAAGTGTCTGTATCGTCGTGACCGTGCCAACATGCCCGGCTCGCAGCGTGAGGTAGCCAATGCCGAAGAAGAGGGTGTTGTTTTTGAATGGCTGACTGCGCCCAAGGGATTTGTTGGTGAGCCTGTGACGGGTGTGATGGCGCAGAAGATGCGCCTTGGGCAGCCCGATGCGACGGGGCGTCAAGCGCCCGAGATCATAGAGGGTTCTGATTACGTTGAAGAGGCTGATCTGGTGATTATGGCGCTGGGTTTTGAGGCGGAGGATTTGCCGACGCTTTGGGATTGTCCCGACCTGCCCGTCAACCGCTGGGGCACTGTGAAGGCTGACTATGTCACGGGCCGCACCGAGGCCGAGGGTGTGTTTGCCGTGGGTGATATTGTGCGCGGTGCGTCGCTGGTTGTTTGGGCGATCAAGGACGGGCGCGATTGCGCCGAGGCGATCATCGAGCAGTTCAACGGCGCGGCGGCAGTGGCAGCCGAGTAGGGGGTGCTTTGTGTACACCTGCTGTACACCCCCTGTGCACCGTCTGGCGGTGGCAGAATTGCGGGTAGGTCAAAACGCGTTACCTACTGTGGCGGCTGAATTGTGAATACGGAGCGACCCTCCATCGGGTGATGCGGGTCAAATGGGAGAATGGCGTGACTAAGCCTGCGCTAGATATACGACTGACGGAGCAGAGCGATCTGCTTTGGGTTTGGGAACATGATGGTCCCAGCTCCCGTTTGGTTGTGTGTTTTTCGGGGATCGGTCTTGAGGGTGATCCGTCGCCTGCAACCAACTTTGCCTCGACTGCTACGCAGGAAGGGCAAAATTCGGTTTTGTTTTTCGCAGATCCCAATCGCACATGGCTCAATGCGGATGGTTTGGTCGAGGCGATTTGCGCGCGTATCATGGCCAAGGCCGAAGAAGTTGGAGCGACCCAGATTGTTACGATGGGGCATTCGATGGGCGGGTTTAGCGCGCTGGTGATTGCGGGGATGGTTGGGGCCGATGTGGCCGTGGCGTTTTCGCCGCAGTTGTCGATTGATCCTGCCGTTGTGCCTGATGAAAAACGCTGGATGAAATTCCGGTCGCAGATCAGTGATATCAAGATTTCGACTGCTGCGTATTACCTGAACGAAGATTGCGCCTACTATGTCTTTTTTGGTGGTCACCCACGGGAGCGTCCGCAGCGCGACAGGTTTCCCTTAGCCGAGAATATCGCGCTTTTTCGGATTCCAAGCGTGGTGCATAATTCGCCGCAACGGATGAAGCAGGCGGGTATACTGCATAGTGTGTTCCAGAATGCGTGTGATCGCCGCCGCCGCATGGTGCGCCGTGAACTCGAGCAGACATTTGGTGCGCGCATCATTAAGCCAGAGCAGGTGAGCCCTGATGCTGTGCGTCCTAATGGCGGGGGTGCCTGATATGGTTCGCGACATTCGTGGGCGTTGTCTTTGTGGTGCGGTTCGGATCAATGTGCAGGTTGAAGAGCCCCGTCTGCGTGCGTGCCATTGCGACATGTGCCGTCAGCATACGTCGAGCGCGTTTTTCTCGCTTGAAACGCTGGCGGACAGCATCACCATTGAGGGGCAAGCGCAGAGTTATCAGTCGTCTGACTGGGCATCGCGCGGATTTTGCGGAACTTGCGGATCGACCCTTTGGTACGAGATGGACGGCACACGGAACCTGTCGGCGGGGCTGTTCCCCGATGCAGGGGGTGGCGTGCTGAAGGTAGAGTTTTTCGCGGATAAATGTCCGCAAGGGTATGCCCTGTCGGGTGACCAGAAGAAGATGACGACACAAGAGACAATTGCGCTGTTCGCGCCCTATGAAGGAGAAGCATAATGACCAAGTATGATGACGCATGGGTAGCACGCGAAGAGGCGAAGCGCGCATTTATGGCCGAGAAGGGTTTGTATTCTCCTGAAGAGGAGCATTCATCCTGTGGTGTTGGCCTCGTCGTGAACATTGACGGGTCGCGGTCGCGCCAAGTGGTCGAGAACGGGATCAAGGCGCTGAAAGCGATCTGGCACCGCGGGGCGGTCGATGCTGATGGTAAGACAGGCGATGGCGCGGGTATCCACGTGCAAATCCCTGTGCCGTTCTTTTACGATCAGGTGCAGCGTACGGGGCACACGCCGCGCATGGACGAGATGCTGGCCGTGGGGCAGGTGTTTTTGCCGCGCACGAATTTTGCCGCTCAGGAAACATGTCGCACGATTGTCGAGACCGAAGTTCTGCGCATGGGTTACTACATCTATGGCTGGCGCCATGTGCCAGTGAAGGTTGAGTGTCTGGGCGAGAAGGCCAATGCGACGCGGCCCGAGATCGAGCAGATTTTGATTTCCAACGCTAAGGGTGTGGATGAGGAGACGTTCGAGCGTGAGCTGTATGTGATCCGTCGCCGCATCGAGAAGGCGGCGATCGCGGCGCAGGTGCCTACGCTGTATATTGCGTCGATGTCCTGCCGCTCGATCATCTATAAGGGCATGATGCTGGCGGAGCAGGTGGCGGAGTTTTATCCCGACCTGATGGACGAGCGGTTCGAGAGTGCGTTTGCGATTTATCACCAGCGTTATTCCACGAACACCTTCCCGCAGTGGTGGCTGGCACAGCCGTTCCGCATGTTGGCGCATAACGGTGAGATCAACACGCTCAAGGGTAACCTGAACTGGATGAAGTCCCACGAGATCCGCATGGCGAGTGCCACGTTCGGGGATATGGCGGAAGATATTAAGCCGATTGTTGCGGCGGGTTCGTCGGATTCGGCTGCATTAGACTCGGTTTTTGAAGTTCTGGTACGTGCGGGGCGGTCTGCGCCAATGGCGAAGACGATGCTGGTGCCAGAATCGTGGTCCAAGCAGGCGATCGAGTTGCCGCAGGCGTGGCGCGATATGTATTCCTACTGCAACTCCGTGATGGAGCCGTGGGATGGTCCGGCAGCACTTGCGATGACCGATGGTCGTTGGGTTTGCGCGGGTCTGGACCGGAACGGTTTGCGCCCAATGCGTTATGTTGTGACGTCGGACGGGATGCTGATTGCCGGCTCCGAGGCGGGCATGGTGCCGCTGGATGAGGCGCGGGTTGTGCGTAAGGGCGCGCTTGGGCCTGGTCAATTGCTGGCTGTGGATATGCAAGAGGGCAAGCTGTTCGGCGATACCGAGATCAAGGACAAGCTGTCCGCGGCGCGGCCCTTTGGCGACTGGGTTGGCAAGATCAACGAGCTGGATGACGAGCTGGCCGGTGTGACTGAGAAGCCGCTCTTTGAGGGTGCCGAGCTGCGCCGTCGTCAGGTTGCTGCGGGCTATACCATTGAGGAGCTGGAGCAGATTCTGGCGCCGATGGCGGAGGACGGCAAGGAAACGCTGGCCTCTATGGGGGATGATACGCCCTCAGCTGTGCTGTCGACCAAATACCGTCCGCTGTCGCATTTCTTCCGTCAGAATTTCTCTCAGGTGACGAACCCGCCGATTGACTCACTTCGCGAATTCCGTGTGATGAGCCTCAAGACGCGGTTCGGGAACCTCAAGAACGTGTTGGACGAGGACAGCAGCCAGACGGAGATTTTGGTGCTGGACAGTCCGTTTGTGGGCAACGCGCAGTTTGACGAGTTGATGAGCCATTTCAACGCGGACAAGGTGACGATTGACTGTACCTTCGAAGTGGGTGGATCAAACCTGAACAAGGCGCTGATGCGTATTCGTGCGGAGGCAGAAGATGCGGTGCGGTCGGGTGCGGGGCATATCGTTCTGACCGACCAGCACAGTGGTGAGGGCAAAGTGGCGATGCCGATGATCCTTGCAACCAGCGCGGTACACAGCCACCTGACGCGCAACGGATTGCGCACGTTTACATCGCTGAACGTACGCTCGGCCGAGTGTATCGACCCGCATTATTTTGCGGTGCTGATTGGCTGTGGTGCGACTGTGGTCAATGCCTATCTGGCGGAGGATTCGCTGGCGGACCGTATCGGTCGCGGGTTGTTGGATGGTGATCTGACAGCGGCGATTGCGCGCTACCGCGAGGCGATTGACCAAGGGTTGCTCAAGATCATGGCGAAGATGGGGATTTCGGTTGTGTCCTCCTATCGCGGTGGTTTGAATTTTGAGGCTGTGGGCCTGTCTCGTGCCATGTGTGCCGAATACTTCCCCGGTATGACGAGCCGTATCAGCGGTATCGGGGTGAGTGGAATCCAGCGCAAGGCGGAAGAAGTGCACACACGTGGCTGGGGCGGGAATGACACCGTGATGCCGATTGGCGGTTTCTATAAGGCGCGCAAAAGTGGCGAGACACATGCGTGGGAAGCGACCTCCATGCATATGCTGCAATCCGCGTGTAACCGCGCCTCTTACGAGATGTGGAAGCAGTATTCGGCCAAGATGCAGAGCAACCCGCCGATCCATTTGCGTGATCTGCTGGCGCTCAAGCCATTGGGCGAAGCGGTGCCGATTGAGGACGTGGAAAGCATCACAGCGATCCGTAAGCGGTTTGTGACACCGGGTATGTCGTTGGGGGCGCTTAGCCCTGAGGCGCATAAGACGTTGAACGTGGCGATGAACCGCATTGGTGCCAAGTCGGACAGTGGTGAGGGCGGGGAAGATCCCGCGCACTTCCACCCTG
>CAWVWS010000138.1:0-7689 GCA_963933905.1 uncultured Sulfitobacter sp.
TTAGGAGGGGGCTGCTCTATCCAGTTGAGCCACGGGGCCACGCAAATGGGTTAGACCAAACAATCAGCGTGATCCAGAGGGGCGGCCGCATAGATCGCCGATTGCCTGTGTTCTCCTGAATGGCTACGTTAAGGAAAGACCAAACGCCCAGCAGGAAAAACACCTTGTCCCAAAGACCAAAACGCCCGCTCACCTTGCGCGATGTATCAGAGGCCTGTGGTGTCTCGGAGATGACTGTCAGCCGCGTTTTACGCAAAAGCGGCGATGTCTCTGCAACAACACGCGAACGCGTTTTAGCTGCTGCAAAAGAACTGGGCTATGTACCGAACCAGATTGCCGGCTCGCTGGCATCGCAACGTGTTAATCTGGTCGCAGTGATTATCCCTTCGCTGGGCAACATGGTTTTCCCCGAAGTGCTGAGCGGGATCAATGAGGCCTTGGACGACACGCCTTTGCAGCCAGTGGTCGGTGTCACCGATTATCGCCCGGAAAAAGAAGAGCAGGTTCTCTATGAGATGCTCTCGTGGCGGCCCTCTGGCGTGATCATCGCGGGACTGGAGCATTCGGAAGCGACGCGCGCGATGCTGCTGAATGCAGGCATACCTGTGGTCGAGATTATGGATGTGGATGGCAATGCTGTGGATGCGATGGTGGGTATATCGCACCGTCAGGCAGGCCGCGATATGGCAAAGGAAATTCTGCGCGAAGGCTATCAGCGCATCGGTTTTCTGGGCACCAAAATGCCGCTCGACCACCGTGCGCGCAAACGATTTGAGGGCTTCACCGAGACTCTGACCCGCGAAGGTATCGAGATTGAAGACCGCGCATTTTACTCTGGTGGATCGGCCCTGTTGAAGGGACGCGAGATGACACGTGATATGCTCGAACGTTCTCCTGATCTGGATTTTCTATATTACTCGAATGATATGATCGGGGCGGGTGGCCTGCTTCATCTGCTCGACGAAGGAATTGATGTGCCGGGTCAGATCGGGCTGGCAGGCTTCAACGGCATTGAATTACTTGCGGGTCTGCCGATGCAACTGGCAACCACCGATGCCTGCCGCCGTGAAATCGGAATCGAAGCAGCCAAGATGATCCTCAATGCTTCTGGCACAGAGCCTGATCCCGATATGCCCAAGACAATCACAATGAAGCCAAAACTCACGCTGGGGGATACGCTGCGCCGCCGCAAACGCGGATGACCCTCCAACGCCTGTCGAATACTGACGCGCGGCGAATCTTCCTCGACCGTCACGCCTTGCTGGAAACACCGAAAGGCGCTGCTGACAGCACATCGTTACTGGAACTGATCGAGCGGCTGGGGTTCGTACAACTCGACGGCATCAATACAGTGGCGCGGGCCCATGACTTGATCCTTTTCGCGCGCAAACCGCGCTATCGCTCCGAGGACCTCAAGAGGCTCTATGAGAAGGACAAGGGATTGTTCGAGCACTGGACCCATGATGCCGCCGTCATCCCGCTGTCCTATTATCCGCAATGGCAAATGCGCCGCGGACGAGATGCCGAAAAGCTTAACAAACAATGGCGCACATCAAGGCGCGACGGCTTTGCCCAAGAACTTCAGGCGGTTCTGGATCATATCCGCGTGGAGGGGGCCAGTGGCTCTTCCGATGTGGGCAAGGGAGAGAAACGCGGCTCTGGTGGATGGTGGGATTGGCATCCCTCAAAGACCGCAATGGAATATCTGTGGCGCAGCGGTACGCTTCATGTGGTTGGACGTGAAGGATTTCAAAAGCGCTATGATCTGACCGAACGTGTGCTTGATCCTGAGATATGGGCAACAAACAATGCCCCCTCCGACGCAGAGACAATTGATTGGTGTTGTGCAGGCGCGCTGGACAGGCTCGGCTTTGCAACACCAACAGAGATTGCGGCGTTCTGGGCGCATACAACGCTGAAAGAAGCCAAAGAATGGTGTGCGAATGCACTCGCCCAAGGGACAGTCGCGCAGATCGAAATCGAAGGCGCAGATGGATCAGTAAAGCAGACGTTAGCACGGCCGGCGCTACTCCGCGATCCATCAGTCGAGCAGACCGCATCCAACCGTTTGCGGGTAATGAGCCCGTTCGATCCCGCCCTTCGGGACCGCAAGCGGGCGAAATTCTTGTTCGGTTTCGACTACCGTATCGAAGTGTTTGTGCCTGAAGCGAAACGTATCTTCGGTTACTACGTGTTTCCTCTGCTGCAAGGCGAGCGGCTTGTGGGCCGCGTCGATATGAAAGCGTTTCGGGGTGAGGATATTTTGCGTGTGCGCGCGCTTTGGCCAGAGCATGACGTCAGGTGGGGAAAAGGACGACAAGACGCGTTCGAAGCAGAGCTGGAGCGGATCAAAAACCTTGCTGGCGTGAGCAGAGTTCAGTTCGAGGATAGCTGGCTTAAAGAGCCGGTTGATCACAAATTTGGCTAATATAGAGAAAGGAGCCTTGGCTCCACTCCGCCCATATAGGATCATTTTCCTTTGGACAGAGCCACATTTACCAATAGTTTTCACCCAAAGCCTCGTTCGCTTCTTCTAGGATCACAAAATGGATGCTGATTTTATCATTGTAGGCGCAGGCTCGGCAGGATGTGTTCTAGCCAACAGGCTCAGTAAAAATCCCCGAACAAAAGTGATATTGCTCGAAGCGGGGGGCCGCGACTGGAACCCGTGGATCCACATTCCTGTCGGTTACTTTAAAACCATCCACAACCCGTCTGTCGACTGGCGGTATAAGACCGAACCTGATCCCGGCTTGAATGGCCGCACCATCGACTGGCCACGCGGTAAGGTGCTGGGCGGATCATCATCGATCAACGGTCTGCTTTATGTGCGTGGACAGCCACAGGACTATGATCGCTGGCGCCAGATGGGCAATACTGGCTGGGGGTGGGATGACGTGCTGCCTCTGTTCAAACGCGCCGAGAACAATGAGCGCGGCGCAGACGCGTTTCATGGAGATGAGGGGCCTGTATCAGTCTCTAACATGCGAATTCAACGGCCCATCACCGATTCGTGGATCGCCGCAGCACAGGCCGCCGGCTACACGTTCAACCCCGACTATAACGGTGCCGAGCAGGAGGGCGTGGGATTTTTCCAGCTTACGGCAAAGAACGGACGACGTTGCTCAACAGCGGTGGCCTACCTCAACCCTGCAAGGGCGCGCCCGAACCTGCGGATCATCACCCATGCGCAGGTCGAGCGGGTCTTGCTGGATGGTAAGCGTGCCACTGGCGTCCAGTACAAGGATAGGTCAGGCGCGCTCCAGACCCTCAAGGCAGGCAAAGAGATCATCCTGTCGGGCGGCTCCATCAACTCACCCCAGCTTCTCATGCTGTCGGGTATCGGCGAGGCGGAGCAGCTCGCGGAACATGGCATCACCGTGAAACAAGATCTGCAAGGCGTGGGTAAAAATCTGCAAGATCACCTGCAAGCGCGGCTGGTCTACAAAACCTTCGAGCCAACCCTGAACGACGAAGTCTCCACCCTGATCGGGCAAGCGAAAATCGGGTTGAAATATATTCTGTCACGCTCTGGCCCAATGACTATGGCAGCAAGCCTCGCCACGGGCTTTCTCAGAACCCACTCCGACATCGAGACGCCTGATGTCCAGTTCCACGTACAACCCCTGTCAGCCGAGAACCCCGGTAAAGGAGCAGACAGGTTCAGCGCCTTTACCATGTCCGTGTGTCAGCTGCGCCCCGAGAGCAGGGGCGAGATCAAACTGGCTTCGTCTGACGGGCGGACCTATCCCAAGATTATCCCCAACTACCTGTCGACTGAAACAGACCGCCGCACCGTGGTGGCAGGGGTGAACATCGCGCGGCGCATCGCCAGACATGCGCCCCTGACCTCGAAAATCTCCGAAGAGTATCGCCCGAATCCTGCCCTCGATATCAACGACTATGAGGCCACTCTGGATTGGGCGCGCAACAACACTGCCTCGATCTATCACCCGACAGGCACCTGCAAAATGGGAAGCGGCAAGGAGGCGGTTGTCGATGCCCGCCTGCGCCTTCATGGCATTGCGGGGCTGCGTGTGGCCGACTGCTCCATCATGCCCGAAATTGTATCAGGTAACACCAACGCCCCCGCGATCATGATCGGCGAAAAGGCAAGCGACCTCATCCTAGAGGACAACCCCGCCTAGGTCATTGCCTTTGCGTCCCTGCTCTGGTCTGAATAAAGAACAGGAGGCCGCCATGCACCGCTCATCTCTTTGCCACCCCGCGTAATGGCGCAGCTGCTCCCCTTTATCTCGCGACATGCGCGTGTCTGCTTGATGCTTGGTCTGGCGGCGGGTCTGCTTTTGCCTGCGCTGGCCGGAGCCATGGCCCCATGGTTGCCCTTTATGGTTGCCGTTTTATTGACGATTACCGCACTGCGCATCGGGCACCATGCCGCACGCGGCGCTGCGCGGGATTTGCGTTGGGGGTTGGGGGCTGTCGGTGTGCTTCAGCTTGGCGTGCCGCTGGCCTGCCTTGGGGCGCTCACCCTCGCAGGGCTGGCGCAAACCCCCGCCGCACTGGCCGTCATCCTCGCCACATCAGCGCCCGCCATTTCGGGCAGTACCAACCTCGCGCTCCTGCTTGGCCTTGATGCTGGGCGTATGATGCAGATCATGGTGCTCGGCACGGCTGCATTCCCGCTCACTGTTCTGCCTGTGCTGTTGCTCGCGCCCCAGATCGGCAGTCTTGCGGATGTGATCGCTTCCGCAGGTCTTGTCCTTGCAGTGATCCTAACCGCCACTGCATTCGGGTTCGTCCTGCGCGCAACCATTTTTCCAAAGCCAAGTGCGTCGCAAATCGCAGCCCTTGACGGTGCATCGGTACTGGCGTTTTGCATCATTGTCGTCGCCCTCATGGCACCCCTCAACACCGCCCTGCGCGAAACCCCTGCACTGGTCGCCCTTTGGGCATTGCTCGCCTTCACTATCAGCTATGGGCTGCAAGCAATCACGCTGTTTGCATTGCGAACCACCGCCCTGCGCCCCGTAGCGGGGCCTCTGGCAATCGGAGCGGGCAACCGCAACATCGCCCTGTTTCTGGTGGCCCTGCCGCCTGAAATAATCGCGCCTCTGCTGATCTTCATTGGCTGCTGGCAATTACCGATGTATCTAACGCCTATCCTGCTCCCCGCGCTCTACCGGAAGGCCCTCACAGATGGCTGACATTCCTCCAATCCGCCCTGTTGGCCTGTCTGGCGTGCTGGTGCAGTTCGCAACCACCATGTCAGAGCCTGCAAACCGTGCGGCAATAGCATTCCGCGCCGCAGTAGAGGCCCAGCGCTGGCCCGAAGTGCGCGAGACATCCACCTCATTGGTCTCGACCTTCATCAGTGTCGATCTGGTCACGACACCGCCCGAGGCAATGACCGAGCGACTTAACGACCTGCTGGCGACCCAAGACTGGCTCAACGCGCCTCTCCCCACAGGGCGCACCCTTTGGGAAATACCCACGCTCTACGGGACGGACCATGCACCGCAACTAAACGAGGCAGCTGAGGCAGCAGGCGTTTCCCCAGAAACTGCCGTAGCTGAGCTTTCCTCGGCCCGTGTTCGCGTCCTGACCATAGGATTTGCACCGGGCCAGCCCTATGCAGGGGAACTACCGCCACACTGGGACATCCCGCGCCAGCAAAACCTGACCAAGTCGGTTCCCTCTGGCGCACTTGTTGTGGCGATCAGGCAGTTGATCATTTTCACAAACGTCTCACCAACAGGTTGGCTGCATGTGGGTCAAACCGCCTTTCGCAATTTCCGCCCGCAAGACGCGACGCCCATCGCGCTGTCACCGGGGGACGAGCTTTGCTTTCCCTCGGTTACCGAAGCTGAATACACCCGCATCCTCATCTCCGACCAAAGCGGGAATGGCGGCGCAGAGCGGCGGGTTCTGGCATGAGCGGTACACTCTCCATCCAAAGCTGCGGCCCTGCCGTCACTGTCCAAGACATGGGCAGGACCGGTTTTCTGGCCCAAGGTATGACACGCGGAGGAGCCGCTGACACCCAAGCGCTCTTTGAAGGGGCAGCATTGCTCGGACAGTCCGTGGAATTGGCGGCGCTGGAGATGGTCGGAATGGGCGGCACCTATTCCACGGATAAAGATACCCGCATTGCCCTCACGGGTGCGCCGATGATGGCGAGCATTGAAGACGCCCCTGTTGCATGGAACGCCAGCCATTTGCTGCCCGCAGGGGCGACGCTCAAGATCGGCGGCGCCCAGCGCGGGACTTACGGCTATCTTCATGTGGGCGGCGGAATCGACACACCGTTGATGATGGGCGCACGCGCGGCGCATCTCAGCGCGGGTTTGGGGCGCGCGCTGACCGCTGGTGACACGCTTCCCCTCGGGCGCGATAAGGGCAGCACCGTCGGCATGACCCTTTCTGTCGAAGACCGGTTTGGCGGCGGCGCAATTCGCATCACCCCCTCGATGCAGACAGAAAAATTCGATGCGCAGACACGTAACCGGTTCGCCACCACCCCGTTTAAACGGGATGCGAGAGGCAACCGCATGGGCGTGCGGATGGCCCATGACGGCGCACCCTTTGTATCGACCGATCAGTTGACGATCCTGTCAGACATCATCGTACCCGGTGATATCCAGATCGCTGGGGATGGCGCCCCTTTTGTCCTGATGTGTGAGTGTCAGACCACAGGCGGCTACCCCCGTATCGGAACAGTGTTGCCCAGTGATATGGCCCGTGTGGCACAGACCCCTGCGGGTGCGATACTCACTTTTGAATTTATTGAACTGGACGTGGCACGCGCCATTGAGCAACGTGCCACAGGCGCACGCGCCACCCTTGGCGCAAGTATCACACCCCTGCTGCGCGATCCGCACAGCATCCGTGATCTCTTGTCTTACCAACTTATCAGTGGCGCAATTTCCGCCACCCAAAACCCGTTTAACAAAGAGGAATAGCCATGCGCGTGGATTTGAATGCCGATATGGGCGAAAGCTTTGGACCGTGGCGCATGGGCGACGATGCCGCCCTTTTGCGCACCGTCACCTCGGCGAACATCGCCTGCGGCGGCCATGCAGGAGATGCCGATGTCATGGCAGCGACGATGGCAATGGCACACTCCAATGCTGTCGGTATTGGCGCACACCCCGGGTTTATGGATTTGGCGGGTTTCGGGCGTAACCGCATGTCGGTGCCGCGCACAACTTTACAAAACCAGATCCGCTATCAGGTGGCGGCCAGCGTTGGCATGGCCCGCAGTGTGGGTGCAAAGGTACGCCACCTCAAACTTCACGGCGCGGTATCCAACATGTCATCGGAAGACCCGATCCTAGCGCGTGACCTCTATGAAGCGGCCCTCTCTGTTGATCCCGACCTCATCATCATGATTCTCGCGGCGACAGCACAACAGCAGGCAGTTGAGGAGCTTGGCTGTACCTGGGCGGGCGAGATTTTTGCCGACCGCGCCTATAACGATGACGCAACGCTAGTGGACCGCAGCATTAACGGCGCTGTGATCCATGACCCCGATATTGCAGGGGCCCGCATGGTCGAGATGGTAAAAGCGGGCGCCATTATCACAGACAGCGGGAAACACATCCCCGCAGCTATTGATACAATTTGTTTGCATGGCGATACGCCCACGGCTGTACAGATTGCACGCAGTGTGCGCAGTGCCTTGGAAGGTGCAGATATCACTGTGCAAACATTTGAAGGCAGACGTTA
>CAWVWS010000139.1:0-7682 GCA_963933905.1 uncultured Sulfitobacter sp.
CCCAGTTTTCGACAGAACTTTCGAGTTCAAGTTTCAACTGCTGAACGATTTCTTTGAACTCAGGCACCCCTTCGAAATTTGGCCGTGCCGCCGTTGGAATTAAAGACCAGCCTGCATCGCTTTGCCCCCTAAATACCCATGGGCAATCGAAGCTGTTCTCGGCACCTTCCCACCAGTGGGGCGCAGATTTCCGCATATAATCCAAGAAAGTTGCGGCTGTGAAAATCTCGCCTTCATTTGGGCCTTCTATATGAATCACTGCTGTCATGTTTTGTGAGTAACATATTTTACGCCATTAAAAGGACGATTATTCGAAGTCGTGCAAGATCCGCTTACCTGTGCGCCGTACAGCCACGCCGCGCCGGGACCCCAGTTCTCGCCAAAGCGGACCTTCGTGCATACTGCAGCATCCAGAACTATGGGCTCGAAGGAGCCATTCGCTGCTAGTTGCATGAATAGTTGCTTTGAAAGTAAGCTGTATCAAGTAAACGACCGTTAACTTGATACACACCCAACTCGATCAGGGTTTCTCCAGTCCTGCGATCTTTATAATCTTTGAGCCCCTCTCAAATACCGTAAATTCCACTAAATTTCTCTGTCAGATACCCTAACAATGGGCCCTCACTCGGAGCTTGTCCCGCTGCCCGCTCGATCACATCGCGCGGTTCATAGAGGCCACCATGCGTTTGCACATTCTCGCGCAGCCACGTCGTTGCGGCCGAGGTATCGCCCCTGGCCAAATCCGCATCCAGCTTTGGCAGCGCCTTGCGCATCGCCTCGTTGAGGCATCCCGCATAGACATTGCCCAAACTGTAGGTCGGAAAGTAACCGAACAAGCCCACAGACCAATGGACATCCTGCAACACCCCGTTGGAGGGTTTGTCGACGGCATAGCCGAAGTCCGCCTCAACGCGGTCATTCCACGCTCCCTCAAGCTCACTCACTTGAAGATCGCCCGACATCAGCGCGCGTTCGAGATCAAAGCGCAGGAGGACATGAAGGTTGTATTGCAACTCGTCCGATTCTGTCCGGATAAACCCGTCGCCCACGCGGTTCACCACCGCATAAAATGTATCTTCATCCTTCACGCCAAAATCGCCAAAGGCGTCTTTCATCTGACCAAACAGCCAGCCTGTGAAAGCACGACTGCGGCCAATCTGGTTCTCGTAAATGCGGCTCTGGCTCTCGTGTACGCCCATGCTCACACCATTGCCCAGCGGGGTCAGCAGGTGATTGGCATGAATGTTCTGCTCATAGGTGGCGTGGCCAACCTCGTGAATGGTCGAATAAAAGCAGTTGAACGGATCTTTGACATTGGTACGTGTCGTGATGCGCACATCAAGGCCCGAACCGCTCGAGAATGGATGCACGGCCTTGTCCACGCGACCCCGTGTCATGTCATAGCCGAACGCCTTGGCAAGCTGGCGGGTCAGTTTCATCTGTGCGCCCTCGTCAAAGTCGCCAGTAAGCGGGGCCACGGGCGCAGCCTCGCGCACGGCGGCGCGCAACTCGGACAGCACAGGGCGCATGGAGCCGAACATCGCTTCCAGATCAGCGCCCGTTGTGCCGGGTTCATAGTCAGCAAGCATTGCATCATAAACATCCCCACCCGCGGCGAGCGCTTGGCCCTCCTCACGCTTGAGCATGATAACTTCGGCCAGCGTAGGTGCAAAAGCTTTGAAGTCATCAGCGGCACGGGCCTCGGCCCAGATACCTTGAGCGGCGGATGTTACTTTGGCGATCTTTTTGGCAAGTGCAGCCGGTATCTTGTTTGTCCGCTCGAAACTGCGGCGGATGTGACGCATGTTGGCTTGGCCCACCGTGTCCAGCGTTTTATCATCAATCGCCGCCAGCCAGTCGCCAACACGTGGATCAATGCGCCGTGTATGCAGCACAGATTCCATCGCGGCCATTTCCTCGGCCCGTTGAGGGGCGGCACCGCGTGGCATCATCGTCTCTTGGTCCCAGCCAAGCCGCCCTGCGACCTGCCCCAATGCTTGGGTGTCGCGGGTGAATTCCGTCAGGTCATCATAGGCGGTCATGTGGAGGCTCCTCTGAGCGATGTGGCAATCGGGTAAAGCGACAGATGCCGCGCCCGCAGGATCAGGACAAAGCACAACACGGCCAAGCCTTGGTGCGCAAGAGCGACAGGCATGATCGCGGCAACCATGACAGTCATGATGCCCAAAAGGACCTGCGCTGTGATCGCGATGAACGCAAGGTTAAAGGCGCGCCGCGTCTTTTCATGCGCCGATTTGCGCCCTTTAAGCCAAACAACGACAGCGAAGGCGAACAAAGCATATCCCGTCATGCGGTGGATGAATTGCACCAGACCAGGGTTTTCGATGAAGTTGGCCATGAATGGCTCAAGCACAAAGGCCTGCGGCGGGAAGAACTGCCCGGCCATCAGCGGCCAATCGGTATAGGTACGGCCTGCATCAATCCCCGCCACCAGCGCACCGATGATGATTTGCAGGAAGGTAAAGTGCAGCAATCCTGTGCTCAGGCCATAAAGTTTACCCTCTTTGGCGCGGCGCGCTTGCATAAGGTCCCGCTCTGGGCGGCCAAGGCTCAGGGCGTACCAAGTGATAAATCCCATGATGATAAACGCCAGCCCCAGATGGGTCGCAAGGCGTGTGGAGTGGACGTCTGTGGTTGCTTCCCCGACAGTCACGCCAGAGGACACCATCCACCAGCCAATCGCACCCTGCGTGCCACCTAACGCACCCAGCAAAAGCAATCGGGGGGTGTAACCTGTGGGGATTTGGCGGCGCAGCAGGAACCAGAAGAAACCGATGGCCCAGACAAAGCCGATCACGCGGCCCAACTGTCTGTGACCCCATTCCCACCAGTAGATCACTTTGAAATCCGCCAGCGTCATCCAGCTGTTTTGGATGCGAAACTCGTCGATCTCCTGATACTTTGCAAATTCAGAGGCCCAGTCAGCGGCATTCAGCGGCGGGATTGATCCGGTGAGCGGCCGCCATTCGGTGATGCTCAGACCGCTGTCGGTCAGGCGGGTCGCACCGCCCACAAGGATCATCAAAAACACCAGCGCAAACAGCGAGAACAGCCAGTTACGGATCAAGTTGCGCGCATCTTTGCGCCCCGCGTCAATAACACCTTTGGTGGCAACAGGCTTTGCCGTTGCAGCACCTACTTCTTCGAATAGCTTGCGATTTGTGGCCATGGTCGTCTCCATCGTCTTTTGTCTTGTGTGACGTAATCCTTTGGCGCAGCAGGGTCTAGCCGCGTTCCTTCCATCGGACCATCTGCCGCAAGGTGCCGTGGAAGATTTGCACATCCGCGCGGGTCAGCGCCAGGCGGCTCCACATGTTGCGAAGGTTTACCTTCATCGAGGCGGCCTTGTGTTCTGGATAAAAGAAACCCGCCTCCTCCATCCGCTCTTCGTAATGCTTTGCAAGATGTTCGATTTCTGAATTGTCGGCCCAGTCGGTCCCTGCCAGATTTTCCACAACGGGCGCCTGTTCGCTTTGCTGGCGCATCCATTCATAGCCCACCAACAGCACACATTGCGCGAGGTTGAGTGAGGGAAATTCGGGATTTACTGGCACTGAGATGATCACATTGGCGCGGGATATGTCCTCATTCTCCAGCCCTGCCCGCTCTGGTCCGAACAGCACTGCAACCCGCTCACCATTCGTGATTTTCTGCGCGGCAAGCTGCATCGCGGCTTCTGGCGTATAAACAGGCTTGCTCATGTCGCGGTCCCGCGCCGTTGTCGCAAAGACAAAGCTACAATCGGCAAGTGCGTCGGGCAAATCAGGAGACAGACGTGCTGCATCCAGCACGCGACCTGCTCCCGATGCCATGGCAACCGCCGCAGGATTGGGCCAGCCATCGCGCGGAGCGACCACGCGCATGTGATCAAGGCCGAAATTCAGCATGGCGCGGGCGGCAGCGCCAATGTTCTCGCCCATTTGCGGACGCACAAGGACAAAGCTGGGGGCGGTTGGGTGTTCTATTGTCATACCGCCCTGTTACCCCACACCCCTGCCCTTGCCAATATGATGCGGACCTGCGGAATAGAGTTTCCATCCTGTCCGTGTTTGCGCTATTGCCACAGCCACGCACAGCAAGGATCGCACATCATGTCAAACGCACCAGAGCAGCCGCAACTCTACCTTATCACGCCACCAGAGCTGGATCTGACCACCTATGCCGACACATTGGCACGTGTTCTGGACGCACATCCCGCTGCCTGCGTGCGCCTTGCCCTGTCGAGCAAGGATGAGGATGTTCTGTCGCGTGCCGCCGATACGCTGCGTGTGATGACGGACGCCCGTGAGGTCGCATTGGTCATTTCCGATCATACACTTCTGGCTGAACGCCTCGGCCTTGATGGTGTGCATCTGTCGGATGCGGCGCGTTCGGTGCGCCATGCCCGCAAAGTGCTGGGTCCTGATGCCATTGTCGGCAGCTTTTGTGCCGGTTCACGCCATGACGGGATGAGTGCGGGCGAAGCCGGTGCTGATTATGTGGCTTTTGGTCCGGTTCAGGCAACTGCCCTCAACGATGGCGAGATTGCCGAAATGGAGATGTTCCAGTGGTGGTCTGAAGTGATCGAAGTGCCCTGTGTGGCCGAAGGGCAGCTGGACGCGGCGATGATTGCCAAGCTCGCTCCGATGACTGATTTCTTTGGCATCGGCGACGAGATTTGGGGTCAGGACGATCCGGTCGCCGCCCTGACCACACTTTGGTCTGCAATTGGTTGAACTATGGAATTGTCCGTGTGATTGACTCCAGCACGCGACCAAAAAAGGCGAACCCAATTGTTCGCTCGATCACCCAATATACCGCGATCAATGCAATCAACAGCGACCCTGTGACCGAGACAGCGCGGAACATGACCGGATATTCCGTCACCAACTCCTCGTCCCCCTGCAGTGCTGCACGCCGTGCTGCCAGCACCCCAAGCCAGATCAGCATAAATGCCATTGCAATCACCGTGAGCTGCCCGAATTCGACACCGACGTTAAAGCCAATGAGCGCTGGGATGAACTGATCCTCGGGCAGACCGAATTCGCCCAGCACCGAGGCAAAGCCCAGCCCGTGCAACAAGCCAAAGCCGAAAATCACTGCAGGGCGCCATTTGGTAAGACCGCGGGCAAAAATGTTCTCGACCGCAACATAGACGATTGAGGCGGCGATCAGCGGCTCGACAATGCTGCCCGGCACAGTCACAAGGCCGGACGCCCCCAATGCCAGCGTCACAGTATGCGCCAGCGTAAAGGCAGAGACCTGCCAGATCAGCTGGCGCAGATGGATGGACAGGAAAAAAAGCCCCAGAACAAACAGGATATGATCCAGCCCCTTGGGCAGGATGTGGTCAAAGCCGACAGGAATATAGCCGGTAAATGTCTGCCAGCCTCCCGCCTGATCCCCCCCGCTGAGCGAGATTTCGGGACTTGCACTGCCGCCCGAAATGAGGCCCGTAAATGGTGCCTCTACCCCTTGTTGGCGCAATACCAGATCACCGCCGCCCGCAGGCCACGCCATTGTAACACTAGAGCCTGCTGGCACATCTGCCGTCAGTGCCCATTCGGCAATGCGGGGAAATTCGATATCCACACCCTCGGGCACCATCACGCTAACGCTTTCAAGGGCTAATAGCACGCCGTCCACGCTCAGCACAGGCAGAGCGTTCCAACCCTCCAGCAATTCTGGCGCACGCGCAGCGAGTGCTTCCTCCGACAAGGCGCGCAAGGCGTCATAATCTTCCGCGTGAGGTGCATCATTGGTGTCCTCCACCGTGTCGAGATCCACACCCGCGATAAAGGCCTCAAGATTGATTTGCAGGTTCAATTCGGCCCGCCCCTCCGCCACGGTAAGGTCGGCAATCGTCGGCACAACTTCGTGTGCGACGGCAGGACTGCTTGACAACGACAGCACCAATGCCAGCTTAATAACGAGTAAGAGGGAAAACCGTTTCATGAAAATTACCTATGTTGTTCCGATCATCTGCGCCCTGCTGGCCGCACCGATTGCTTCTGCTCATGAATTCTGGATTGAACCGCCAGAGTTTCAAGCGGAAAAAGACGTTCCTCTCATGGCAGACCTCAAAAACGGCGAACTTTTCAAAGGAACGCGGCAGTCCTTCTTTGAAGATCGCAACACACGGTTCGAAGTGATCATGGGGGATCAAATCACCCCAGTCACAGGCCGCATGGGCGACCGACCCGCGATCCAGCTGCTCGCACCTGAGCAGGATGGCCTGATGATCATCGCCCATGAGGCGGCCCCCTCGACCATTACCTATAAAGAATGGCCCAAATTCATGAAATTTGTGGCGCATAAGGATTTCAAAGAGGCCGAGGCGATCCACACCGCACGCGGTTGGGCCAAGGAAGGGTTCAAGGAAACTTATACCCGCCACTCCAAATCGCTCATCGCCGTTGGGGATGGTGCAGGATCGGACCGTAGACTGGGGCTGGTAACAGAGCTGGTTGCATTGGAAAACCCCTACGCCGCTGATTTTGACGGCACGATGGATGTCGCACTTTATTACAACGGTGCGCCGCGCGCCGATGCCCAGATCGAAGTCTATGAACGCGATGCTGAAGATAATGTCGCCGTGACCATCACCCGTACCGACGCGCAGGGCCGCGCTTCTGTGCCGCTGGTGGCAGGCATGGACTACATGCTTGATGCAGTTGTCTTGCGCCCTGTCGAAGGGGCCACCACAGCCGAGGCGGGTCCCGTCTGGGAAACCCTCTGGGCGACCCTCACTTTTGCTGTCCCTGCACGCTGATCCGCTATCGGCTTGCAGATAGCAGACAAGCAGGTCAAAACCGCAGATATGAAAGAGAACTCTGAAATCCTGTGCATCGGCTCTGTCTTGTGGGACGTGATCGGGCGGTGCAGCAACCCCATGCATCTGGGCGCAGACATGCCAGGGCGGATCACCCGCTTGCCGGGTGGCGTGGCGATGAACATTGCCATGGCGCTGCGTCGTTTCGGGCTGTCGCCAAAACTGCTCAGTGCGGTGGGCCGTGATGTTGAAGGGGACGCGCTGATCGAGGCTTGCCATGTGCGCGGCCTTGGCACTGAGCTGATCTACCGCTCGGAGGATTTGCCCACGGACCAGTATATGGCGGTCGAAGGGGCAAACGGCCTGATCGCGGCCATTGCGGACGCCCATTCACTGGAAGCCGCAGGCGATAAAATACTGCGCCCGTTGGAAAACCTCTCTGCGCCCTATACCGGTGCTGTGGCCCTTGACGGCAATCTCACGCTTGATCTGCTGTCGCAAATTGCACGCAGCCCTTTACTGGCCCACGCTGACCTACGCGTTGCACCAGCATCACCCGGTAAGGCACTGAGGTTAAGTCCTTTTGTGCAAGTGGGCCGTGGAACACTTTATGTAAATCTCGAAGAGGCAGGCCTGCTGTGCCAGACCGAATTCGAGACATCGGTACAAGCCGCCGCAATGTTGCTGGCGCGCGGTGCTGCACGCGCTGTTGTAACCGACGGCGGCAATCCCGCTACTGTCGCGACCCATGAAGGTGCTGTGACCCAACCGCCGCCCCCTGTTTCCGTGATCCGCGTGACAGGTGCGGGTGATACGTTTATGGCCGCACATATTGCCGCCGAGTTGCGGGGCCTTGGCGCTGATGCTGCCCTGCATGAATCGTTGAATGCCGCTGCACTGTATGTTGCCG
>CAWVWS010000140.1:0-7650 GCA_963933905.1 uncultured Sulfitobacter sp.
CGGTGTGAACCTCAGCCTTGAGGCATTGCACAATGCCGCTGCGGCCCTGCCGCATATTGACATCACCCAGCCCAGCCATGTTGTGGGCACCAATACTGTTGCCTGTATGCAATCGGGCGTGTTCTGGGGTTACATCGGCCTCGTGCGTGAGATATGTGCGCGGATAAAGGCGGAGCGTGGGCGCGAAATGCGTGTGATCTCCACTGGCGGGCTGGCCCCGCTGTTTCAACAGGCAGAAGCCCTGTTTGACGAATATCAAGATGATTTGACGATGCACGGCCTGACCGTGATACATAAATATAACAAGGAACTCGTGAGAGAATGAGCACTGAAAGATTAATCTACCTTCCCCTCGGTGGGGCGGGCGAAATTGGCATGAATGCCTATGTCTATGGCTATGGTAAACCTGGCAAGGAGCGGCTGATTGTTGTCGACCTTGGCGTGGCGTTTCCTGACATGGACACTTCACCGGGCGTTGATTTGATCATCGCCGACATCGATTGGCTTGTGCAGCGCAAAAAGCAGATCGAAGCGATCTTCGTGACGCACGCGCATGAAGACCATGTAGGCGGCATTGCGCATACCTATGACCGTTTGCAGGCGCCCATCTATGCGCGCAAGTTCACGGCGAACATCGCCAAGCGCAAGATGTCCGAATACAATCACCCCGATGATGCCGTGACGATTGTGGGCACTTTCCCGCATCAAGTTGAAGTGGGTCCGTTCAAGGTGGGCTTCCAGCCGATCTCGCACTCGATCCCCGAAAGCTCTGCTTTGATCATTGATACGCCTGCGGGCCGTATCGTGCATTCGGGCGATTTCAAAGTGGACCTGACCCCCGGTGTGGGTGAGGCGTTTGATCCTGAGGCATTTGAAGAGATTGCCAAGGGCGGGATCAAGGCGTTGGTCTGTGACAGTACCAATGTGTTCAGCCCCGAGGCGGGCCGTTCCGAGGCTACATTGCCTGACGCGATTACCGAGTTGGTGGCAAGTGCCACGGGCATGGTTGTGGCAACAACATTTGCGTCCAATGTGGCACGTGTGAAAACTCTGGCCGTTGCTGGGCAGCGCGCGGGCCGTTCTGTGGTACTGTTGGGCCGTGCGATGAAGCGGATGGTGGAAGCCTCTGTCGAGACAGGTGTTCTGACCGACTTCCCGCCTACGATCAGCCCAGAGCAGGCGCGTGACGTGCCGCGCGAAAACCTGTTGTTGCTGGTGACGGGATCACAGGGCGAACGCCGTGCGGCATCTGCCCAGTTGGCCCGTGGCAAATATATGGGTCTGACGATGCAGGAAGGGGATATGTTCCTTTTCTCGTCCAAAACCATTCCCGGCAATGAAAAGGGTGTGATCCACATCATGAACCAATTCTCCGAATTGGGTGTGGATGTGATCGACGACAGTTCAGGCAAGTATCACGTATCGGGCCATGCAAACCGCCCCGATATCGAGACGCTGCATGACCTGCTGAAGCCGCAAGCGGTTATTCCGATGCACGGCGAGCATCGCCATTTGCGCGAGCATGTGAAAATCGCCAATGGCAAAGGTTATACTGGTGTGCTGGCCGTCAACGGCATGATGATCGATCTGTCGGGCAATGCGCCCAAGGTCGCTGAATATGTCGAGACGGGCCGCACCTATCTGGACGGTTCTGTTCAGGTTGGCGCGCTGGATGGGGTTGTTCGCGACCGTATTCGCATGGCGTTGAACGGTCACATGACTGTCACCGTTTTGATGGACGAAAACGACGAGCCGCTGGGTGATCCATGGGTTGATTCCATGGGGCTGCCGGAAAAAGGCGTCAGCAAATCCGATCTGACCGATGTAGTCGAGCATGATCTGGGCCAGTGGCTGGGTCGGGCAGGGGCTAAGACCCTGCGCGATGATAAAGCATTGGATGACGGTCTGCGCAAAGTGGCGCGCCAGTCGGCGCACAACGAGATTGGCAAGAAGCCTGAAGTTACCGTTGTGGTCAGCCGTTTAAGCTGATCCCTTCGGGGCGATCATGCCACGTTAGACACAAAAAAAGCCCCGCAGGATATGCGGGGCTTTTTTCGTTTTATGTCTTGGGCTTAGTCTTTGGGGCGGTCCGCAAAGCTCAGCTCGATGAAAGTGGGGGTGTGATCGCCAAGGCCGACCACCTTGTTGTTGTTGTTGTTCCCGCCACGGTCATTGTTGTTGTTGGAATTACGGCCACCGCGCGAGCGGGAGGTGCGACGGTCATTGTTGTCGCTGTCCTTTGGCGCCTCAGCTTTTGGCGTATCCGTATTGGGAGCGTCCGTTTTAGGGGTGTCCTGCTTTGGCTCTGCTTCGGCTTCAGGCTTGTCATCCGCTTTTGGCGCGTCTTTGGGTGCTTCCATTGCGCGGGAGTTGGCTTTTGGCGGCGCTGATTTGCGCGGTGCTTTGGCTTCTTCCAATGCAGGGGCCTCAGCCGCTACTGCCGCCTCTGCTTTTGGGGCATCGTCTTTTGGGGAAGCGTCGGTTTTGCGGCTACGCGAGCGGCTGCGCTTTGGCTTGTCTGCAGTTTTGCCCTCGGCGTCAGATTTGGCCGCAGGTGCTTTCGTCTCGGCGGGTTTGTCGCCGCCCATAGGGTTCTCAAGGCGCGGAATTTCCTTTTGCACAAGGCGTTCCACGTCTTCGAAGTTCTTTTCATCGCGTGGCACGCAGATCATGATCGCTTTTCCGTCGCGTCCTGCGCGGCCTGTACGGCCAATGCGGTGGACGTAGTCCTCGGCATGGCTGGGCACGTCAAAGTTGAACACGTGGCTCACGGAAGGCACGTCGAGGCCGCGTGCCGCTACATCGGAGGCGATGAGGAACCGCAGATTGCCTGCGCGAAAGCTGTCCAGAGTTTTGGTACGCTGGCTTTGATCCAGATCGCCGTGAATGGGGGCGGCGTCATAGCCGTTCTTTTTCAGGGACTTGGCGACAGCGTCCACATCCATCTTGCGGTTGCAGAAGACGATTCCGTTGGTGCACTTATCGCCTTCGGCGTCGATCAGCGCGCACAGTACTTTGCGTTTTTCCGTGGCTTCGCGGTCTTTGCGTGACGCTTTGAACATCAGCACGCCCTGCTCGATGTTCTCGGATGTGGTGGCTTGGCGTGCCATTTCAACGCGGAATGGATTGCTGAGGAATGTGTTTGTGATCCGCTCGATCTCGGGGGCCATGGTGGCAGAGAAGAAGAGGGTCTGGCGGGTGAAAGGTGTCAGCCCAAAGATGCGTTCGATGTCCGGGATGAAACCCATGTCGAGCATGCGATCGGCCTCATCCACAACCATGACTTTGACGTCGGTGAGGATCAGTTTGCCACGCTCGTGGTGATCCAGCAGGCGGCCAGGTGTGGCGATCAGCACGTCGACGCCTTTGTCGATCAGCTTGTCCTGCTCCTTGAAGGAGACACCACCGATCAGCAGCGCTTTTGTCAGTTTCAGGTACTTCGCATAGGTGTCGAAATTCTCGGCGACCTGAGCGGCCAATTCACGCGTGGGGCAAAGCACCAAGCTGCGCGGCATACGCGCACGGGCGCGGCCACGGGCCAGCATTGTGATCATCGGCATGGTGAAAGCGGCAGTTTTGCCGGTACCAGTTTGGGCGATACCCAGAACGTCACGACCTTCAAGAGCGGCAGGAATGGCACCTGCCTGAATCGGTGTAGGGGTGTCGTAACCCACTTCTTCGATAGCTTTAAGGATCTTGGGGTTCAGGTTTAAATCGGTAAATTTTGTCATGTGTATCCGTTAGTTGCGGACACTACTTGGCCCGCGTCAGCGCGTATGTCGGCCCGATTGGCCCAAGGGGCGGCACCTGCCGCAACATATCTAGTCAGCGCATAGCAATTTGTTGGGGGAGCGTCAAATATTTGCGAAGTCAGGGAAATGTTTGGCGAGAGTTGTGTCAAATGGGAAGCGTGTCACATGCAGGTGTCCGGCTGCCTCTAGACGCGTGCGTAGGGCGGGGGTATCGGCGCAGACTTCGTCGAAGAAGGCGCGCAGGCCGTCCTCGCCTTCCTCTTCTTGGATGAGGGCGAAAAGTTCGTGCATCGTGATGCCGCCACGGTCGCGGCTACGAGCGGGGCCGAGGTCGGCGCGGTAGGACCCTTCATGATGGCGGTAGGCAAAGTGGCTGTGCCATGTCTGCCAATCAGTCGCGTGGAAATGGGCAAGGTGGATATCAGGCATCTCGATGTGGTTGGGGTTTGTCTCACCGTCGAGAAACGCGTTGTGGATGCGGAATTTGAGACCCTTGATGCCAGTGCGCACGAATATCTTGCCTGCGATATGGCTGAGGAACCCGCCTTTGAGGTGCTGGCCAAAGGTGGGGTATAGTGTCGCCACGACCTGCTCGCGCTGTTTGCCTGCGGGTATGAAGGTTTTGAACGCGGCCTCGACCTGTGGATCACCCCCTGCGAGCAATTCCATGGGTCGCGCACGAGCGCATTGGATATCATCGGGCAGGGCGGCAAGGTGTGAGGCGATCTGGCCCTCGGCGACCAGAAACTCGTCCACATCCATATGCACAAGCCAGTCGACCTCGTTAGCGCGATTATAGGCCCGGGTGGCATTCAGCTTCTGGCGCGGCTGGTGCATGGGGGGCGCTTGCCGTTGTTGTGACGGTCCCAATAGCCGTCGTCACAGCGCACAACGCGGCATTTGGGATGGTCGCGCAGGGCTTCCTGAGCCTGCGGGTTGGGCGCGTCGAGATAGATGTAGATGCGGTGCGCGCCGAATTCGAGATGGTAGGCGGCAAAGCGCAGGATCGTGGCAGTGTCTGCCTTGATCGTTGCAACGATGCCCCATTTCACCATCAGACCATCATTTCCTTTGTCGCGGTCAGTTTGACATCGGGGTAGTCGCGGTCGACGCGGTCGATATCCCACTGAAGGCGGGTGAGGTAGACGATATCGCCATCATTGTCGTGGGCGATATGCTGTTTGTTGGCTTCGGTGAATTTGTCTACGGCCGCTTTGGGGCCGTTGACCCAGCGCGCGGAGGTGAATTGCGATGGCTCGAAGCGTACAGGCAGGCCGTATTCCAGCTCGATCCGTGAGGCGAGGACTTCGAATTGCAACTGGCCCACAACACCCACGACAAAGCCCGAGCCGATGGAGGGTTTGAAGACTTTTGCAGCACCTTCTTCGGCGAATTGCATGAGTGCTTTTTCGAGGTGTTTGGATTTGAGCGGGTCGCCAGCGCGGACCCCTTGCAGGAGTTCGGGCGCAAAGGACGGGATGCCTGTCACGCGGATCGCTTCGCCTTCGGTCAGCGTGTCGCCGATGCGCAGCTGGCCGTGGTTGGGGATGCCGATGATGTCGCCTGCCCATGCTTCTTCGGCCAATTCGCGGTCGGCGGCGAGGAACATGACGGGGCTGGCGATGGTCATGACTTTTTTGGTGCGGACATGGGTGAGTTTCATGCCGCGATCAAAGTGCCCCGAGGCGAGGCGGACAAAGGCCACGCGGTCGCGGTGTTTGGGGTCCATATTGGCCTGCACTTTGAACACAAAGCCCGAGACGTTCTTTTCCTCGGGGAGGATTTCGCGGGGCTGTGCCTTTTGGATCTGCGGCTCTGGTCCGAAGATGGCGATGCCGTCCATCAGTTCCTTGACGCCGAAGGAGTTGATGGCGGAGCCGAACCAGATGGGAGTGAGCGATCCTTCGGCCATGAGGGCGGGATCAAGCGGGGGCATAAGTTCACGCACCATCTCAAGGTCTTCTTTGAGTTTTTCGAGAAGATTGGCGGGAACGTGTTCGGCCAGCTTGGGATCGTCGAGACCTTCGATCTTGATGCTTTCGGCTATTTTGTTGCGGTCGGCGCGGTCCATCAACTCAAGGCGGTCGCGCAGGATGTCGTAGCAGCCGACAAAATCGCGGCCCACGCCGATGGGCCAGCTGGCAGGGGTCACGTCAATGGCGAGGTTTTGCTGAATTTCGTCGATAATCTCAAAAACATCCCGACTTTCGCGGTCCATTTTGTTACAAAAGGTCAAGATGGGCAGGTCGCGCATGCGGCAGACTTCGAAGAGTTTCTGGGTCTGACTCTCGACGCCTTTTGCCCCGTCGATGACCATAACGGCAGCATCTACGGCGGTCAGCGTGCGGTAGGTATCTTCGGAGAAGTCCGAGTGACCAGGCGTGTCGACGAGGTTGAAGCGGTAGTTCTTGTCGCGTCCCTGATAATCGAACGACATAGCGGAGGCGGAGACGGAAATACCGCGATCTTTCTCCATCGCCATGAAGTCAGAGCGGGTGCGGCGCGCTTCGCCTTTGGCGCGTACTTGCCCCGCCATCTGGATCGCACCACCGAACAACAGGAATTTTTCCGTCAGTGTCGTCTTGCCCGCGTCAGGGTGGCTGATAATCGCGAAGGTGCGGCGGCGCGCGATCTCGGGCGGTAGATCAGGTCGGTTTGTGTTTGTATCCAGCATGTAACGGCAGTTTCCTGATCTAATGTGATCGCGTCACTTTATCGGGCGCGGCACTGTATAATTTGGCGCTACACATACCCTACACAGGGCCAGAGGCAAGCCTAACGGCTGGAAGCCTTTTTCAGCATCGCGGCTGCATTCTTGTGCCTCAGCAGCCCTTCGTTCACGTCGAGGCCTGCGTGGGGCAGATCGGAGTGCCCTTTGACATGTTTGCCAAGGCGCTCTGACAGATCGGCAGGCAGCACAGGGCGGGTGCGGCTGTTGATTAGCATGCTCTCGGCGGCGATCCCTTCGGCGTAGATGATCTGGTGGCTGTCAAAGAGAGCTGGAAGTAGTCGACAAAGCCGCCCTTATCCTCGGTCACAGTGGTGCCGTTTACCAGATGGCGTGCCTTGACCAAAAGCTCGGAGCGGCCTGCGCCCAACTCATCCGCGCGCTGGTATATAAAGAGGTGGTGATCGGGGCTGACCAGAAGGTCGGCGGTATTGTTGAGCGTGCCTGCGGCGATGCGGATGGGAGCGAATTCGCCCACGGCGCGGGTGGTCGAAGTGCCGACCCATTGCAGGGTTTGCACGCCGTCATCGCGCGTCAGAATGCGGTCACCGACGACCAGTTCCTCCACCGCGCGCTGTGCGCCAGAGGCCATGGTAATATGGGTGCCACGGGTAAAGCTGACGCAGGCCACTTGGGCAAACTTGCTGTGGGCATTCTCGTGGTCGATATCGACAAGGCGGTATTCCACTTTTGAATTCAGCGCACTGAAGGGGAGCATATAGATTTCGACAACACCGCCTGCTTCGTCTACTTCGACCAGCAAAATAGCGTCAATCGTGCTGCTGTCGGGGGACATGAAGGTGAGGGCGCTGTCGAGATGCACCACAGCACCGGGCGTTCCGATGGTGGTGTCATGGCCGATGGAAAAGCTGGCGTCATCGCGGGCGACCAGCGACAGGCGTGCAGGGTCTGCGCCGAAATCAACTTCGTAGACATCGTCGAGGATTAGCTCGCTCGCGAAGGAAATGACGTCGCCAATGTTGGCCCCGTCAGTGGCACGGACCTGACCTGCGACGTAGACAGGAACGCTTTGTGACGAGAGGGAACTGCTGGACATCTGGAGTGCCTTTTTTAAAGTGCTTAACCGCTGCTATACCTTAAAATTATGGCAGGTTTCGGTCAATGGAGGGGTGTTTTGCTGGCGCGCCCTCCTGCGCTGCGATAGCACTG
>CAWVWS010000141.1:0-7554 GCA_963933905.1 uncultured Sulfitobacter sp.
CGCAGTACGTCAGCGCAGATCGAGATGTTGTTTTCGGGTGAGAGCTATGATGACATCAAGCGGGTCTTGATTGCTGATGGTAGCGATTTTGCGCAAGCGGCCCTTAAAAAGGTGTCGCGCAACTCCCCTCTTTCGATGGCTTGCGCGGTGGAAGCGATCCACAGGTTGCGCGGACCAAGCCTGACGATGGAAAAGGCGCTCGACCTTGAGTACCGTTTTACTGCGCGTGCGATGGAGCATGGGGATTTCCTTGAGGGAATTCGCGCCGCAATTATCGACAAGGACCGCGCGCCCAAATGGCAATTCGCAGACTGCGATGTGCCGATGGCTGCCGTGTCCAAAATGTTGCGCCCTTTGGGCAAAGACGCACTCAAACTCTAACGGGAGATACAGATGAGCAGCACCAAAATCGGGTTTATCGGCCTTGGCAATATGGGCGCGCCTATGGCGCATAACCTTGCGAAGGCGGGCCACACAGTTGTGGGGTTTGATACCGCGGGCACCACTGCCGAGGGCGTTGGCGTTGCATCGACTGCGGAAGCGGCCTGTGCGGAAGCGGATTTTGTCATCACGATGCTGCCCAATGGTGCGATCCTGCGCAGTGTTGCGGCCCAAGTGCTCCCTGCGATGAAAAAGGGGGCGACGTTAATTGACTGCTCGACTGTGGATGTCGAGAGTGCGCGGGATGTCGGCGCACAGGCCGCCAAGATGGGCCTCGGCTTTGTCGATGCGCCTGTGTCTGGCGGGATCGGTGGGGCCTCGGGCGGGACCCTGACCTTTATGACGGGCGGCACAGCGGCGGCATTTGCAGCGGCTCAACCACTTTTTGATATCATGGGTCAAAAGGCCGTGCATTGCGGTGAGGCAGGCGCAGGTCAAGCTGCCAAGATTTGCAATAACATGATCCTTGGGGCCACGATGATCGCCACCTGCGAAGCCTTTGCTTTGGCAGACAAACTGGGACTGGATCGCCAGAAAATGTTTGACGTTGTGAGCACTTCGTCTGGCTATAGCTGGTCGATGAACGCCTATTGCCCCGCCCCTGGTGTCGGCCCGACATCGCCTGCGGACAATGACTACAAACCAGGGTTCGCAGCAGAGTTGATGCTCAAGGATTTGGGCCTGAGCCAACAAGCCGCCGAAGCCGTGGATGCCGATACGCCTATGGGCGCGCTAGCACAGGCGCTCTATGCCAAATTTGTGGAGGAGGAGGATGGCCGTGGCCGCGATTTCTCGGCCATGCTGCCCCGTCTGGTAGCACGCAGTCGCGGCATGTGATGTCGCAATCGGGCATTTTTGCGCTGTCCTGCCCCCTAGGATGAAGGGGAAACAGCCAAGGATGCCCCGATGCCCCTGCCCTTTGATACATTCGCCGCCACGCTAAGCTATGATGAATTGCCGCCAGAGCTGCTCTGGACCTTGCGGCGCTCGTTTACGGATACCATGGGCACAGCGGCTGTCGCCTCGACTACTGAGATGGCAGATATTGCGCGGCGCGGAGCACTGGCCGTTTTTGGTGCGGGGGGCGCAGGCGCTGCGCGGATCCTGCTCCATGGCGGCACTGTGAGCCCTGTGGGCGCTGCTATGGCCGGTGCCTTTACCGTTGATGCTGTGGATGCCCATGACACCACATCGCCTTGCAAGGGCCATGCAGGGTCTGCCGTATTTCCCGCATTACTCGCTCTTGCAGACGCGCTTGATCGCCCCGTGACAGGGCAGGAATTCGCTGTTTGGCTCGCTGTTGCCTATGAGGTGAGTTATCGTGCGGGTCTGGCGCAGCATGCGACCTGTGCTGATTATCACACTTCTGGGGCATGGACCTCGACGGGGGTCGCAACAGCAGCGGCACGGGCGATGGGCCTATCGTCCGAGCAGATAAGCCATGCAGCAGGGATCGGGGAATTTCACGGCCCTCGCAGCCAGATGATGCGCTGCATCGACCATCCGACAATGGTGCGTGACGGTGTGGGTTGGGGCGCGCCCTCGGGCCTCACAGCGGCATATCTTGCGGCGGAAGGGTTCACAGGCGCACCTGCCCTCACCTGCGAGCAAACGCCAGAGTTCTGGGAGGATCTGGGCACGGCATGGCGCACCGTGGAAGACACCAGCTACAAGCCCTATCCCTGCTGCCGCTGGGCGCATCCGTCGATTGATGCTGCCTCTGACCTGATGACGGCCCATGGCCTCACGTCAGCAGATATATCGGGGGTCGAGATCAAGACATTCCACAATGCGACCCGCCTTGCAGGGCACACCCCTGCAACACTGGACGAATTCAGCTATTCTATTGCCTTTCCCGTGGCGTGTATGATTGTGCGGGGTCAGATCGGCGTGCCGGAGCTACTGCCCGAAACCTTGCAAGACGCCGAAATACTGCGGGTGAGTAAGGCAACGCAGCTTATCGACGATGACCATTACACCAAGATATCTGTGGGCAAACGCTGGGCCGAAGTGACATTGCGCTGCCATGACGGGCGCAGCTTTACCTCTCCGCCGCGCAGCCCGCGCGGTGACCGTGACATGCCGCTAAGCGATGCGGAGATTTCGGAGAAGTTCCACTGCTTTACCGACCCTGTTCTGGGCCGTGCGCGCGCAGACGAAATCGAGGAGTTGTCGGGGCGTTTTGACAGCCTTGATGCGGCTGAATTTTCCCGCCTCCTTGATCTGTGTCTGAGCGCGCCTTGATGCGCGCTATTTCCCGACGGTAATCATCAAAAGCAGAAAAAACATAACCGGCACGAGGGACAATGCGACGAGAATGAGGGCGGGATAGCCAAAGGTTGCAATCGCCGCGCCCCACAACATCAGGGCCGTCCACACGATTGTCAGCACACGGAACTCTACCGTGCCCGCCTGAGCCTTTGCACGCTGTTTGAAGGCTTCGATCCGCAAATTCGTGGGCTGCGGCATGACATTTGTGGCGTTTGCTGACATTATGGTATCTCTCCCTTTATGGTATCTCTCCCTTTGTTAAAGGGAGAGATAATGGCTTTTTCGTAAAGCGGGATGTGACATTCTGACCGAAAGCATTAGAATTAATTTAAGTGAGGTGGCGTCTTATTCCGCTGCTACTTTGCGCGGGTTCAGCATTGGTTTGAGGTATTTTCCAGTGTAGCTGCCTTCGACCTCGGCCACCTGCTCTGGCGTGCCTTTGGCGACAACCTGACCACCCCCATCACCGCCCTCGGGTCCGATATCGATGATGTAATCCGCCGTTTTGATGACATCGAGGTTATGCTCAATTACGATAACAGAATTTCCCTGATCGACCAATTCATGCAGAACTTCCAACAATTTGCGCACATCCTCAAAATGCAGACCTGTTGTCGGCTCATCCAGAATATAGAGCGTGCGGCCTGTGGAGCGTTTGCTGAGTTCCTTGGAGAGCTTCACGCGCTGCGCCTCACCGCCTGACAGGGTCGTGGCCTGCTGGCCAACCTTGATATAGCCGAGGCCCACCCGCACCAGTGCATCCATCTTCTCACGGATGGACGGCACGGCAGTAAAGAAAGTCTGCGCATCCTCGACGGTCATATCAAGGACATCAGCGATGCTCTTGCCCTTGAATTTGATCTCCAGCGTTTCGCGGTTGTAGCGCGCCCCTTTGCAGGTTTCGCATTCCACATAAACATCGGGGAGGAAGTGCATCTCGATCTTAATGACACCATCGCCCTGACAGGCCTCACAACGCCCCCCTTTCACATTGAAGGAGAAGCGACCGGGTTTGTAGCCACGTGCCTTACTTTCGGGCAGGCCTGCAAACCAGTCGCGCATTGGGGTGAAAGCACCTGTGTAGGTCGCAGGGTTAGAGCGCGGCGTGCGGCCGATGGCGCGTTGGTCAATATCGATAACTTTGTCGAGGTGCTCCAAGCCCTTGATCGTCTCGCAAGGGGCTGGCGTTTGACGCGCACCATTGAGGTTCATCGAGGCGGTCTTGAACAATGTCTCGATGGTCAGCGTGGATTTGCCACCACCCGACACGCCAGTGACGCAAACGAACTGCCCCAGCGGGAAATCAACGGTCACATTTTGCAAGTTGTTGCCCGTGGCTTTTACGACCTGAAGCTTCTTCTTGTTGCCCTTGCGCCGCTTGTCCGGCACGGCGATCTCGCGCTTGCCTGTCAGATACTGCCCTGTGAGGGAGTTGGGATCGTTGGCAACTTCATCGGGTGTGCCGTGGCTCACCACCCGCCCCCCGTGGACGCCCGCGCCAGGACCAATGTCGAAAACATAGTCAGCTTCGCGTATCGCTTCCTCGTCGTGCTCAACCACGATGACGGTATTGCCTTGGTCACGCAGATTTTTGAGCGTCAGCAGAAGGCGATCATTGTCGCGCTGATGCAAGCCAATTGAAGGCTCGTCGAGGACATAGAGAACACCCGTAAGACCAGAGCCGATTTGCGAAGCCAAGCGGATGCGCTGGCTCTCACCACCACTTAATGTACCGCTTGATCTTGCAAGCGTAAGGTACTCTAAACCAACATTATTAAGAAACCCAAGGCGTTCCCTGATTTCCTTTAGAATGGCCTTCGCGATCTCGTTTTTCTGTGCGGTCAGCTGCTCTGGCACGCGATTGCACCACTCATATGCTTCACGGATGGACATCTGCACCACGTGCCCTGCATGTAGCAGGCTGTCGCCCTTGCCGATCTTTACCGCTAAAGCTTCGGGGCGCAGGCGGTAGCCTTCGCAGGTGCCGCAGGGGCGGTTGTTCTGGTAGCGCTCGAACTCTTCACGGATCCAGTTGCTGTCCGTCTCGCGGTAGCGGCGTTCCATATTGGGGATCACACCCTCGAACACGCGGCTCACTTCATAGACGCGCCCGCCCTCGTCATAGCGGAATTTGATCTCTTCCTTGCCAGAGCCATAGAGGAACACCTGCTGGATTTTTGGATCAATGTCTTTCCATTTGGCGGACTGGCTAAAGCCATAGTGCTTTGCAATCGCCTCGATGGTTTGCTTGAAATACGGGCTCTTGCCCTTGCGCCACGGGGCCAAGGCACCATCGTAGATTTTCAGGTTTTGGTCTGGCACCACAAGGCGCTCGTCAAAAAACAGCTCTTTGCCCAGACCGTCACAGCTGGGGCACGCCCCAAAAGGCGCATTGAACGAGAACAGACGCGGCTCGATCTCGGGGATGGTGAAACCACTGACGGGACAGGCGAATTTCTCGGAAAAGGTAAAGCGCTCAGGCTCACCCTCGCTTGGCGCTGTCTCAATAATCGCGATCCCGTCCGCAAGGTCGAGTGCGGTGCGCAAGCTGTCCGCCAGCCGCGTCTCCAGCCCCTCACGCACCACAATGCGGTCCACGACCACGTCAATGTCATGGCGGTATTTCTTGTCCAGCGTGGGCGGCTCGTCCAGCTCATAGAATTCGCCGTTTACTTTGACGCGCTGGAAGCCCGTTTTGCGCAGTTCAATGAACTCTTTTTTATACTCGCCTTTACGGTCGCGGATAATCGGGGCCAGTAGATAGGCGCGCGTCCCCTCCTCCATCCCCATGATGCGGTCGACCATGTCCTGCACCTGCTGGGCATCAATCGGCTTGCCCGTTGTCGGGCTATAGGGCGTGCCAACACGGGCAAACAGCAGGCGCATGTAGTCGTAGATTTCGGTCACGGTGCCCACAGTCGAGCGCGGGTTTTTCGATGTCGTCTTCTGCTCGATCGAGATGGCAGGGCTGAGGCCAGAGATGTGATCCACATCAGGTTTCTGCATCATATCAAGGAACTGACGGGCATAAGCGCTGAGGCTCTCGACGTAACGGCGTTGCCCCTCGGCATAGATCGTATCAAAGGCGAGCGAGGATTTTCCCGACCCTGACAGCCCTGTAATCACCACCAGCTTGTCGCGTGGAATGTCCACATCGATGTTCTTGAGATTGTGTTCGCGTGCGCCGCGGACTTCGATATTCTTTTGCTCAGCCATAGTGGACCCCCGTCATTCCTACCAGACATAGGCGCGGCTGCGGGATTCTCCAATGCAAAAATGTGAACAAACAGTAAACATCAAGTGTTTCTGCGCAGGCGCGCTAGCAAAAGGTGCAAGATCAGCCCCACAACAAAAGCTGCACCCGCAAAGACAGGCAAACTTGGGTAGCCCCAAGCAACAAGGGCAAAGGCCATCACAGGCGTGCCCAGCGTATTGCCGAGATTGCCCATCTGCGCCATCGCGCCATTGGCCTGAGACTGTGCCGTGGGGGTGTGGTTGAGTTCGGGCACAGCGGCAAAGCTGGCCCCCTGGATCAGGCCCAGCACCCCCGCCAATGCGAGGCAGGCAATGACACCCGCAGGGACGAACCAGAGCCAGATCATGCACAGCGCCGAGAGGGCAAAGCCGATTACGACCACTTGCACGGCCGGCATGACGCGCAGCAGCGCCACACCAAGTGTCATAGAAACCGCAATGCCCACCAGCGGCATGGCCCCCATCACCAATCCGCGCACGGAAGGATCGAGGAAAGGCGGCAGCACCGTCAGGAGGGCCACAAAGCAGAAGGTATAGAAGAGCCAGCCAATCGCAGGGGCGCTGATCCGCGCCGAGCGGTAGATTGATTTATGGACCGCCAGCATTGAGGCAACAGATATTTCCTGCACTGCCCTCTCATCGGGCAAACGGCGCAAGCGCGGGCTGAGATAGAAGGCGAAGGCCGCCATATAGGCCGCATGAAAAACAAAGAGCGCGGGGATGCCAAAGCTCAGCGCCAAGGGCCGACCGAACCAGACCATCATTGCAAAGGCGATGCCAAAGAATGTCCCCCAAAGCGTCAGCGCCAAGCCGCGCTGCGTATCCGTGGCAATCTGGGCGATCAGAGTTGGTGCGGCCACAACGAGCGCCAGATGCGATGCGCCTTCAATCAAGCGCAGGAGGAACATGACAGGCAGTGGCGGCAAGAGTGCCTCGACCAGCGAGACAGCCGCCCCCAGCCACAACGCCCAAAGCAGCGAGCGACGATAGCGCAGTTTCGATACCAGCATGGCCGCAACTGCCCCCAGCAGGATACCAATTACGCCAATCATAGAGACCAGCCAGCCTAACGCCGCCCCGCCCTCAGGGTAGATGCCGCCAAGTAGATCGAAGATCACCGCAAATTTTGCAAATTGCATTGCCGCACCCAGCCCTGCGCCCCAGAGCGCCAGTATCAGGGGCCATGATCCGGTCATGAGGTAAGAGCGGGCATCAGCTACGCTCGGCCATGGCCCATGCGCAGATCGGGAACATCGGATCGTCTTCGATATCGTCCTCGCCCTCGATAAATTCAGGCGGCCACTTCTCTTCGAGGTTGCGTTTGGCCACGTGGCGGTTGCCCCATTGGAACGACTGGATGAGGTCTTCCTCGAAACCGCATTCGATCAGGAAGTTCTTGAGCCCCCTTGCAGACCAGCGCGAATTGTCCATCGGAGCTGCGTGAAACGGCACAAAGAACGGCACCGCCACCCAGAACTTACCGCCCTTTTTGAGCATCTGGCGCACGTGTTTGGTGGCGACATAGGGACGGTCGAGATGCTCCCACACCTGATTGGCGAGGATCAGATCGAATTTGCGCGGCTTGCC
>CAWVWS010000142.1:0-7547 GCA_963933905.1 uncultured Sulfitobacter sp.
GGCGTAGAGAAGTTTGCACCTTTTGTGGGTGACGAGATTGCAGTGACAATTTCACTGGAAGCCATGAAAGCAGAGTAAGCTTTTCTAATCTAAAGATTAAGGGCCGTGGGCAGATACCTTTCCGCGGCCCTTTTTTATGTCGTACTAAAAAGCTGATGGGCTATGCGTCAGGTGTGCGGGTGGCTGTTAGCTCAATCTGCACATCTACGGAAAAGCCGAGCGAGCTTTCGTCAGGCATATTGGCCCCAATGCCAAAATCCATACGGCTAAGGGTCAGGTTCGCCTGCATATTTGCATTGTCGCCCTCAACCGAGAGGCGAAAAGGCATGGAAAGGGGCAAGGTGCTGTCCTTTATGCTTAGCGTGCCATCGGCAACAAAACCGTCCACGCCTGAGACGAGGTCTGCTTTAAAAGTGGCCGTCTCGAACTGGGTTGCGTTAAAGAAGTCTGGCCCCATCGCTTGATCCGTGACAGAGCCGAGGGTGAGCGAGCCAATGGCGATGACCACTTCTACCTGTCCCGAGACGCCGTTTTTGATGGCCGGATCATAGGCGATGTCAGCGGTCCAGCTCTCGAAGCGCCCCTCCACAGGAGAGCCGAATTGCGAGACTGTAATGGTGATCGCGCCGTCCTGAACGGTCCAGTCCGAGGCGACGTCGGCCAATTCGGCCGCTTGTACCCCTTCTTTGGCGGTATAGACCCCGATGAAGTTGCCACCGATAAGGACAGCGGCCCAGATGGCCAATGCGGCGACAAGGGGTATGCGGCTATGGTGTGAGGGGGGAAGCTTTGCCAGATCTGGCGCGCCGTTTATCATGCGAAGCAATGTGGCGTCCTTGTCGATGAAGTGGTGCTTGAGTGCGCCTGCGATGTGAAGCAGCAGCGACACGATCATGACCTTCCCGAAAACCCAGTGAAACCCGCCAAACAGCGCCGCGACGCTTTCGGATTTTGGAACCATGGGCAGGGATTGCCCTAGCGGCCACCAGATAGGCGCAAAGCCAGCTGTTGCCGCATGGTGGAGCCAGCCAGATAGCGGTGCAAGCACCAGAGAGCCGTAGAGCAGCCAGTGGACGGTTTCTGCGAGGAAGTTCTCTATCTTGCGTTCGGGGTGCAGTGTGGCAGGTTTGGGCTGGGACAAGGCCCAGAGGATGCGCAGCAGGGCTACAAAGAAGACGGTCACGCCCAGTGTTTTGTGCAGCGAGAAAAGCCATGCTTTTTGCGCCAGTTCCGCCGAGGTGTCATAGGGCAACTCTTCTGCGATGATGGCGATGGGGATCAGGGTCATAATCAGCAGGGCAGTGAGCCAGTGAAAGCTGCGTGTGACGCTGCCATAGCGGGTGATGGTATTTGACGTGGCCATGGGATGCTCCTGCCTGATGAGGTTGTTCAAACATATTCCATACACATGTCAGGGCAATGGCACGTTTCGGCACAGGTTCTGTGCGCTCTTGTGAGGGCGCATGCCCTTCGCTAAACCGATGGGCAGTATAATATAAGGGCAAACATCATGAGCACATCATTCGTATTTCCCGGTCAGGGCGCACAAACAATTGGTATGGGGCATGATCTGGCGCAGGCCTATCCTGCGGCCAAAGCCGTCTTTGACGAGGTTGACGAGGCGCTGGGGGAAAAGCTGAGTGCGCTCATCTGGGAAGGCGACATTGCGGAACTGACCCTGACGGAGAATGCCCAGCCTGCGTTGATGGCGACCTCAATGGCGGCGATGGCGGCACTGGGCGCGGAGGGAGTTGATGTGACGCGGGCCTCTTTTGTGGCGGGTCACAGTCTCGGGGAATACAGCGCGCTTTGTGCAGCGGGGGTGTTCACACTGGCTGATACTGTGCGTTTGTTGCGTATTCGCGGCCGTGCGATGCAGGAAGCCGTGCCCGTAGGTGAAGGGGCGATGGCCGCGATCCTCGGGTTGTCTGCCGATGAGGTCACGAAGTTGGCCGAAGAGGCCGCGCAGGGTGATGTTTGTCAGTTGGCCAACGAGAATGACCCCACGCAAAACGTGATTTCGGGCAGCAAGGCCGCTGTGGAGCGTGCCATTGATATGGCCAAAGGGGCAGGGGCCAAGCGTGCGTTGCCCTTGCCTGTCTCGGCACCCTTCCATTGTGCGCTGATGCAGCCAGCAGCGAATGAGATGGCGCGAGCGCTGGCCGAAGTTACCTTGAACGACCCATCGGTGCCATTGGTTGCTAATGTTCTGGCCTCGAGTGTCGATACGGCGGGACCTATTGCTGGGCTGCTGGTGGATCAGGTGACGGGCCGCGTGCGCTGGCGCTCCTCCGTGGAGTGGATGGCGGCACAAGGTGTCACGGAATACTGGGAGATCGGTGCCGGCAAAGCGCTTTCTGGCATGATCCGCCGCATCCACAAGGAAGCGACATTGCGCAATGTTGGTGCGGCTGCGGATGTGAAAGCGGCGCTTGAAGGCTGATATTGCCAAACGTAGCTTGCTGGTGGGCGCTTTGGCGCTGCTGGCGGGTTGCGGCGTGGGTGATCTGGTGACCGAGGCGCGGCAGGGTCTGAATTTCTTCGTTGTAAACGAGCGGCTTATGATGCGGGGTGAAGTGATCGGGCGCACGCCTGCTGCCTTCGCCGATGTCATTGCGCAGAACAATGATGTGACCATGGTGGTACTGCAAGATATGCGCGGGATACATGATGCGGAGGCTGTCCGTGTGATGGGCCGTATGATCCGTGCGCGGGGTCTGGGGACAGCATTGCATAGCGATAGTGTTCTTGAGGGCGTTGCGGTTGACCTGTTTTTGAGCGGGGTGGCGCGGGGCATGGTGGCAGGTGCGCAGATTACCTTTGTGGCGGGGCAGTCAGATGAGGCGCGGCAAGAATACCTGCGCGAGATGCTCGGCACTGACGGGTTTTACGAGTTTGCCTTGCAGACCGCCCCCGCAGACGGGATACATATGATGACTGAGGACGAGATTACGCAAAACGGGCTGCTTACGACACCTGTTGAGCGGCTGAACTAAAAGGGTGAGAGAATGTTTGATCTAACAGGTAAAAATGCACTGGTAACGGGCGCGTCGGGTGGCATTGGTGCGGACATCGCGCGGGCGTTGCACGGGCAAGGGGCGACTGTAGGCCTGTCTGGCACACGGACGGAACCCCTTGAGACACTGGCCGCTGAATTGGGTGAGCGCGCGCATGTTCTGCCCTGCAACCTGAGCGATATGGAAGCGGTCAAGGCACTGCCCAAGCAGGCGGCAGAGGCGATGGGATCGGTTGATATTCTGGTCAACAACGCAGGGATAACCCGCGATAACCTGTTTATGCGCATGTCTGATGACGAGTGGCAGTCGGTGCTGGACGTGAACCTGACGGCGACATTCCAGCTGTGCAAAGGGGTGATGCGCGGCATGATGAAGGCACGTTGGGGCCGTATCGTGAATATATCCTCCATCGTGGGTGCCACGGGAAATCCAGGTCAGGCGAATTATGCAGCGTCCAAAGCAGGGATGATCGGAATGGGCAAAAGCCTTGCCTACGAGGTCGCCAGCCGTGGAATCACCGTCAATGCGATTGCACCCGGGTTTATTGCGACTGCCATGACAGACAAGCTTACCGATGATCAGAAATCGGGCATCATGGGGCAAATTCCTGCGGGCCGTATGGGTACCCCGAACGAGATTGCAGGTGCTGTTGTCTATCTGGCCAGCGACGAGTCCGCCTATGTCACAGGGGCGACCTTGCATGTGAACGGCGGCATGGCCATGTTGTAGGAGCATTGGCGAAACCGTTTGCGTAACCCCAATCATATGCTAAAGGGAGCGCAGAATAACCTAGACGGGCGCTTGATGTGACCCGCGCCTTGTGAAAACAAGGAGAACGAGCCGCCCCTTCTGGGGGCAACTTCTGACCCCTCATGCGTTGAGACGGCAGAAACCCAAAGGGGCAGCATAGCCCAATGAGTAAGGACTGATAGTATGAGCGACGTTGCAGACCGCGTTAAGAAGATCGTTGTTGAGCACCTTGGTGTTGAAGAAGATAAAGTAGCAGAAAACGCCTCTTTCATTGATGATCTGGGTGCAGACAGCCTCGACACCGTCGAGCTGGTAATGGCATTCGAAGAAGAGTTCGGCATCGAAATCCCCGATGACGCAGCCGAGAACATCCAGACCTTCGGCGACGCGGTCAAGTTCATCAAAGAAGCCTCCTAAGCGGCTTTGCCGAGGTTAACTCGGCGGTAAAATACTCAAACGGCGCCCCGCTCTGCGGGTTGGCGCCGTTTTTGATTCTGCGAACAATTGATGCTTGTCTAAGGGGGTGTGCTGCGGCAATTCTGACAGCCCGAACAGCATTTTCATTCCCAAGATTAAGACGAAAGCCGCGCACCGAATGCTCCGAAATATCCCGACGATTAATACACCGCGTGTCACGCTACGTGGGATGCGCCGCGAAGATTTCGAACGCTATGCCGAGATTTGGGCGAATCCAGAAGTTGTGACGCACATCAAGGGCAAGCCGTGGCCGCGTGCGCGCAGTTGGGACGCATTTCTGCGCAATGCCGGACATTGGCAGATCGCGGGCTTTGGCCAGTGGGCTGTGCAAATCCATGGTCATGCGACAATGGCGGGGCAGGCTGGTTTCTTCTTTGGCTCTCGCGGGTTAGGGGATGATTTTGATCCGTTTCCCGAGGCAGGTTGGCTGTTGGACCCTGCGTTTCAGGGGCAGGGATATGGCATTAACGCAGCATCTGCGGCCCATGACTGGTTTGACCGTGTGATCGCAGGCCGTACCGTCTGCGTGGTTACCCCTGAAAACGAAAGCTCGCTCAGGATCGCTGAGACGTTGGGATACAAGCCACTGCGCCACGTCACAACCGAAGGGGAATCAGTCCTGTTAATGACCCGAAAAGGTCCGCCTGTTTAGAAGACCATTCGAAATATGTGTAATTCTGCCGGTTTTGCGCCTGAGACTTGAACAATGTCCCGCCTGCAAGGTATAGCCGATCCAAGCAATATTACACCAAAGGGCAGAGCATATGCGCAGAGTGGTCGTTACGGGATTGGGTTTGGTTACGCCGTTGGCAGACGGAGTCGAGGAAAGCTGGAAGCGCATTTTGGACTGTCAGTCCGGTGCAGGGCCGATCACAACTTTTGATGCAAGCCGCTGTGTCACGCAATATGCATGCGAAGTGCCGCTGGGCGATGGCACGGATGGTACGTTTAACGCTGACAAATATATGCAGCCCAAAGAACAGCGTAAGGTCGACACATTCATCATGTTTGGTCTGGCCGCAGCGCAGCAGGCGATTGAAGATGCCGGATGGCAGCCAGAGGATCGTGAGAGCCTTGAGCGCACTGGCGTTTTGATTGGCTCTGGTATCGGTGGTTTGAACTCCATCGCGAACACCGCCGTGATGATGGCAGAGAAGGGTCCCAAGCGGGTTAGCCCGTTCTTTGTCCCCGGTGCGCTGATTAATCTGATTTCTGGTCAGGTTTCGATCAAATATGGATTTAAGGGACCTAACCATTCGGTTGTGACGGCCTGCTCTACAGGTGCACATGCGATTGGCGATGCGAGCCGCCTGATCATGTTCGGAGACGCCGATGTGATGGTTGCAGGCGGCGCGGAAGCCGCAATTTGCGAGATTGGCATTGCGGGTTTCAATGCGTGCAAGGCGCTCAGCACCAAGCGCGGCGATGATCCCAAGAAGGCCAGCCGTCCCTATGACGAGGACCGTGATGGTTTTGTCATGGGTGAGGGTGCAGGCATTGTGGTGCTGGAAGAATATGAGCACGCAAAGGCACGTGGTGCGAAGATTTACGCTGAGGTCATCGGCTATGGCCTGTCGGGTGATGCCTATCACATCACGGCACCGTCAGAGGATGGTGAGGGGGGTGAGCGTTCCATGCGCTCCGCGCTGCGTCATGCGGGTCTGGAGCCAAAAGATATCGATTACATCAACGCGCATGGCACATCGACCATGGCGGACACTATTGAGTTGGGTGCGGTTGAGCGGATGATGGGTGAGCATGCGGGCAAAGTGACCATGTCCTCGACCAAATCAGCGACGGGGCATTTGCTGGGTGCTGCGGGGGCGATCGAGGCGATCTTCTCGGTCCTTGCGATCCGTGACCAGATTGCACCGCCGACCATCAACCTTGATAATCTGGCAGTTGAGACAAAGATCGATCTGGCTGCGAACGCGCCAGTCAAGCGCGAGATCAAAGTTGCCCTGAGCAATTCGTTCGGCTTTGGCGGAACCAACGCCAGCGTTCTGTTCCGGAAGTTCGACTAGATGTGGCGCCATGTTGCAGCGAATGCGATGACATTTCTCATGGTTGCGCTGTTTCTTGCAGGTGGTCTGATTATGTGGGGGAAGGCGCAATATGACGCGCCTGGACCGCTGGCAGAAGCGGCCTGTGTGCAGGTCAAAAGTGGCTCGAACATGCGTCGGGTCAGCAAGGATCTGGCGGCGCAGGGGGCTGTGTCCTCGGCGTCTATCTTCCGGATTGGCGCGGATTATGAGGAAAAGACAGGCCAGTTGAAGGCGGGTAGTTTCCTGATCGAGCCTGAGGCGACGATGAAAGAGATCGTTGATGTCATTACGCGCGGCGGTGCAAGCACCTGTGGCACAGAGATTGTGTACCGCATCGGGGTTAACCGTGTGAGTGTTCAGGTGCGTGAACTGGACCCTGCGACAAACCGTTTTGCCGAGCTGGCGACATTTACCCAAGGCGAAGATGAGGTGCCTGCGGAATATACCCAAATGCGGGATCAGGCAGATGTGCGGTTCCGGATTGCAGTTGCCGAAGGTGTGACCAGCTGGCAGGTTGTGAATGCGATCTCGGGTATGGATATCATGGACGGCACTGTCGCGGCTGTGCCGCCTGAAGGGTCACTTGCGCCTGACAGCTATGAGGTGCGCAAGGGCGATGACCGTGCCGCGTTGTTGGCACGGATGTCGACTGCGCAAGAGACGCTACTGGCGGCGGCATGGGAAGCGCGTGCAGATGATCTGCCGATTGAATCTGCTGAAGATTTGTTGATCCTTGCCTCCCTGATTGAAAAAGAGACGGGGGTTTCGGATGAGCGCCGGCAGGTGGCGAGTGTGTTTGTGAACCGCATCAACCAAGGCATGCGTTTGCAGACAGACCCTACGGTGATCTATGGGATCACCAAGGGTGAGGGTGTTCTGGGGCGTGGTCTGCGCCGCAGTGAATTGCGTGCCGAGACACCTTATAACACTTATGTTATCAATGGCTTGCCGCCCACACCGATTGCCAACCCCGGACGGGCTAGCCTGATGGCGGCAGCGCAGCCTGACGAGACGCCTTACATCTTCTTTGTGGCGGATGGTATGGGCGGACACGCCTTTGCTGTGACACTCGACGAGCATAACCGCAATGTCGCAGTCTGGCGCCAGATTGAAGCGGACCGCGCGGCGACTGCAAACGACTGACCTGTTGCGTGCAGCGTTCGGTGCTGTGAGCAACGGTTAACAACGACCTGATAGACCATATCCCATGCTAGGTGTTCAGTCCCGGCATTTGGTGGATCGGGTTTAAGTTGAATCG
>CAWVWS010000143.1:0-7399 GCA_963933905.1 uncultured Sulfitobacter sp.
AAAAGCGCCAATACCGCGAGAGCGGTTTCGTCCTCGTCCCGCATAGCAGACCTCTGATTAGTCAAAGTGCAGCGAAGGTCCGCAATCCGCCCTTCATGAAGGCTGCCGCTTCCGGCCCGAAGCCGACCTTGGTGCCCGAGGGGCGACAGTCCAAACTCCTTTTAGTGGGACCTCTGACAGCTGCTTCACGCCCTCATATTTGCCGCTCAGAGCGCACGCCCTGAATGTCACGCTCCTATTGGCTTAGGTCTCGATCTTGTATTGGCTTCTCCGACATCTCTGGAGTGCGCGCCACTCTCCTTACGGCATCATTTTTGTATACATCTTTTTGATATTCAGAAGCGATTCGATCAAATCATCCAGATCGAAGGTCAAATTTCATATTTATGTATACATACCTGAATCCGCAAACAGCGCTTCGAAGAAATATTAATCCGCAAATGTTTGAAATCACGCCCTTGAAACTGTGCCTTTGAGCATGAAAACCCCACCAGCGAAAATACTCTATCCAGTCTATTTAATATATTATTAATAATGACTTGGGCCTTGCTCAGCGAAAGCCCCGGCAAGCAGCCTATTCAAAACTCGACTGGCCTACACCATAAGGAGGCACCACGTAAAAGTGGATGAGCCTGCAAGTAACGCTTGTTCTCGACCCAGTCCTCGCTAGCATACACCCAAGCAAAGCAATCCGTGCTTTCAATTCGGTCGGGAGGTAATCTGATTGAACGAAAAGCTAGGAAAATTTTTGCTGTAAAAAATGAAGCGCACAAAAGCTCTTAGGGCGGAAATAGCGCAAATTCCTTGGGAGGAACTATGACAAACTCACTCAACCGCAGAAAATTTCTGCGCGGTTCGGCAGTTGCCGGCGCCGCAGCTCTGGCAACGCCTGCAATCGCAGATGGTCACGGCACAACAATCAAGATGCAGGCAGCATGGGGCGGCGGTATCTTTCTTGAAAACGCACAGTCCTTTGCGGCACGCGTCAATGAGATGTCCGGCGGATCGCTGACAATCGAAGTCTTGTCCGTAGATGCGGTCGTCAAGACAAGCCAGATGCAAGACGCGGTTCATCGCGGCGTTCTGGACGCGGCCCACTATGTTTCGGCCTACTGGTACGGTAAATCCAAATCTGCATCGCTCTTTGGCACAGGCCCGTGCTTTGGTTGGTCCTCACAGGAAATGCTGGGCTGGATCCACGCAGGTGGCGGTCAGGAACTGTTTGACGAACTGATGGCCGATCTGCGCCTGAACGTCGTATCCTTCTTCAACTCACCGATGCCTGCCCAGCCGCTTGGTTGGTTCCAGCAGCAGATCACAGATGCATCCCAGATGAAGGGTCTGAAGTACCGTACTGTTGGTCTGGCCGCGGACGTTATGCTCGAGATGGGTATGTCTGTTGTTCAGTTGCCCGGTGGTGAAATCCAGCCCGCGATGAAGTCTGGCCTTATCGACGCGGCCGAGTTCAACAACCCGACCTCTGACCGTGACTTTGGTATGCAGGATGTCTCCAAAGACTATATGCTGGCCTCTTATCACCAGTCGCAGGAATGCTTTGAGGTGACCATCAACAAGGACAAGTGGAACAGCCTGTCCGATGAGCACAAAGCAATCATCCGCAACGCATCCATGGCCGAAAACTCCGGCTTCTACTGGGGCAACACAAAGCGGTATTCCGACGACTTGATCAAACTGCAAGAGCAGGACGGCGTGTCCGTTCACCGCACACCAGAGTCCGTCATGCAGGCCCAACTGGAAGCATGGGACAAAGTCGCCAACCGCATCGCGGAAGATGACCCGTTCTTTGCCAAGGTCATGGCATCTCAGAAACAGTATGCCAAAGAAGTCATGGGCTATCTGAACCTGAACCAGCCTGACTACAAACTGGCCTATAACCACTACTTCGGTTGATAGAGCGTTTTTGAGACATGATGTCCGCGGGTCATATGACCCGCGGACATTGCACGCCTAGGGCAGGCAAGACACGTCCTCATGATTTCTACGGGAGCACCAGATAGATGAAATTCGTATACGCAATCGAGGGTCTGAGCCTCTGGGTCGGAAGGGCCTTTGGCTGGTGCATCCTGATCCTGACGCTGTCAGTATCCTACGAGGTCTTCGTGCGCTACGTGCTGAACTCCCCCACCGTCTGGGCCTTCGATATGATGATCCAGATGTACGGTGCGCTGTTCTTGATGTGCGGAGCTTACGCGCTGGCCCAAGACACCCACGTTCGCGCCGACGTCATTTACCGCCTGTTTCCTGTACGGGTTCAGGCCGGTCTCGATTTCGTGCTGTATTTCTTGTTCTTCTTTCCCGGCATCATCGCCCTTGTATATTACGGGTACGAGATCGCCTCCGACAGCTGGCGCTGGAAAGAAGTGAGCTTTAACAGCCCCGCCAGCATCCAGATTTATTTCTTCAAATCTCTGATACCGCTGTCTGGTGGTTTGTTGGTGATCCAAGGCATCGCAGAGCTGGTCCGCTGTGTCATGGCCATGCGCAGTGGTGTCTGGCCCGAACGTCTGGCCGATGTGAAAGAGACAGAAGACCTCCTTGCCGCCGCTGATCTGGAAACGATCCTTGCTGCCACTCCAACCCGCAAATAGACGCCCCAGCGCTTCACGAAAGATAGTAAGATGACAAACCCCGAAGTCGCCCTCGTCATGCTTGGACTGTTTATTGTCCTTGTTCTGCTCGGTTTTCCGATTGCCTTTACTCTGCTCGCCATGGGCGTAGGCTTTGGCTACTATGCCTACCATCAGGCAGGCTCGGTTGAGCAGTTCAGCGATATTTTTAACAACAACATATTCTACTTGCTCAACCAGAATACTTATTCGGTGATGGAGAACCCGACCCTTGTGGCGATCCCGCTATTCTTGTTCATGGGCTATGTGGTGGAACGCGCCAACATCGTGGACAAGCTGTTCTTCTCGCTCTACATGGCCGCGCGAAACCTGCCGGGCAGTCTTGCGATCGCAGCCCTTGTCACCTGTGCCGTCTTCTCGACTGCATCGGGTATTGTGGGCGCGGTTGTGACGCTGATGGGACTGCTGGCCTTTCCTGCGATGGCCAACGCCAACTATAACAAAAGCTTTGCTGCGGGTGTGATTTGTGCGGGTGGTACGCTGGGCATCCTGATCCCGCCGTCGATCATGTTGATCGTTTACGCTGCGATCGCTGACCTTTCGCCTCTGCGACTGTACGCGGCGGCGGTGTTTCCCGGCATGCTGCTGGCCGGTCTCTATATCGTTTACGTGATCCTGCGCGTCTGGCACAATCCCGCACTCGCACCAAAGCCCACGATGGAGAACGTTCCTCCCCCAAAGGAAATCTACCTTGATCTTCTCCTGAGCTTCGTGCCCTTGACGGTGCTTATCGCATTGGTTCTGGGCTCCATCCTTGGCGGTCTGGCCACGCCTGCAGAAGCGGCGGCGATGGGTGCATTGGGCGGCATGGTGCTGGCGGTGCTCTACCGTTCGATGACATGGACCAAGCTGAAGGAAAGCGTGTTTCTGACGGCCAAAGCAACTGCGATGGTATGTTGGTTGTTTGTCGGCTCGTGGACCTTTGCCTCGGTCTTCTCATACCTCGGTGGCCATGACCTGATCGCACAATGGGTCGGCGGCATGGACCTTGAGCCTTGGGAATTCCTTGTTCTGGCACAGATCATCATCTTCTTGCTCGGCTGGCCGCTTGAATGGTCTGAAATTCTGATCATCTTTGTGCCGATCTTCCTGCCGCTGCTCGAAGTCTTTGGCGTGAACCCCTACTTCTTCGCCATGCTTATCGCGCTCAACCTGCAAACGTCTTTCCTGACACCGCCCATGGCGATGTCCGCCTACTACCTAAAAGGGGTGCTCAAAAACCAGATCGAGCTGATGGAAATTTTCCGTGGCATCATGCCTTATCTGGGAATTGTAATCCTGACCATGTGCCTGATGTATGCCTTCCCCGGCATTGCGCTCTGGTTCCCTGATTACCTCTTTGGTCCGTACATTCCATGATCAAAGATGCATATAAATTGACGGCATCCGAGGCGTTGGCGCTCTTCGCCTCGGGTAAACTCACTTCGGTGGAGTTGGTGAAATCCTGTCTTCAGCAAATCACAGCGACGGACGACAATATCCACGCTTGGGTCTATCTGGATCCTAATTCTGTTATTGCGCAGGCTGAGGAGTGCGATCGCATCCGCAAGGCCGGTCTGGCGACAGGTCCGTTGCACGGTATTCCTGTGGGTCTTAAGGATATTATCGACACCGCCGATATGCCCACAGGACGCGGCACGCCGATTTTCAAAGGGCGGCGTAGCGAACAGGATGCTCGACTGGTCGAGCTTCTGCGCGAGGCGGGTGCTGTGATCATGGGCAAGACGATCACGACCGAGCTCGCATTCGTCCACGCCAACGAGACACGCAATCCTCATAATCCAGATCACACGCCCGGTGGCTCCTCCAGTGGTTCTGCTGCTGCGGTGGCGGCGCATCATGTACCGCTGGCTGTGGGGACACAGACCAACGGATCGGTCATCCGGCCTGCATCGTTTTGCGGCACTTTTGGCTTCAAACCCACGCGCGGGGTTATCTCGCGCACGGGGCTTTTGGACACGTCGGATTCGCTCGATCAAGTCGGCTGCTTTGGCCGAAGCCTTGCGGATGTGGCCCTGCTCACGGATGTGATCGGCGGCTATGACGGGCGTGACAGCACCAGTTTTGCCCGCCCCCGCCCCGCAATGGCTGAGGGTGCGGCACAGGATGTCCCCGTGCCCCCTTCGCTTGTCTGGTTTGATTTGCCGTTCAATGATCGCCTGTCGGATTCTACCCGCGAAGGACTGGAGGCGGTGATGGAAATCCTCGGCCCCCAAGTCACGCGAATGGAGCCGGCGGACACGCTGTCAAACCTCGTCGCAGTTCAAGCGCGCATCCATGAGTATGAGATTTGCACCCAGCAAGCGGAGGTGTTCGAGGGCCATTGGGATCAGATCAGCGATACATTAAAGCCGGTAATTGAACGTGGTCGCAAGATCACCAAGACCGAATATGAGGATGCGTTGGTGGTAAAAGCCTCGGCCGAGGCCTTCTTTCACGACTTTTTCACTGAGTATGATGCGATCATCGCGCCCTCCGCCGCTGGTGAAGCGCCCTTGTTCGAGCCCACCACGGGCGACCCGATCTTTTGCACGCTTTGGACACTCGCGGGTCTGCCCTGTGTGACGCTGCCGCTGCTGGTAGGTGAGACGGGTTTGCCGATTGGTGTGCAACTGATTGGCCCCGCCGAAAAAGACAACCGCCTATTGCGCACTGCGCGGTGGCTGCAACTGCAACTGGCCGAGGCGTCTGAATAGTAGAAAGGACAGTAACATGTCATATCGTGTAAAACTTATCGCCGGATTGATCGGCACGGCACTTTTGTGCTTTTTCATCGGGGGCTTGTCTCAGAGCATTTCCAGTGGCTTTGCCGGTTTCAAGGGCGGTGCGCCATTCATGATCATCTCGATCGTGGTCTGCGGGATGGCGATCTATGATTTCTACGACGAATGCATCCGCAAGAAATGAGTAAACCGCGCCTCTGGATCACCCGCCGCCTGTCTGATGCCACGCTTGAGCGTGCTGCGCGCGACTATGATGTTGTGATCAACCATGACGACCAGCCTGGCACGGCCGAACAACTCATCGCCGCCAGTGCTGATTTCGATGCGATTATTCCCTGCCACTCCGAACACTTTAGCGCCGAAGTCGTGGCGCAATTCTCGGACCGTTTGAAGATCGTGGCCAACCATTCGGTCGGCGTGGACCATTGCAACCTGCCTGCCCTCAAGGGCCGTGGCATTGCGGTAACCAACACACCTGACGTGCTGTCAGATGCCACTGCCGAACTTGCGATGCTGTTGATGCTGGGTGCTGCCCGCCATGCGGTCGCAGGCGACAAGATCGTGCGCACAGGTGCTTGGGACAGTTGGTCGCCCGCCTTTATGGTTGGCAAACAGGTTACGGGTGCGCGTCTGGGGATCATCGGTATGGGCCGCGTGGGCCGTGCCTTCGCCGCCAAGGCCCGTGGATTTGATATGGAAATTCACTACTACAACCGCACAGAATTGTCCGCCGATCAGGCGCAAGGTGCGACGTATCATGACACGGTGGAGAGCCTGCTGTACGTTGCTGATTTCCTCTCGCTGCACTGCCCCGCCACGCCCGAGACGACCGATCTGATGAATGCTAAACGGCTGGCAATGCTGCCCCAAGGTGCGGTCCTCGTGAACACAGCGCGCGGTGCGCTGGTCGACGAAGATGCGTTGATCGCTGCCATCGAGACCGGTCATATTGCAGCTGCTGGCCTTGATTGCTTCAAGGTAGAGCCGGGCGGTAATCCAGCATTTGCAGCGCATGAAAACATATTCATGCTGCCCCACATTGGCAGTGCCACACGCCAAACCCGCGATGCCATGGGCTTTCGCGCGCTCGATAATCTCGACGCTTTCTTTGCGGGGCAAAGCCTGCGTGACCTCCTCTAAATATGATGGATAAAACGATGACCAAACTTGCATTTCTCGGCCTTGGTGTAATGGGCTATCCGATGGCAGGCCACCTGGCCGCGGCAGGCCACAGCGTCACCGTCTATAACCGTACTGCGACCAAATCAGACGCGTGGGTGAAACAACACGGCGGCACTGCGGCGGCCACTCCCGCTGCAGCAGCTGAGGGCGCGGAAATGGTCATGGCCTGCGTGGGCAACGATGACGATCTGCGTGCTGTATGCCTTGGCCCTGACGGGGCTTTTGCGACCATGTCCGAGGGCAGCACCTTTGTCGATCACACCACGGTTTCCGCCGCCGTCACCGCCGAGCTTTATGCCGAGGCAAAAAAGCACTGCATCGCCTTTGTCGACGCGCCAGTGTCGGGTGGTCAGGCAGGGGCCGAGAATGGCCAGCTGTCGATCATGTGCGGCGGCGATCAAGCAGATTACGATTGGGCCGAGCCGGTCATGAATGTCTATGCAAAGCTGTGCCGCCGGATCGGCGACAGTGGCGCTGGACAAATGACAAAGATGTGCAACCAGATCGCCATTGCGGGGCTTGTTCAAGGGCTGTCTGAAGCAATGCATTTCGCCGACAAAGCAGGTCTGGACGGCGCAGCAGTGGTCGAGGTGATCTCTCAGGGAGCTGCGGGAAGCTGGCAGATGTCCAACCGCTACGAGACAATGCTCGCCGATCATTTCGAGCACGGGTTTGCCGTGGATTGGATGCGCAAGGATCTGGGTATTTGTCTTGCGACGGCCAATGACAACGGTGCGAGCCTGCCCGTGACAGCTCTGGTCGATCAGTTCTACAAAGACGTGCAAAAAATGGGTGGTGGGCGGTGGGATACATCTGCACTTTTCAAACGTTTGCAAAGAAGCTAGG
>CAWVWS010000144.1:0-7231 GCA_963933905.1 uncultured Sulfitobacter sp.
TCCTTCCATTCCTGAGAAAGAATCGCACCATCAAACCATGGGATCAAACACCTAGCGTTTCCGTAAATTGTGCTGGGGCCACGCCCAAATGTTCCTCCACCAGACGGTTCTGAAATGCTGCGACGAAATCCTCCCCCGTCTCAACAATTACATTACACTCCGTATCAAACCCCATGGAGCGGTTGTTCATATTGGCCGACCCGATGTGAAGCGTTGCGCCATCTGCAATCAGTACTTTGGCATGCACATAAATCGGCTGCTCCGCCGTGGTGACGGGATAATAGATGCGAAAGCGGTTTTCAGCATCAGCGTGTTCAAGACGGCTGATCATCTGGTCGCGCAGCTCATGCATCGCGTCATCTTCGAATTCCGACAGCGCTGCTTGGGGATTTACGATAACAATCTTCGGGCCTCCCGCCTCTGCAAGCCGCGCCTCCAACGCTTCGCATATGCTGTCGGCTGCCAAATATTGCGATTCAATATAGATGCTGCGCTGTGCTGTCCGGATGGTATGCAGGAACGCCTCTTCAATCTCGTTAACCAGCGGCGCGCCCTCGAACGGCGGCTTTGTCCGCGCAATCGCCACCTCGATGTTTGATGCCTCTACCTCAAGGCTATCGGGCCAAAGCGGTGCCCCCTGTTCGTGCGGCGCGTCCAACGCTTCACCTTTGGCACGGTGCCACCGCTCCCGCGACAACTCCCCCAAAGCCGCCGCAACAGGCCCCGATACGGCAGATGTCGCATCATGCCACGGCTCGGACGGGCTTCCATCCTTGCGCACACGGCGCAGATCATCGGGCAAATGCTCGGGCGTGTCCCAACGGTTTTCCGTCGCATCAATTCCGCCGCAAAAGGCCACATTGTCATCGGCCACTACGATCTTTTGATGATGACAGACTCCGAAGCGGTGATGCCCATCCAGCGCAAAGTGGATGCGATCACTGCCAAATGCAGCAAGGGTCGCCATCGGCGCCACACGCCCCGGAGCTACCAGCAGCGCACCATTCCATTTCAGCATATAAATACGCAAGTCAGGCGCTCGGCGGATCACTTCTTCGAGGAAAGGTCCCAGTTTGTTGGGTAAACCATCGGGCGCATTGCCCTCCCCGTCACTCTCTCCGGGCAGCATTTCAATCTCCAGATCAAAATCCCATCCGATCAGCAAAATTTGCTGTTGCGCCGTCATAATCACATCGCGCAAGACGATAAAATATCGACAGGCATCCACGACCAGCGCAAGACTATCCGCCCGCTCAACGCGCCAGTGTCTGCTGTGATCTGTCTTGCTTTGCGCAGAGCTCATAGGATCGTCCAAACATGTATTTTGCATATTTCACTGCGGCAAACAGACAGCGGGCACCCCGCAGAATGGCCCGCGTCCGATGCTAACTCATTCCCCCTCACAGTCCATAGACCGTAGGCGGCAATACGCTACCAACGCATCAAACACTGCGATGTTTCCACCGCACCCGAATAATTAGAGACAATCCCACGCGAATACGTCTTAAGGGGCGCATGACACCCCTGATCCTCACTTCGCTTGCACAACTGTATCAGCTTTCCGTCGATACAATCATCGACGTGCGCGCCCCTTCGGAATACGCCGAGGATCATCTGCCCGGTGCGATCAACCTGCCTGTTCTCACCGACGCCCAACGGGCCGAAGTCGGCACCATCTACACCCGCATCAGTCCCTTCAAAGCGCGCAAAGTTGGCGGCGCATTGGTTGCGCAAAATACCGCACAGCATCTTCAGGGGCCACTAGCCGATAAAGACGGCGCATGGCAGCCGCTGGTCTATTGCTGGCGGGGTGGTCAACGCTCAGGCGCTTTTGCCACCATCCTCGATCAGGTCGGCTGGCGCGTGCAGCTTCTCAGAGGCGGCTACAAAAGCTACCGCAGCGAAGTCGTCAAAACCCTTTATGAAACACCCTTGCCCCACCGCCTGATACTGGTGGACGGCGGCACAGGCACCGCAAAGACGGCTCTGTTGCACCACCTAGCAGCGCAAGGGGCGCAAATCCTCGACCTCGAGGGGCTTGCGACCCATCGCGGCTCTCTCTTCGGCAGCGTCGAGACACCGCAGCCCGCGCAAAAGATGTTCGAAAGCAGGATCGCCTCGGCCATCAGCGCACTTGATCCTGACCAGGTCACCTTCGTCGAAGCAGAGAGTTCCAAAATCGGTGAGCGCATGCTGCCCGCATCCCTTTGGGCGATCATGTGCAACGCAACCCGTCTGCGCATCACCGCACCGCTCGCCGCGCGAAGCCGCTTTCTCTGCGAAGCCTATGCTGACCTCACACAGGACGCGGCAAAATTCAGTGGCCTGCTCGACCGCTTGCGGCCCTATCATTCAACCGCGCAGATCACCGAATGGCAGGGGCAGGTCCACGCAGAAGACTGGCAAACCCTCGCCGCAGGTTTGATCACCGCGCATTACGATCCGCGCTATGCAAAATCAGTCGCCCGCAGGGATGTCGCGGTACATGAAATCACGATGCCCGACTTATCAGATGACACTCTCGCGCGGACCGCAGCGCAGGTGCACACCCGATTCAGCTAACTCGCAAGCGGCCAGTGCCGGTGCTCAATCGTCCGATCACATGGCCTGCGCAGCCCTGAACGCTCAGCGCGTCGAGCACGCCATCAACCTGCCCCACGGGGACGGACGCCAGCATGCCGCCTGCCGTTTGCGGATCAAACAACAGCGCATCCTCCACACCCTCAACGGCCGCATCTGCACGGTTCACTACCGTCAAGCTTGATGAAATGCCCCGTTCCGCCAATGGACGCGCGCCTGCATAAACAGGAATATCCGCCAGCAACAAAGTAGCGTCGAGGGCTGAGGCTTCACAAATCGCAAGGATATGCCCTGCCAGTCCGAACCCCGTCACATCCGTCATTGCAGTGGCTACACGCCCCAGTACCGCCGCCTCACGGCCCTGCGGTTGCGCCATAATCGCAAGGGCTGCGGCCACGTCACGGCCATCGGCCTGCCCCGCCATATCAGCTGCCAGAATAACGCCTGACCCGATGGGCCGCGTCAGGATCAGCACATCCCCATCTTGCGCACCCGCCACCGTGAGGGGCATCTTCTCCCGCGTCCCTGTAACGGTAAACCCGATCGACAGCTCGGCGCCCATCGTCGTATGCCCGCCAACCAGTTGCGCGCCCGCAGCGCCCATCACTTCATTCGCAACAAGGCTGATCTCACTCAGCGTACGCGCCTGCAGCGGTGCAGACATTTGCGGCACAACAATCGAGGCGAGTGCGACTTGCGGCTGCGCCCCCATCGCCCAAACATCGCCCAGCGCATGCACCGCCGCGATCCGTGTCATCAATGCAGGGTCCTCAATGAAACCGCGCAAATGATCTGTGCTCATCACCTGAAACCCACCACCCGTCAGGCGCAGCACAGCGGCATCATCCCCCGCACCCGTAACAACTTCCCCCGTAGGCTTGGCGATCTCTCCCAGCGCCCCTGACAACACACCGCGCCCTACCTTGGCACCACATCCCCCGCACAGCGGCTTTGCCGCCAACAATTCCGCCGCACCAGAGGCCATCGCACCCGTAACTTCCGGCCCCGCCATCGCAGGTAAATCCTCAAGGCTGTCCATAAATTTGCGGTCAATCTGGTCTTTCCACCGCCACATAAACGGCCCGTGCAGCGCCAACCCGAATTTTTCGGCAATGGCCGATTTGTCCCCCAACGATATCAGCTTGAGATAGTTCTTTTGCGGCTTCCACGTCTTGCGCCGCCCGCCGCTGAGCGCTGCGCGCAAATTGTGCTGCAGCACAGGGGCGGCACGTACAGCAAACACCCCCGCCTTGGGGCGCGGTGCATGGGGCATCACGGCGCAATCGCCCACGGCAAACAATGCCTCATCCCCAATCACGCCCAAATCAGCGCCCACTTTGATAAACCCGTTTTCCTGCGGCAGTCCCGTCTGCGCGATCCATTCATGCGCAAATGCCCCTGCCGCTCCAACACACAAGGCGGCCGCAACGGGCGCCTGCCCCTCCAGCACCACTTCACCAGCGCGAATTTCGCTCACACGCGCATCGGTCAACACATGCACGCCCAACCCCGCCATTGCGCGCAATATTTGCTGGCGGACACGGTGGCCGACGCCTGAAATCTCAGGTCCCGCCTCCAGCACGGTCACATTCGGCTGAACCCCTGCCGATTGCAGTGCAAAGGCCATCGCCATGGCAAGCTCACAGCCCGCAACGCCGCCACCGATGACAGCAACGTCAGGCGCTACATCCCCCGCCTTTGCCGAAGCCAAAAACCTGCGCCACCGCGCGGCATAGGTATCCAGTGGCTTGGCCCCGATCGCATGGGCGCCAAAGCCCTTGATGTCCATCTGCGCCGTGATCCCAACGTCAATCGACGCCACGTCATAGGCCACAGGACCGCGCCCCTCCAACACGATCTCGCGTCGCGATTGATCTACATCCACAGCCTTGTCCAAGATCAGCCGCGCCCCCGCATGACGACACAACCGCACCAGATCAATTTCCAGATCATCGCGGCCGTAATGCCCCGCCACATGACCGGGCAGCATGCCTGTATAAGGCGCAGTCGGGCCGGGATTGATGACTGTCAGCCGCGCCCCTTGCAGCGTTTCCATGCCCCATGCCCTCAGCACCAAAGCATGCGCATGACCGCCGCCCACCAAAACCAGATCGCGCGTATAGGGTACGGTCGTAATCACAGGCTGTCCTTTGTTTTGGCGCTTTGGTGTGGTGCTATCACAATTCCGCCCCTTGTCCCTGCCATGTGAGCGGATCAAGGCGTAACAATTCCGTCAACTGTTCATAGACCTCAGGCTCCTCCGCCTGCAACGCCGCTGGCCGCTCAAAGAATGTCTCGACAGCCACCACGAAAAACTCCGCATGGTTTGTTGCGCCGTATCCGTCCATCGCCGTGCACCGCCCCTGCATCACGTTCGCCTCATGCCGCTCGTATGCAGCGACAACCACCCGCTCCCACGCAGCATAGCTTTGCCCCTCACCCAACAACGGTTGCCCGTTGGTGCGCCCCGACAGGTCATCAAACTGGTGGGCAAACTCATGCAACACCACGTTATGCCCGTCCGTAGAGTTCGCGGCACCCATCTGGCTGTGCTGCCATGACAAAATCACAGGCCCCCGCCACCAGCTTTCGCCCGTCCGCACAACTTCCTCTTCCCTCACAACATATCCATCATGGCTTTGGGTTTTGGACTTGAACGCACCAGGATAAACCAGAACCGTGGTGAGATGCGTATACCACGCGTCCACATTCACAATCAGCAAACAGGCCTGCGCCGCAATAGACAGCTCCATCTCCTCGGTCACTTCAAGGTCGTTACAGCCCACGATATTCACCTGATCTAGAAACAGGTTGATCTTCCCCTCCAGCGCCCTGTGCATATCGTCAGGAAGTGCACTCACCAACGGCACCTGTTCTGCGATGATCTCCTTCTGCCTGTCAGATAAACCAGAGGCCAAAAGCGCCGCACGCTGCTTGCGCTTTTGAAAAACGCGCACAGTAAAGGCACCGACAACAAGAATAAGAACAACAAGAGCAATGGGCATAAAGCAAACCACCTGAAAGTCGGGACAACAGATAACACGCCCCCCAGTGTGTCGCGGTTTTCCCCGACACGCCACCTGCAAAACCGTCCCGCAACAGGTTGCGCTTGGCCGCACAATGCCACAGGTTCGAATTCCAGCGCCACAGGAGACAGACAGATGATCATTTACGGGTTGAGCACATGCTCCGACTGCCAAAAAGCACAAAAAGCGCTGGAGGCGGCGGGCAAGCCTGTCACCTTTCGCGACATACGGGCCGATCCGCTGTCAGAAGATGAATTGGCCAAGCTGATTATCGAGTTCGGCGACCGCTTGGTGGACCGCACCTCCAACGATTACCGCGCGCTCAATGACTGGCTCAAAAACTCCGAGGCCGAGGCCCAGATCGCCGCCAAGCCAAAGGTAATGACCCGCCCCGTGATCGAGGATGGCGATGCATATTACCTCGGCTGGACCGAGACGGTCCAAGCAGCGCTTCTGCCTTAGACCACCCTCCAGAGCAAAGGATGCCAGACATGGAATTGAACGCTGACTTCGACACCCGCGTTGTGGTCCACTCCGATCGGATCGCGTGGACGCCCTCCCCGATGGCGGGCGTGGACCGCCGCATGCTGGACCGCATCGGTGCCGAAGTTGCCCGCGCGACCTCCATCGTGCGCTACGCCCCGAACAGCACCTTCTCCCGCCACACCCATACCGGCGGGGAGGAGTTCATTGTCCTCGACGGTGTATTTCAGGACGAACACGGCGATTACCCTGCGGGCACTTATGTGCGCAATCCGCCCACCACGGCCCACACACCCGGGTCGGATCAGGGCTGTACCATCTTTGTGAAGCTCTGGCAGTTCGACATTGATGACCGCACCCAGTTTAGAAAAGACATGACCGCAGAATTGGCACCGCCCTCACAAGGCGTCGCAACTGCAATCCTGCACCATGACACCTTCGAGACAGTCACCTACACCCGCCTTGATGCGGGCATGTCCTACACCAATACGGACACAGGCGGCTGCGAGATGCTGGTCATCGCAGGCTCTGTCACCGAGAGCGCCGAGGTGCTGGGCAAAGGCGCATGGCTTCGCCTTCCCGCAGGCACCGCACTTGATATCACTGCAGGTGGTGAGTGTGCCGATATCTGGATAAAGACGGGCCACCTCATCCACGCCAAACCGCCCTCGGCGACGGCCTGATCCATGAAAACCCTGATCATCGGCGGTGGCCTCAGCGGCCTTGCTCTGGCCTGCGCGCTTGAGGATCAGGGCATGGAATATTTGCTAATAGAGGCCCGACCACGCTGGGGCGGCAGGATAAAGACCGAGCAGTTCCAGGGCACCTCTTTTGACATAGGCCCAGCATGGTTCTGGCCTGAACAACCGCGCATCGCAGCCTTGATTGCGCGATTAAACCTAAAAAAATTCGACCAATTCTCCGACGGCATGGCCGTGTTCGAGGACGCCCAAGGGAAGGTCCAACGCGGTCACGGCATCGCGTCGATGCAAGGGTCATGGCGTCTTAAGGGTGGCTTGGGCACTTTGGTGCATGCACTGGAGCAACGCATCCCACAGCGGCGCAAGCGCATCGACGCTGCAGTTAGAACCCTCGCGATAATCGCCAAAGGCATCACCGCCACCCTCGCATCAGGCGAGACG
>CAWVWS010000145.1:0-7231 GCA_963933905.1 uncultured Sulfitobacter sp.
CCTTCCATTCCTGAGAAAGGATCGCACCATCAAACCATGCGATCAAACACCTAGCAAACTATCTCTTTTCTATATCTGACTTGAGCAAACTGGATTTGCTCGGAATGCTCCTTTGTGTTGCAAACGGCATGATAAGCGCTGGGGTGATTTGGCTTGTCTTAAAGAAACTCTGCCCCGCAACCTTTGTCCCCATCTCCAAACCTAAAAATCCACTTAAACCAAAATGCCCCTAAACGATTCACCCCTTGTTAACCAGCAAAAGGTAATACTGATTCCAGCAACAGACGGAGCACGGGAATGACTGACAAGGACACCAATCCTTCTTCCACTCACCCCCCACTCCCACCCACCCCGGAAGACGAACAGTTTGCCCGTCTCCGTCTGTTGCGCTCGCGCCGGGTCGGTATATCCACGTATAAACGACTGCTGATTGAACACGGCACTGCGCAAAACGCGCTGGCCGCGCTGCCGGAGGTAGCGCGCGCCGCGGGCGTTGCGGGATATGAGATTTGCCCCGAAGGGGTTGTCCGTGCCGAACTGCGCGCCGCCCATGCCCAAGGCGCGAAGCTGCTTCACATAGATCATCCCAATTATCCTGCCTCCTTGGCCGAACTCGATGATGCACCACCTTTCCTGTGGCTCTTGGGCGATCCCGCGCTGCTCGCCAAACCAATGATTGCGCTTGTCGGTGCCCGAAATGCCTCCTCGCTCGGCACCCGCATGGCCCGCAGCCTTGCCCATGACCTTGGCGAAGCTGGATTTGTCGTCGTCTCTGGCCTTGCCCGTGGCGTCGATGCTGCCGCCCATCTTGCTGCCCTGCCCTATGGCACCATCGCAGTGCAAGCAGGCGGCGTAGACATTATGTACCCCGCAGAGAATACCGCGTTGGCTGAAGATATCGCCAAACAAGGTCTGCGCCTGTCCGAGCAACCCATGGGCCTACAACCCACCGCGCGCTACTTCCCCAAACGCAACCGCATCATATCTGGCCTCGCCCGCACCACTGTCGTGGTGGAAGCCGCCGCAAAATCTGGCAGCCTGATCACCGCACGCGATGCGCTGGATCAAGGGCGCGATGTCCTTGCCGTTCCGGGCCATCCCTTTGATGCACGCGCATCGGGTGGCAATATGCTGATCCGCGACGGGGCCACCTTGGTGCGCAATGCTGCCGACATTATTGACGCACTCGGCCCGATGCAGGGCGACGCCCCCCAACTGCCACTTGAAGCGCGCCCGCCCCCCCCAAACAGTCCAAACCACGCCGCAGCCTACGTGAAACGGCCAGCCTGCATTTGACCATTCTGCAACGTCTCGGCCCCTCCCCCGTGGCAGAGGATCAACTGATCCGCGACCTACAACTGCCCTCCTCCTCGCTCACCCCCGCGCTGGTCGAACTTGAGATGGAAGGGAAGGTCACGCGCAACGCAGGCGGTCTTTTGACCCGCCCCATCTGAACGCAGATACCACCCGAACCAGCAGTCTGATTGCGCGGATTTGAGACAGACATCTCACGCTTTCCCCCTGCAATAACAACCCCCTCATCCCAGTGCGCATTGACAAAGACCCCTTGCATCCCACATGTCAAAGGCCATAGACGCCGCAACACACCTCCGTCGAAGGACCTTATTTGCATGCCAGTAGTCGTTGTCGAATCTCCCGCCAAGGCCAAGACGATCAATAAATACCTCGGGGATAACTTCACTGTTCTGGCCTCATACGGTCACGTCCGTGACCTCCCGCCAAAGAACGGATCAGTCGATACCGACAATGATTTCGAGATGCTTTGGGAAATCGACAGCGGCTCGAAAAAGCACATGAAGGCGATTGCCGACGCGCTGAAACTCGACAACGAATTGATCCTTGCAACCGACCCCGACCGCGAAGGCGAAGCGATCAGCTGGCACCTCCAAGAGGCGCTCACATTGCGCAAGTCGATCAAGAAAGACACGCCTGTCAGCCGCGTTGTGTTCAACGCGATCACCAAAAACGCCGTGACCGAGGCCATGAAAAACCCGCGCCAAGTGGACATGCCGCTGGTCGAGGCATACCTCGCCCGCCGTGCACTGGACTATCTTGTGGGCTTTAACCTCAGCCCCGTTTTGTGGCGAAAGCTGCCCGGTGCAAAATCCGCAGGCCGCGTGCAGTCGGTTACCTTGCGCATCATTTGCGAACGCGAGATGGAGATCGAAGCCTTCCGCCCCCGCGAATTCTGGAGCGTCAAGGCCATCGTATCCACCCCCGCAGGTCAGGAATTTGAAGTCCGCCTGACCGAGCTTGCAGGCAAAAAGCTTGATAAATTCGACCTCGACAACGCGACCAAGGCTGAACTGGCGGTCCAAGCTGTCTCCAGCCGTGATTTGCATGTCGCCTCCGTCGAGGCCAAACCCGCGTCGCGCAATCCTTCCGCACCCTTCATGACCTCCACCCTGCAACAAGAGGCCAGCCGCAAGTTTGGCATGGGCGCGCGTCAGACCATGAGCACCGCCCAGCGCCTTTATGAAGCGGGTCACATCACCTATATGCGAACCGATGGCATCGACATGGCGCCTGAAGCGATCGAGATGGCGCGCAGTGCGATTGCCGATCGTTATGGCGACAAATACGTCCCTGAAAAGCCGCGCGTCTATAAGAACAAAGCCAAAAACGCTCAGGAAGCCCACGAATGTGTGCGCCCCACCGAGATGTCAAAGGACGCAGATGCGCTCAAGCTGATGGATGGCGACCAGCGCAAGCTTTATGATCTGATCTGGAAACGCACGCTGGCCTGCCAGATGGAAAGTGCGCGGATGGAGCGGACAACTGTCGATATTTCCTCGGCAGATAAACAGGTCACCCTGCGCGCCACAGGTCAGGTTGTCCTCTTTGACGGCTTTCTCAAAGTCTATGAAGAAGGCCGCGATGATGTGGCCGATGACGATGAAAAACGGCTGCCCCAGATCACCCAGGGCGACAAGCTCAAGAAGGCCGCCGCTGCGCGCTATAGCGAGGAGTTCATGAAAGCCGCAGGCGTCGTGGACGAGGAGCTCATTGATGCGGGCGATAAAGGCAGCGCTGGCATGCAGCGCAAAACAGGCGCTATCCTCGCTGAAAAAGACGCCATTCTCGGCGGTCAGCACTTCACCCAGCCGCCTCCCCGCTATACCGAAGCGACACTGGTAAAGCGTATGGAAGAGCTCGGCATCGGCCGACCCTCCACCTATGCCAGCATCGTGACCACCATTCAGGACCGTGGATATGTGCGCCGCGAAGGCCAGCGTCTGATTCCCGAAGACAAGGGCCGTCTGGTCACCGCATTTCTCGAAAACTACTTTCGTCGCTATATCGGTTATGACTTCACGGCCGATCTTGAGGACCAGCTTGATAAAGTCTCCGCTGGCGACGCGGATTACAAGAAAGTGCTGGACCGGTTCTGGCGCGACTTCTCTGCCGCCATTGCCGAGACATCAGAGCTGCGGATTACCGAAGTGCTTGAAAAAATCAACGATGTGCTGGCACCCCACCTCTTCCCGCCGAACGAGGAAGGTACCGATCCGCGCCTCTGCCCCAACTGCGGATTGGGCCGTCTGAGCATGCGCACAGCCCGTTCGGGTGGCGCATTCATTGGCTGTTCGAACTACCCCGAATGCCGCTACACCCGCCCCTTCGGCCCGCCCAACCCCGAGGCCGAGGCCTCTGCAATTCCGCCAGATGGCAAATTGCTGGGCGAGGATAACGGCGACGAGATCCGCGTGTTCAAAGGTCGCTTTGGCCCCTACGTCCAACGCGGCGCACAGACCGAAGAAGTGCCGAAACCACCACGCCAGTCTATCCCGAAGGATTGGGAGCCGGAAGAACTCGACCTCGAGCGTGGCGTGATGCTGCTGTCCCTGCCCCGTGAAATCGGGCCCCACCCCGAGGACGGCATCATGGTCTGGGCCAACATCGGCCGCTATGGCCCCTATCTCAAGCACGCGCTCAGCACATCGGATCGCAGCGGCACAAACGCCAACCTTGAAGGCATCGACGAAGTCTTTACCGTAGGGATGAACCGCGCAGTGCAGCTTTTGGCGGAAAAAGTAGCGTCGCGCGGCCAGCGCGGTGTCGCCGCAGCCCCCCTGCGCGAATTGGGCGAACACCCGACTGCGGGCGGCCCTGTGAATGTGATGAAGGGCAAATACGGCCCTTACGTGAAGTGGGAAAAGATCAACGCGACCATCCCCGACACGATCGAGCCTGAAGACATTACCATAGATCAGGCCGTGATCCTCATTGACGAGCGCGCCGAGAAAGCAGGCAAGAAAAAGCCTGCCGCAAAGAAAAAAGCAGCACCCAAGAAGAAGGCAGCGGCGAAAAAGACAACCGCCAAGAAAGCACCCGCAAAAAAGGCCGCCGCCAAGAAACCTGCAGCGAAAAAAGACGACTAGTTTCTGGCACAGTGCAGTCCCGCCCAACGGGGCTGCACAACACGCCATCACGTTTATGTTAGGCCTGCTGTAGGGGCCTTTATGTAACTGCCATATCCTTAGGTACTTCGTACAAACTCCCCTGAAGAGAGAGACCAGTAGGATGACAGGCAAAAAGATTTCTCGCAGACATATGGTATTGGGAACAGCTGCGGCAGTGTTGACGCCACTGGGCGCACGGGCGCAGGACTATCCGGCCCCCGCCGTCCACCGCCGCAACATCATGGCATTCACGCCCCAACGCTGGCAGGATCATTTTGACACGCTGGGCAAAGGGGCCATCGTCGCCGATATTGCCTCGCGCACGCTCCACTTCTGGAGCGGGGATGGCGCAACCTACAAGCTCTATCCCTCCTCTGTGCCGCGCACCGAAGAACTCACCAAACGCGGCTACACCCAGATTGTGCGCAAACGTGTCGGCCCTGACTGGACACCGACCCCGTCAATGGTCGAGCGTGACCCCACCCTTAAATACATGCCCCCCGGCCCCGTTAATCCGCTGGGCACCCATGCGATGTATCTGACATGGCCCGCCTACCTGATCCACGGCACCCACGACACGCGCAAGATAGGGCGCCAGTCGTCGGACGGTTGCATTGGCCTCTATAACCACAAGGTCGAGGAGCTCTTTGCACTTGCTCCTGTTGGTACGCAGGTTCTCCTTCTTTAGCCGCCGGGATGTGCCGCACTGCGGCATATCATTGACACCCCCCTGCCCGCGGTTCACATACTTCCCTGACCATTTCACGGATCAGGGGAGCACCACTGTATGAAAAAAGTATACGCAAACGCCGCCGAGGCCCTAGACGGGATTCTCACGGACGGCATGTTGATCGCCTCGGGCGGGTTCGGCCTCTGTGGTATTCCCGAATTGCTGCTGGCAGCGATCCGCGATGCTGGCGTCAAGGACCTCACATTCGCCTCCAATAACGCTGGCGTGGATGATTTCGGAATCGGCATCCTGCTCCAGACCAAACAGGTGAAAAAGATGATCTCCTCCTACGTGGGTGAGAACGCGGAATTCATGCGCCAATACCTCAGCGGAGAGCTTGAGCTGGAATTCACCCCCCAAGGGACACTGGCCGAGCGTATGCGCGCTGGCGGTTCGGGCATTCCCGGCTTTTACACCAAGACAGGCGTCGGCACCGTGATCGCCGAGGGCAAGGATGTGAAGAACTGGAACGGTCAGGACTATATCCTTGAAGAAGGCATCTTTGCAGACCTCGCCATCGTGAAGGCATGGAAAGCAGACGAGACAGGCAACCTGATCTTCCGCAAAACAGCGCGCAACTTTAATCCGCCTGCGGCCATGTGCGGCAAAATCTGTGTGGTAGAAGTAGAAGAGATCGTGCCAACAGGCAGCCTCGACCCCGATCACATCCATCTGCCCGGCATCTATGTGCACCGCATCATTCAGGGCACGCACGAAAACCGGATCGAACAACGCACAACACGCAAGCGGGAGGAAGCATAACATGTGGGATCGCAACCAAATGGCGGCACGCGCCGCACTCGAGCTGGAAGACGGCATGTATGTGAACCTCGGCATCGGCATTCCGACGCTGGTGGCGAACTATGTCGGCGACAAGGACATCACCCTGCAATCCGAGAACGGCATGCTGGGCATGGGTCCCTTCCCCTTTGAGGGCGAAGAAGACGCTGACCTGATCAACGCGGGCAAGCAGACCATCACCGAGATGGACCGCACGGCATACTTCGATTCAGCCACCTCTTTCGGCATGATCCGCGGTGGCAAAATTGCTGCGGCGATTCTCGGGGCCATGGAAGTGGCCGAGAACGGCGATCTCGCTAACTGGATGATTCCGGGCAAGCTGGTCAAAGGTATGGGCGGTGCGATGGATCTGGTCGCAGGCGTGGGCCGTGTTATCGTGGTCATGGATCACGCGAACAAGCATGGCGAGAGCAAAGTGCTCAAGGAATGTACCCTGCCGCTCACAGGCAAGGGTGTGGTGGACCGCATCATCACAAACCTTGGCGTGCTGGATGTCGTCGAGGGCGGACTGCGCATTGTAGAATGTGCCGAAGGCGTAACCGAAGAAGAACTGCGCGCAGCCACGGACGCTACTCTGGTGTGATACCGGGCCACAAAGTCTCCCTGGAGAAATTGTGCACAGAATTTCTATGAAATTCTGACGCCGCTCTATTTCATCTGCGCGAAAACACAGCCGTCCGAGATTAACTCGGGCGGCGTTTTACATAGACCTTTGGCAACCTGAAATGCCGCCAGTACCTTTGGGACATAATCACGGGTCTCTGGAAAAGGCGGCACACCTGCATGTTTGCGCACGGACCCTTCCCCCGCATTATACCCTGCAAGCACCAGAATAGGGTCGTTTGAAAACTCCCCCATCAACCAGTCGAGATATTTGATCCCACCAGAGATGTTTTGCTGAGGGACGGTGCTGTCCTCAACGCCAAAGCGGCTGGCAGTTGCGGGCATCAGCTGCATCAGGCCTTGCGCCCCTGCACTGCTCACCGCATCCACACGCCCCGATGTTTCCACCGAGATCACCGCCAACGCCAGAGCAGGCGAGACTTTTGTCCCGATGCTGGCACGCAATATGTCTATGCCATGCAGCTTTGCGATGTCCTGCATGTGCTGAAGACGCGGCGCAGGCACGCGGGAACTTGAAGCCGACAGTGTCGACATCGCTTTTTCCAAACGCCCCGGCCCCGAATCCGACGCATCGGGAGAGATTTTCGCCCAGAACCAATCATATTGCCCTGTCGTTGGCCTGCTCACACTTCCAGAGGGGGCGATTTCCGCC
>CAWVWS010000146.1:0-7136 GCA_963933905.1 uncultured Sulfitobacter sp.
TATGCCCGCGCGCTGACAGGCAGTCAGGCAAGCGGCGACGCCTTTGCCGCCGCTGCATTGGAGGCTATTCTGGCGGACCGCTCTGTGCTGGATGGCACAGACGTCAAAACGGGTTTGTTCCGTGTATTGTACGGCATCTGGGCCAGCGCAGGCGCCCCCGTCGAAGAAGGCGAATCTGGCGCACGCGCAAAGGCCCAAAAGCATTTGGCGAAGCTCACCAACAACAGCCGCGAAGCGTTGTTACTCTACACGATCGAAGGGTTCTCTTACGGCAGCATTGCCACCATCATCGGCGTCGATGCAACCGAAGCAGAAACACTGGTCGGGATTGCGCGTCAGGAAATGGCGGACAGCGTCACAGGCTCTGTCATGATTATCGAGGACGAGGCTATCATTGCGATGGACATCGAGAGCATCGTCGCCGACATGGGCCACCGCGTAACAGGCATTGCCCGCACCCGCGACGAAGCGGTTGCCTTGGGCCGTGCAGACGCACCCGATCTTATCCTCGCCGATATCCAGTTGGCAGATAACTCCTCTGGCATTGATGCGGTGAACGATCTTCTTGCCGAGCTGGGCCAGAGGCCTGTCATCTTCATCACCGCTTTCCCCGAGCGTCTGCTCACAGGCGACAAACCAGAACCCGCCTTCCTGATCTCAAAACCCTATACCGAGGATCAGGTAATTTTGGCGGTCAGTCAGGCCATGTTCTTCTCCTCAACCGAGACGCTGCACGCCTGACCCTGATCGAAGGTTCACCAAGAAAAATGAAGCCTCGCTGGAAACAGCGAGGCTTTTTTATGGAACGTACCGCGAGGTTGGCGGGTTCCCCTTTCAAGAGTATTAAAAACAAGGAGATCACAACATGTCAAAGACCACCGCAAATCTGAATATCGCAAATGCAAAAGAAACCTCTATTGAGGATCTTGCCGCTCAAATCCAGACGCTCAAAGATGATCTGTCAACTCTGACACAGTCGCTGTCAGATTTCGGAACTGCCAAGGCCGAAAATGCAGCGCATACAGCACAGGAAAAAGCTGCCACGCTGAAAGCTGCAGGTCAGGACAAGGTCGTCGAAGCACAGCTTCATGCAGAAGAGTTTGTGCGCACACAGCCCGCGACATCGCTCGGGCTGGCGGCGGGTCTCGGCTTTTTGGTCGGTATGCTGACGGCACGCCGCTAAGATGATCAACGCGATCCTACATAACGCCCGCGCCAAAGCGGAACACACAGCTGGCACCGCAGCGATAGGTCTCGCGGCCAGTATCGCACTCGGCATCGGCTTGCTGTTCTGGACCGGCGCGGGCTGGCCGTTCCTTCTTACGGTCACAACGCCTCTTAACGCTGCGATGATATTGGGCGCAGTTTATACGGGTGCGGGCTGCATCGGCTTTGCCGTGGTCTCAACCCGCAGGCAGGCACCCGTTCAGAAAGAGCCCATAGTCGAGGCAGCACCGACGGTTGATAACCTGATAAGCGCCTTTTTGTCAGGTCTGTCCGCTGGTTCGCGAAAACGCTCCTAACTACGGGAGGGGCAGTGCAGGTGTTCCATCAGCCTGCTCCTCCGCCGGGGCATCAATCAAATCGCCGAAGGGCGACGCTGCCTCGGCAATCCGTTCGCCGTAAACATGCTTTTCAACCTGCGCGTTCACGACAGCGCCCAACAAGATTAAAAAGCTGCTGAGCCAGAGCCAGACCAGCATCGCAATAACTGCACCGATTGAGCCGTAAACCTGATTATAATTCCCGAAATTCGCGACATAATACGAAAACGCCACCGACAGCGCGGCCCAGCTTACCACTGCAACAACCGCTCCGGATTTTATGGAACGCCGCGCGTGGCTGTTATTTCTATTCGGACCAAAGCGGTACAAAACTCCAACCCCCGCCAGCAAAACCGTCACAGCAATCAACCAACGCAGCGCTTCGACAAGGAGGCCCGTCACACCGCCCAGCGGAAAGAAGGCCAAAACGACGGGCGCAACCACAAGTGTGACCAAAGAGACAATCCCCACACCCACCAAGGCAAGCGTCAGAAAAAACGCCCGCAAGTAGTGAGAGACCGTAGTGCGGTTCTTCTCCCCGTGAACCGCGTTCAGCCCGGTCATCATCGCAGCAACACCCGCCCGCGCAGACCACAACGCCACAAGGATCGAGATCGCACCAGCCCACCCCAATGTGTCGGGACTTGTCGTCACAAGGCTCACAATTTGGGTGTAGAAAATCTGATAAACATCATCAGGCAACAGCCCCTGCATTTCCTCCAGTTGCGCCACAACAATATCGGGATCAGCGACAAGGCTCAGCAGCGCAATGAGCGCCGCAATCGCAGGAAACACAGAAAGCATGCCGAAAAAACCGACCCCGGCCGAGACAAGCGCGAGATTGGTATCGCCAATTTGCAAAAATCCGTCTTTGAGCGCCGCCCAGCTTGTCGCAAGCCCCCCTTTGGGACCTGCACCCATATCCGCTTCACTCATCTGAAATCCCCAGTATTTACTCTTGCCTCTAACACCACCTGAAACTGCAATATGCAAACATCCAATTCAGGTCTTGCACACTGGCACAGTTGCGCAATGATACTCACCTAACGCACAGCCTCGTAAATTCGTTCAAAAAAAGGGCGCATAATGATCACTCCCCTCTCCAAAGCCATTGCCGCAAAGCGCGATGACCTGATCGCCCTGACCCAAGACTTGATCCGTATTCCAACCCTCAACCCACCCGGCCGCGACTACCGCGCGATCTGTGAGTACCTTGACCGCAGGCTCCGCGCGCACGGGTTCGAGACACAACTGATCCGCGCCCACGGCACACCGGGCGACAGCACAAAATACCCCCGCTGGAACATCATCGCACGACGTGAGGGCGCGCGCAGCGGGGAGTGCGTTCATTTCAACAGCCACACCGATGTCGTGGAGGAAGGGCACGGCTGGACGTTTGATCCTTTCGGCGCAGAGCTCAAGGATGGCAAAATCTACGGGCGCGGCGCGTGTGATATGAAAGGGGGGCTGGCCGCCTCTATCATCGCCGCCGAAGCATTCATCGAGACATATGACGACTTCGCAGGCGCGATCGAGATTTCGGGCACAGCAGACGAGGAATCAGGCGGATATGGCGGCGTCGCCTATCTGGCCGAACATGGCCACTTCAACCCTGCCCGTGTGCAGCACGTCATCATCCCCGAACCGCTGAACAAGGACCGCATTTGCCTTGGCCACCGCGGCGGCTGGTGGGCCGAGATCGAGACGATGGGCGAGATTGCCCACGGTTCCATGCCCTTCCTCGGCGACTGTGCCGTGCGCCATATGGGTGCTGTCCTGAACGAGTTCGAGAACAAGCTCTTTCCCGCCATGGCCTTGCGCACCACCGATATGCCAGTTGTACCAGAGGGCGCGCGCAGCTCGACCATGAACATCAATTCGATCCACGGTGGCGCAAAGGAACAAGACGAGGATTTCGACGGCCTGCCCTCCCACTGCGTCCCCGACAGCTGCCGCATCACCATTGACCGCCGTTTCCTCGCCGAGGAGCCGCTGGATGATGTTCGTGACGAAGTGACTGCGCTACTCGAAGGTCTGCGCGTCACCCGTCCCGATTTCGACTACAAGCTGACCGAGATAAATTCCGTGTTGCCTTCAATGACCGACCGTGAAGCACCCGTGGTACGGACGGTGGCAAAAGCGATCCAAGACGTGATGGGCAAAGACCCCGAATATGTCGCCTCTCCTGGCACATACGATCAAAAACACATCGACCGCATCGGGAAGCTGAAGAACTGCATCGCATACGGTCCCGGTGTGCTGGAGCTTGCTCACAAGCCTGACGAATGGATCGGCGTGGATGACATGATCGACAGCGCCTGCGTCATGGGCGCCGCCCTTGAGACACTTCTGCTGCCCAAAGCTTGACGTATCATTCAAACGCGCGCGCACTCGCAAGGCTCAGCCCATCCACAATCGCAGTGAGCGCGTGACCATGATGCACCTGCGCCTGCGGAAAGACAGCTTGCAATGCACCGCGTGTGACCTGCATCAGACTTGAGCCCCCCACAAATACCAGATGCGTCACGGCTTCGGGCGCAACTTCAGCTTGCGCCATTGTCACCAGTGCTGCCGCACCCATCTCGTCTGCCATGGGCCGCAGCAGCGCCTCAACCAATCCATCGCCCAGCGCCACGGCCAACCCGCGCTCGACTACACCCAGATCAATTGCGCCTGCGCCAGTGCCATTGGCAGCAATCTTTCCCGCCTCCACAGCAAAAGCGATGTCATGCCCCAACTCGTCCTCCAGCACTGACACAAGCCGCGCAAACAGCGCAGGCTCAACCGCGTATTGCGCCAGATCCTTTGCCAAACGGCGGCTATCAGGCGCATAAAGGAACGGGATTTTTTGCCATGTTGCGAGGTCATTAAAAATCGTTGTCGGCGCGGTATGCGTCTCGTTGCCAAAGGCATGGCGTATCTGACTGCCCCGCCCCAAGAGCGGCATAACAGTATCTAAACTCACCATACGATCAAAATCAGTCCCGCCCAGACGCACACCGTGGCTGGCCAGAATTTCAATAGTATCCGCCCCGTTGCGAAACAGGGTGAAATCGGACGTACCACCACCAATATCGACAATCAGCCCCAGATCGCCCTCAGCCAACACATCACGGTTGGCCAACGCCGCCGCCTCCGGCTCGTACATAAAGGCAACTTCGTCAAACCCCGCCCGCAGATATGCCTCCGTCAGGTCCACCTCAGCCTGTGCATTGCGGGCATCATCGCCGTGAAACCGCACAGGCCGCCCTGACAGCGCACGTTCATACCGCTCGCCCGTCTGCGCCTCTGCTGCGGCTTTCACCCGCCCCAAAAACCGCGAAACGACATCAATAAAATCGAGCTTCTCCCCCAGCAGGTTCCGCTTTTCGCGCATCAAGGGCGCTCCCAGCAAGCTTTTGAGCGCACGCATATAGCGCCCCTCTTCCCCCGCGAGCAGTGCAGCACCAGCATCTGATCCAATCAGCATCTTCTTGGTATCAAAATCAAAGAAAACCGCAGTGGGCATGGTCATATCCCCCGCCTCAAGCTGGATCAGATGGGCGGCACCGTCCCGCGTGATACCTGCCGCCGAATTCGACGTCCCGAAATCCACACCCAAAACCGCCATGCTCAATCCTACCCTCGCTAAAGCGCGCAGGCCTACCCCAGTGCCAATGTTCCCGCAAGGTTTCTCCTAGCCAACATATGAATCGTCGCTTAACCTTTCATTCGAAACACAACGAGGGAGTCTCTCATGTTCAAACTGTCCCCACTCTTGCTTGGCGTCAGCGCCGCCGCTCTGCTGGCTGGTGCCGCCATGGCAAAAGATGATCTTACCATCGCAATCCAGCTTGAGCCGCCGCACCTTGACCCGACCAGTGCTGCCGCTGGCGCCATTGATTCCGTCCTCTATTCCAACGTGTTCGAAGGGCTGACCCGCTTTGACAGCGCAGGTGACGTTATCCCCGGTCTGGCAAAAAGCTGGGAGATTTCCGAAGACGGGCTGACCTATACCTTCATGTTGAACGAAGGCGTGACCTTCCATGACGGCACGACCATGGACGCCGAAGATGTGAAATTCTCCCTCGACCGCATCGGTGCTGAGGACAGCGCAAACGCACAAAAAGCGCTCTACTCTGCAATCGCCGAAGTTAACGTGATCGACCCTATGACCGTCGAAGTGAAGCTGTCGGAGGCCAACGGCAACATGCTCTTCAACCTCGCATGGGGGGACGCGGTTATTGTAGCACCCGAAAGCATCGAAGGCATCAAACAGACGCCCATCGGCACCGGCGCATTCAAATTCGACAGCTGGACCCAAGGCGACAAGATCGAGCTTTCGCGCAATGATAGCTACTGGGGCACGCCTGCCGTCCTCACCAATGCGACGTTCAAATTTATCTCCGATCCCACGGCGGCCCTTGGTGCGATGATGGCTGAAGACATCGACGTCTTCTCGGGCTTTCCTGCGCCCGAAAACCTGCCCCAGTTCGAGGCTGATCCACGGTTCCAGGTGCTCGTCGGCTCGACCGAAGGCGAGACGATCCTGTCCACCAACAACAAGATGCCACCCTTTGACAACGTGAAGGTCCGCGAAGCATTGGCCCATGCCATCGACCGCCAAGCGATCATTGACGGCGCGATGTTCGGCTATGGCACGCCCATCGGCACACATTTTGCACCGCATAATCCCGCCTATGTCGATCTGACCGCGATGAGCAGCTATGACCCCGAAAAGGCAAAAACACTCCTCGCCGAAGCGGGCTTTGCCGACGGGTTCGAGACAACACTCTTCTTGCCGCCCCCCTCCTATGCACGTCGCGGCGGCGAGATCATCGCCTCGCAACTGGCCGCAGTGGGCATCAAGGCCGAGATCACAAATGTCGAATGGGCGCAGTGGCTGGAGACAGTGTTCAAAGGCAAGAACTTTGGCCTGACCATCGTGAGCCATACCGAGCCGATGGACATCGGCATCTACGCCAACCCCGAGTATTACTTCCAGTACGACAATCCCGCGTTTCAGGAGTTGATGACCAAACTCAACACGACAACTGATCCCGAAATGCGCAAAACGATGTTGGGTGACGCGCAGAAAATGATCTCTGGTGACTACGTCAACGGTTACCTGTTCCAGCTCGCTGCCCTCTCGGTCGCAAAGGCAGGTGTTCAGGGCCTCTGGGCAAATGCCCCGACCCAAGCCAACGATCTGACAGCGGTAAGCTGGGCGGACTAACCGACACAGCCCACCACTGGGAAACTCTCTGATAAAGGCCCCTCGCGTTGGGGCCTTTATGCGTCAAAATCTCTCAGGCCGTCCCCATCTGGATCACCCGTCATGACATTCCTGATCACGATCTTCGTATATTTTGTCGCCGTGAACCTGGTCGCCTACCGCGCCTTTGCGATCGACAAGCGCAAGGCGATCAATAACGAACGGCGCACGCCTGAAAAGACGCTTCTGTTTTGGGCAAGTGTCGGGGGATGGATCGGTGCAAAAGTCGCCCAGCGCAGGCTCAGACATAAAACCTATAAACAACCTTTCGGCAGCGAATTAAACTTCATCGGGATGCTTCAGGCCGCCTGCGCCATTTTGCTGATCGGCGTCTTCAC
>CAWVWS010000147.1:0-7124 GCA_963933905.1 uncultured Sulfitobacter sp.
GATGAGGCGGCGTTGTTCGCGGCAGATTTGTTGCGCATGTATATCCGTTATTCCGAAGCGCGGGGCTGGAAAGTGGACCTGATCGAGCAGCAGCTGACCGAGCTCGGCGGGGTTAAGGAAGTTGTGGCGCATATCACCGGCGAGAATGTATTTGCGCGGTTGAAATACGAGAGCGGCGTTCACCGTGTGCAGCGGGTGCCAAGCACGGAAAGCCAAGGGCGGGTTCATACCTCGGCGGCGACGGTGGCTGTGTTGCCCGAAGCGGAGGATGTGGACATCCAGATTGCCACGACGGACATCCGCATTGATACCTACCGCAGTTCGGGCGCGGGCGGTCAGCACGTTAACACCACTGATTCTGCGGTGCGGATCACGCATATCCCTTCAGGTATTGTGGTGACGAGCAGTGAGAAATCCCAGCACCGTAACCGCGAGATTGCCATGCAGGTGCTGAAAACGCGCCTGTATGATGCTGAGCGGATGCGGATTGATACGGAACGCTCTGACAGCCGTGCCTCTCAGGTGGGCAGCGGGGATCGCAGCGAGCGGATCAGGACTTATAACTTCCCGCAGGGGCGGCTGACGGACCACCGCATTAACCTCACGCTTTATAAGCTGGATGCGGTGATGCAAGGCGATCTGGACGAGATTGTAGATGCGCTCACGGCGGATGCGCAGGCGAAGATGCTTGCGGAGATGGGGCAATGACCACGGCCGCTGTGGCCATGGCAACTGCGACAGCCAAGCTTCGCGCGGCGGGGGTTCCTGACCCAGCGCGTGATGCGCGGATATTGCTGGCCCATGCGGCGAGTGTTGATGCGGCACGGGTGACATTGATTGCGCCTGAAGAGATCGCGCCGGAGATATCGGAGCGCTACGAGCATCTGATATCGCTGCGTGCAGTGCGTGTGCCTGTGTCCCAACTGGTTGGAGAGCGGGCATTTTACGGGCGCAAGTTCAAGATCAGCCGCGATGTGCTGGACCCGCGACCAGAGACCGAGAGCCTGATTGAGGCAGCATTGGCCAAGCCCTTTGATCGCGTACTTGATCTGGGGACAGGGTCGGGCTGTATCCTTGTGACCCTGCTGGCCGAGAACCCCAATGCGACGGGGGTGGGAGTTGACGTCTCCGAGGCGGCCTGTTTGCAAGCGAGCGCCAATGCGGTGCTGCACGGGGTTGCCGAGCGTGCCGAAGTGATCCAGTCTGATTGGTTCAGCGCGGTGGAGGGACGATTTGATCTGATTGTGAGCAATCCGCCCTATCTGTCGATTGCCGAGATGAAAGAAATAGCGCCCGAACTGGCGCTGCATGAGCCGATGATTGCGTTGACTGACGGGGCAGACGGGCTGAGTGCATACCAGCTTATTGCGGCGCGGGCACATGAGTACCTCACCGAGGGGGGGCGTGTGATGGTCGAGATCGGCTGGAAGCAAGCGCCGGAAGTTGCCGTCCTTTTCTTTGAGGCAGGTTGGGCGCAAATCGGGAAGTTACCTGATCTGGATGGCCGCGACCGTGTTATTTACGCACAAAACCCTGCTTGAGGTGATATTTGCGCGTTTTTTGATCTATTCGCTCTTGCCCATGAGGGTGTTGGAAGGCTATGCATGGGGTGTTGCAGTGATGAACGTCTTTGGACGTTCCCGCGCGGCTTATGCCCAACATCTTAACGTGCCTCTCGTCTGCGCCAAGCGCATGAATGGCCTGACCAAATAACAGCACCAAAAGGCTGACCCCCTATATGAAACCTCAAAGATCGCGCTCGCGTAATAACAAGAACCGCAACCGTGGCGGTAACAACAATCAGGGTGGCAATGTCGTCAACCGTGTGTTCGACAGTTCCGGCCCCGAAGGCAAAGTGCGCGGCACCCCCAGTCAGGTGATCGAGAAATACAACCAGCTGGCGCGGGATGCACAACTGAGCAACGATCGCGTTGCGATGGAGAATTTCCAGCAGCACGCCGAGCATTATCTGCGGCTGTTGTCGGAGGCGCAAAAAGAGATCGATGCCAAGCGTGAAGAGCAAGAGAAAGCCAACCGCGAGCGGCAGGCCGAGCGCGACGAGCAGGACCGCCTCAACCGCGAGCGTCAGGCCGAGCGTGACCGTGAACGCAACGAGCGGATGGAGCGTCAGGAACGCGAAGCGGCCGAACAGCCAGCGGCGGACTCGTCAGAACAGCCACAACCCGATGCGAGCGACGGAGCCAGCACATTGGTCGAGACGCCAGAGACTGCGGCAGAGCCAAAGCCGAAGACCCGCCGCGCCCCAAGGCGCAAACCAAAGCCCAAGAGCGATGATGCTCCGAAAGCCGAAGGCGGCGACCAGCCCGAAGCGGCAGAGTAAATTAGACAAAAGGCCCTGCGGATGCGGGGCTTTTTGCTTTTGGGGCTGCGGTTTTGGGAATGCAGCAGGGGGCCAGCCCCCGTCAGTGCTGGGCACCGATTACCCCCGAATTTTAAGGTTGGTTTCAAGGCTGAGTTTTAAGGTCAAATGAAGAAGTGGCTTAAGGCTTTGCCAGTTCTCGGGCCAGCGCGCAGAAACCTTCGAGGGGGATTTGCTCGGCGCGGTCTGTGGGTTTGAGCCCTGCGGCGATCAGGCGGTCTTCGATATCGGGTGCCGTGCCTTTGAGCGCGGAGCGGAGCATCTTGCGGCGTTGGTTGAAGGCGGCGGCGACAGTGCGCGACAGGATGGCGGCATCGGCGGGAAAGCGGGGCTCCGCCAATGCTGTGAGGTGGACCACAGCGCTTGAGACTTTGGGTGGGGGCGAGAAGGCTTCGGGTGGAAGGTTGATCACGATTTTTGCGTCTGCGCGCCATTGGGCCAGCAGGGCGAGGCGGCCGTAGGCTTTGCTGCCTGGCTTGGCGACGATACGCTCGGCCACTTCGCGTTGGAACATCAAGGTGAGGCTTTGCCAGAAGGGTGGCCAGTCCTGCGGGGTGAGCCAGCGGACCAAGAGTTCGGTGCCGATATTGTAGGGCAGGTTTGCGGCCACGCGGATGGGCGGTGTCAGGTGGGCAAGCGGGTCCACTTCGAGCGCGTCGCCGTCGATGATCTGAAGGCGGTTGGGGTAGGCGTTCGCGATCTCGTTCAGTGCGGGGATGCAGCGGCTGTCTTTTTCGATGGCGAGAACTTTGCGCGCACCTTCCGAGAGAAGGCCGCGTGTGAGGCCGCCGGGGCCGGGGCCGATTTCCAGCACATCGCATTGGGTCAGATCACCTGCCTGGCGGGCGATTTTTGCGGTGAGGTTGAGGTCGAGCAGGAAGTTCTGCCCCAGCGATTTGCGTGCTTGCAGGTCGTGGGTATCGATGACTTGGCGCAGCGGTGGGAGATTGTCGATGCCGCTCATTGTTGGATGCTCATGCGGTGGGCCATGCGGATCGCCTCGATCATGCTGGTGGGGTTGGCGAGGCCTTTGCCCGCGATGTCGAACGCGGTGCCGTGGTCGGGCGATGTGCGAATGAAGGGCAGGCCGAGGGTGACGTTGACACCTTTGTCGAAGTCCAGCGTTTTGATCGGTATCAGCGCTTGGTCGTGGTACATGGCGATGGCGGCGTCATAGCGGGCGCGCGCGGCGGCGTGGAACATTGTGTCGGCGGGGAGCGGGCCTATTAGCTCATATCCTTCTGACTGCATTTGGGTCACGAGGGTATTCATCCAGTCGAGTTCTTCGTGGCCCATGGCACCGCCTTCACCTGCGTGGGGGTTGAGGCCGCTGATGGCGATGCGGGGATTGGCGATGCCGAATTGGGACTGCAGGCTTTTGTGTGTGATCTCGATCGTGCGGCGCAGGCCTGCGGGGGTGAGCGCCTTTGGCACGTCTGCGAGGGCGATGTGGATGGTGGCGGGGACCACGCGAAGCTGTTCCGAGGCGAGCATCATGACCACATCACAACCGCCTGCGAGGGCTGCGAGGTATTCGGTGTGGCCCGGATAGGCGAAATCGGCGCCGTCTTTGAGGGCCTTTTTGTGGATGGGAGCGGTGCAGATGGCGGCGGCATGGCCCGATTGCACCAGATCAACAGCGCGGGCGATGACGTCGATCACACCTGTGGCATTGGCGGGATCGGGAATTCCAGCAACAGCAGATCTGGCAAAGGGATGGGCGAGGACCGGCAAGGCCGTGGAGGAGACGTCAACCGCTTGGGACAGGTCATCAATGACCTGATGCACTGTGCCTTGGGGCAGGTGGCGCGGATCGCCCAGCCAGACCATTGGGATGCGGTCTGCAAGGGCCGCCCATGCGCGGGCGGCCACTTCGGGACCGATGCCTGCGGGTTCACCGCAGGTCAGGATGACTGGTTTCATTTTACGCTGATGCGAGCTTCGGAGCGCAGCTCGGCCAGCAGGCTGTCGGCAAAGCCTGACAAGCGGCGCTGGCGGATAGAGCCTGCGACGTCTTCGCGGCTGACTTCGGCGTTCTGCTCGGCTGTTTTGCCGCACATCATGAGGAATACCAGTGCTTGGCCATCCGAGCGGGTCAGGGCGGTGGAGACTTCGCCCTCGTCCAGCTTGCTCAGCTCAATTGCGAAATCCTGCGGGATTTTGGAGGGCGGCAGGGTTTCACGGTCGAGCACAGAATCGGGCTGGCCTTTTGCAAAGGTGTAGAGATCGTCGCAAACGTCCACTTGGGCCTTGAGGTTTGCGGCCTGTTGCAGCGTCTCCTCGGAGCGGCCCCCTGCCATGTAGTAGGCGGCATATTCGATGGCCGAATAGGTTTTGGAGGGTTTGCCTGTTTCTTCGATATCGCGCAGCTGGAATAGGGCCACAGCATTGGGGATGTTCAGCGGCTGGGTCACTTCACCCGGTGAGAGCGACAGGATCAGCGGCTGCAAGGAGGGCGGCAGATCGCTCAGCGCTTGCCACGGAAGACGGCCTCCTGCGCCACGGGTCGCTGTGGCGGAGTATTTGCGGGCGAAGTTGGAGAATTCGTTTGCGGATTGGCTCTCGGAGATCTGCTCGGCGATGGCTGCGACCTGTGCGGCGCGTTGGGGTGGTGCGGGAATGATAATCTCGGACACCAGAACGCGGATGTTGGAGCCGCCGCTGCTTTGGGAGGACAGTACGCGGTCGATCTCCGCCTCGGAGATTGTCACGCGTGCGCCATAGCGGGCGCGGATCAGGTCACGCCATGCAATGCCGTTGATCACAAAGTCGCGGTAGGTTTCTTTCTCCACGCCAGCGCGGGCGAGGGCGGTTGTAAACTCGGCGCGGGTGAGGTTGGCACGGCTGGCAAATTCTTCGAGGGCGGCGTTGATGCCTTCCTCGGTCAGTTGCAGGCCGGCATCGCGAATGGCCTCACCGCGCAGACGCTCGTTTATCAGGCTCTCGATGGCTGCTTTGCGGGTGGCGCCACGGGCATTGAGGATTTTGAGGAAGCGGACACGCTGTTCGACTTCGAACTCTGTCACAACGGTATCGTTCACAGTTGCCGCAGGCGCGAACATGTTTTGCGCAGTGGCGGGACCCGCAAGGGCGGCAGCAATGGCGAGGGAGGCGAGTGTAGGTGTTAGTTTGAACATGAGGATGCGTATCTTTCTGTTCCGGTATTAGCGGAAAAGCCCCGCAGACCGACGTTAAATCCAAAATCGGTTGAGGGCTCAACACTTGTTGAGGTTGTATAGCTGCGTTCGACGGTGAGGTTAAGGGTCACACATTCGTTTTTATAACTTAGGCCGAGGCCTGCGGTTGCGGCGCGGTCTGATGCGATATCGTAGCGCCAGTCGGCGGAAGCGGTCCAGAACTTATTGATCTTGTAGCTGCCGTCTATTGTGAATTCGGAGACTTCTGTTGCGCGGTCTTCTTCCAGATCGTCCTGAAGCCAGACATAGGAGCCACCAATCCGGCCCCGTTTGAAGGCATAATCACCGCGCAACTCTGCCTTGGACAGGGTGAGGTCCTGCTCGAACAGGCTGCGCCCTGTCAGGCTGATGCCGTCCCCCGAGGCGATCTGGCCTGCGATAAGGAAGTCCGACGAGAGGCCGTTAAGGCCGGAGGTGGTGGAAAACGATGAATCGTCGTCTTCGCGGAACACCTGGCCCACGCTGATCTGCGCGTCCCAGCCTGTGGGATTGAAGCGGGACCAACCGATACCGATGGCCGCCATAGCGCCGCGTTCGCGGCGGTCGGCGCGCGGAAAGCGTGACAGGCTGAGAAGGTTGCCCTGATCAAACTCGACCAATGTGCTTTCCTCGTTGGGGATGTCGAGGCGGCTGCCACCTGTCCAGCTCAGCTGTACCACAGGCTCAATCACATGGCTGATGCCCGAAGCGCTGGTCTTTGACAGCGGGTAGCGCAGGATGATGGCGGCGTGGGGGGTGATCTCGGAGGGGTCTTCAAGCGTGGTGAAATCCTGTGAGATGTTGAATTCGTTAAAGGCGACGCCCACGCGGGTATCGGTGCGAAGGCCGCCGGGCAGGGTGAAGCTGCGCAGCCAGTCCACTTGGGCATTGAGGCGCGCCACGTCGCGGCCGTCGACGACATCATCGGCGTCCGCGCTGTCCACGGACAGGTCGGAAGTGCGGCGGTGGCTGTGGGCTACGATGCGGGTGCGGACCTCGCCGCCCAATGCCTGCGGGAAAAAGCGGCGCTCGTATTCGCCATCGAGCACGAGGGTGGGCAGGGTGTCGTTGTCTTCGTCGTCGCGCAGGGATTTGAAGTTGTAGAAACTGGCGCGGATGTATTCGTCGCGGCGTGCGCGGCTGAGGGTCAACTCGGAGCGCAAGCGGTCTGCGCCGGAGTAGCCATAGCTTTCGAGATAGCCGTCGTCCGTCACGGTTTCGATGGCGAAATAGAGTGTAAAATCTTTTGGCAGGGCAAAGAGGCCGCGGCCAAACAGGTAGCCCCGTGTCTCACCCTCAAGCAGGTCATCGCGGGTCACAGCGGCGTCAAACTGGACACGCCCGTTGCGGTAGGCCTGACGGTAGCGCAGTTCCAGCGTTTTGGTCGAGCTGGACAGATAGGGCGTGAGGGTCAGGTCGCGTTTCTCGCTCAGCTTGATGAAGTAGGGGATTTTGAGGCCGATACCAAGGCTGGACGTGGTGCGGATGGAGGGGATCAGAAACCCTGTTGCGCGCTCGACCGTGGGGCCGGGCAGGCGCAAGCGGGGCAGCCAGAAGACGGGCATATT
>CAWVWS010000148.1:0-7086 GCA_963933905.1 uncultured Sulfitobacter sp.
CGACCTTCAGGTTATGAGCCTGACGAGCTACCGGGCTGCTCCATCCCGCGCCAATGAGCGTTCTCTAAGTCATGATGAAGGGGACAGCAACCCGATATTTTGATAATTTGGTCAAAAGGCGGGATTATTATAAGAACGATGATCGCGAAGAGTTTTGTACGGCGCAGAACTGCCTGAAATGGCGGGGGGTACGCCGCGCATATCGTGCTCACTGGCGGATAACGGGTCTCAAATTCTGGAAATTTCCGTCAGCATATTAACAGCTTGGGTTAAGTCCTCTTTCAACTTCTCGCGCAGGTTGGTCGGATCATCGCTGCGCAGTATCGCGGAAGGATGCAATGTGATCAAAACGGGTATGCCCTCGATACCGCGCTCCACCCGACCGCGCCGCGTCATGAGGTTTGCTCCGTTTCCAGTGAGCGCCATTGCCGCCGTCGCCCCAAGGGCAAGGATGAAGGCCGGTTGCACAAGGGCAATCTCACGCTCCAGCCAGACGCGACAGGCCTCGACCTCGGTGCGATGTGGGCTTTGATGGATGCGCCGCTTGCCTCGGGGGGTAAATTTGAAGTGCTTGACTGCGTTGGTCACATAGGCCGCCTTACGGTCCAGCCCTGCCTCGGCGGCCACTGCGTCAAACAACTGCCCCGCAGGTCCGACAAACGGCACGCCTTCCAAATCCTCGCGGTCCCCGGGCTGCTCCCCCATAATCATCAGCGGCGCGTCCATTGGCCCCACGCCGCCCACCGCCTGCGTGGCTTGCGCCCCGATGGGACAGCGCGCACAGGCGTGCAATTCGCCCACCTCGGCGCGCTCGGGAATACGCTCCAATATTCTCTCCGCTCGGATCGGGGGCAGGGTGGGTGCGTCCTCCTGCATCTTGCGCATCCGCGCCTCCGCCCCCGCAATCAGTCCGGGAATCAGGTCCGCCTCGGGCAGGTTTTTCCAGTATTTCTTAGGCATTTCCGACTGCATCGCCTTCACTTTCAGCCGCGCAGGGTTGAAGATGTTTGCGTAATACGTCCGCCACAACTCCTCCGTCTCGTCCCTCAGATCAAGGCGCGCACTCGCCACTGCCTCATGGCTCAGCTCACCCCCTGCAAACCGTGTGGTCACTTCAGGCGTGACAATCACCCAATCCATATCGCCAAACCGCCGCGTGAAAAACGAAGCGATCAGCTCCTCAATGCGGTGATCTGGCTCGAACCAACTCAGGAATTGTCGCCTGTTTGCGCCCTGCGGGGTTACTTCGCGAAACCGCACAAATGCCTTCATCTTGTGCATGTCGCGGCGGATGTTCTTGGCCCATGCCTCCAGCTGCTGCACCTCTGCGTCCGCGCGGTTCCCCAGCAGGCGCGTATTCCCGCGACAGCGCAGCAACAAGCGGTAAAGCAGATCATGCGCACCCTCCGCACGGTGCGCACAGACCAGCTTGGCCAAGGGGACAAATGCTGCAGGCACCGACATTTCCTGCGGGGTGGGCAGGGGCGCACCACTGCCGAACAGGGTCTCGCTCGCCCCCTCCATCCCCCACTCGATATCATCAGGCGCCACATCATTACTCGCGAGCGCCCGCGCAGACATGCGCCATGCCTCGAACGTGCCCAGTCGCGGCAGTCGCGGCGCGTAGATCAAAAGAGGCTCATTTGTTCGGGCGGCGGCGCAAAACGCGCGCGCAAATTCGCCGCATCGGTCAGCCCGCCGGGGGACCAATCGCGCGTGGTGATAAACGGCTTGGCCTTATTCACCAGCGCCCCGATGCGCTTGAGATCGCCAAACCCCAACGCGCCACTTCGCCGCGCCGACAAAATGCGCTGGACGGATTTCGTGCCAAAGCCCGGCACTCGCAGCAGCATATCCTTGCCTGCACGGTTCACATCCACAGGAAATACTGCACGGTTCGCCAACGCCCACGCCAGCTTGGGATCAATCTCCAGATCGAGCATCCCGTCCGTCGCAGCCGATGCAATCTCATCCGCCTGATACCCGTAAAACCGCAACAACCAATCCGCCTGATAGAGCCGATGCTCCCGCACGAGTGGCGGCTTGATCAAGGGCAGCGCCGCCGTGCTGTCAGGAATAGGCGAGAAGGCGGAATAATAGACCCGCTTCAATTTATAAGAGGAATAAAGCCGCGTGGAGCTTTGCAAGATCGTGGCGTCATTGGCCCCGTCCGCCCCCACAATCAGCTGTGTGCTCTGCCCCGCAGGCGCAAACTTCGCCGCCCGCCGCCCCGTATGTGTCCGCTCTTTGGCCGCTTGCTTGCGCAATTCCACACGCCCCATAGCACGACGTATCTCGACACCGTCCTTCTCGGGCGCATAGGCTTTGATCCCCGCATCGGTGGGCAACTCGATGTTCATCGACAACCGATCCGCGAGCAGGCCGGCTTCCTCGATCAACTCAGGTGAAGCATCGGGAATCGTCTTGAGGTGGATGTAGCCGCGAAAATTGTGATCCTGCCGCAAACTCCGCGCAATCCGTACCATATCGGCCATCGTGTCATCAGGGCTCTTGATAATGCCCGAGGACAGGAAAAGCCCTTCGATGTAATTACGGCGGTAAAACTCGGTCGTGAGATGCACGACCTCTTCAACCGTAAACCGCGCACGCGGCACCTGTGACGACACACGGTTGATGCAATAGGCACAGTCATAAATGCAGAAATTCGTCATCAATATCTTGAGCAGACTGATACACCGCCCGTCAGGCGCATAAGCATGACAAATCCCTGACCCTTCCGTACTGCCAAGGCCAGTGCCATCCGCGCTGTTACGCTTGCTCGTGCCAGAGGACGCACAGCTTGCATCGTATTTCGCCGCATCGCTGAGCAGGGCCAGCTTTTCCTGAAGGTTCAATTTTGCCATAATGTTCTTATAATGTTCTCATCTCTCAATAGGCAAGCAAATTGAAATAGGAATGTTTTTTCATCATGCGGCGGAACATCGCAGGGGGCATCGGCGTTGGACGATATGATGAAATACATTTTGACCGCTCTCACCCTTTCCCTGCCCGCCACGCTTGCCGCTGAACAGGTCGGCAATGTCGATGTCGGTTGGCTCGGAAATGATCTGATTATCGAGGCTCTGGCCGACCCCGAGGTCGCGGGCGTCACCTGCCATGTCGCCTATTTTGAGCGTGGCCTGATCGACAGGCTGCAAAAAGGGAACTGGTTTGAAGACCCCTCCAACTCCTCCATCTCCTGCCGCCAGACTGGCCCGATCAAAATCGGCGATATCGACCGCGATGACGAGGGCGAGGATGTCTTCAGCAAGTCACGCTCAATCGTTTTCAAATCCATCAAGGTAAAGCGGATTTTCGACGAGAAGAACCAGACACTGATCTACATCAGTCACGCACGGGACGTGCAAAACGGCTCGGCCAAGATGTCGATGTCCACTGTGCCGCTCTATCGCCCCTGATAACCCGTGCCGTGGGGGGGCAGCGCCATAGGCAAACCCCCGCGTGTGCCACAGGAAGGACAGTTGCCACGCGCCTGCAATCCTTTATCATTCGTCAAAAGACCAATGAGGCGAGCAGGCACAATGACATTCTCACGCAGACATTTTCTCATGGGGGCCAGCGCCCTCACACTCACCGCTTGTGGCGGCGGGGCAACAACATATCAAAGCAGGGCAGACACGGGCGGATTACCCGCTGACCTGCGCCCGACCCCCAATGCGGGCTATGACGCTTGGGTCAGGGGCTTTCGCAGACGCGCAGGGTCAAAGGGCATTTCCGATGCCACCATACGCGAGGCCTTCCGCGGCACAGGCTTCCTGCCCGGTTGCGTAAAACGCGACCGCAACCAGACCGAGTTCAAGCGCACCTTGGAAGACTACCTTTCCATCGCCGCCTCTGACGAGCGGGTGAGCAAGGGGCGCGCAGCCTTTGCGCGCCACCGTGGCACGCTGCAAACGCTTGAGGGTCAATACGGCGTCGACGCAGAAATCATCTGTGCGATCTGGGGGCTAGAGAGCTACTTTGGCGAGCGCAGAGGCGATGTGCCTGTAATCTCGGCCACCTCCACGCTGGCCTATGACGGGCGGCGCGGCGCGTTCTTCGAAAAGCAACTGGTTGCCGCACTCAAGATTGTGCAAAACGGCGATATCCCTGCCTCCCGCATGACAGGGTCATGGGCGGGTGCCATGGGCCATACCCAGTTTATTCCCACGTCTTATCAGGCCTTTGCCGTTGATTTCACGGGCGACGGCCGTCGCGATATCTGGTCTGATGATCCCACAGATTCACTCGCCTCCACCGCCGCCTATCTCAAGCGGAACGGCTGGGCGCGTGGCACCAAATGGGGCGGCGAAGTGGGGAGCGGCGCACCCCAAGGCCGCACGATCCAGCCACAGGCAGGCGGCCCGCGCTTCTCTGTCACGCGCAACTTCAATGCGATCAAACGCTATAACAACTCTGACGCCTACGCGATTGGCGTCGGGCATCTGGCCGACCGCATCGGGGGGGCTGGCCCCATTCGTGGAAGCTTCCCACCCGACGCAAATGGCCTGACAAAGGATGACCGCATCGCCCTGCAACAGCTTCTCACCGCCAAAGGGTTTGACACAGGCGGCAGTGACGGCGTGATCGGCCCCAACAGCGAAAAAGCGATCAGCGCCTACCAAGCCAGCCAAGGCCTGCCCGTAACGGGAAAGCCGTCGCAAACCCTGCTCGGCCAACTGCGCTAACCAAACAGGGGTGATCGCGAATAGATTTTGAACGCGATCACCCAACTCCAAGATTTCAAATGCTTTTCCCGTCCGAATAGCTTTTTAAAATTGGTTAATAATTTTTCGAAATTCGTCAAATCCAAGCCCCATTTTGGGAATAGCGTCACTTTTGGAAACAATAGTGGACGGCACGGCATGCAGATCTTATTTTATAAAACACTGCCCCTCGTGGTACTGACCCTGACAGCTTGTGGCCCATCGCCATCTTCCCATTCCAGCCGCCTTGACGGCGCACCCCTCAGCTTTGCCGCCCAGCCCGCGCAGGTCGATGACCAAGTCAGCGCACTCACCGAATTGTCCCGCCGCATTGTTGTGCAAAGCACGACCAAGGGCGCGCTCCTAGGGGCTGCAACAGGCTGTGGTCTGGCTGTTATCTCCGCAGGAAGCGCCTCGAATTGTCTCGCTGCCGCCGCCATTGGCGGGGCAGGGGGCGCAGTTGTCGGCCATGTAAAAGGCAAACGAAAAGTCGCCCGTCAGGTCGATGCAGTCTCCCCCAGCACCGTTGTGCGGACGCTGCGCAAGACAAACGCGCAAATGGAACTGGTAAAAGCATCACTTCCCGCACGCCTCGCCGCACAAGAAGCAGCGCTTTCCGATCTGGAGATGCAGCGCGCCACAGGGGCCATTGACGCTGCAACCTACACCGCGGCCCGTGCTGGCATCGCCGCCGAGCGCCGCGCGCTTGCCGGAGCATTGATCGACACCGAAAATAATGCAAAAAAAGCCTCCGCCAACTTACAAGCCGCCCAACGCGCAGGCCAGTCAGGCCTCGACTGGCACATCTCCGCCACATCGAAACTCTCCACCGAAGCCAGCTCCGCCCGCTCCAGCATCTCACTGCTCTAAGCACCGCTACTCCGCACTCAGCAGCACCTTCAGGTGCGCAAAACTGTCCTATTATGCTACCGGGACATCTGGTGCTGTAAGGGAGCATTGAATTAGTACTTTACGGTACAAGATAGTGTACTTAATATTCTGAAATATAAGACAAAACCTAATATTACTTGTAGTCTAGTATTCCTCCGTATGTCGCCGCATTCAACATATAGTAGGTGGATAGAATCTCTGTTCTGAAAGGTGAATGCCGTGAGAGCGCTGAACAGGATAAGTTCGAAGACTATGACTAAGGCGGGGCTGAAAGCGCTTAGTGAGGGCAAATATGCTGATGGTGGTGGTCTGTGGTTGCGTCGTCGCGCTGATGGCGGCGCACAGTGGATACTCAGTTTACACTTCATGGACGAAGGCGTGAGATGAGGCTGGGCAGCGTCAACATACAACCCTTGCAGGAGTGCGCACAAAAGCCGCTAAATGGCGGATGCTGGCGAAGTCAGGGGTCAATCCTATCAAAGCCCGAGAAAAAGAGCGACGCGAGGCTGAACGAAACCTACATATCCTAAGCGATATGGCGCTGGTTGCCTTTGAAAGCCGCAAGGCCGAACTCAAAGGCTATTGGAAAGCAGGCCGTTGGTATTCACCTCTTGAACTGCACGTTATGCCCAAGCTGGGGCGCATCCCCGTCATAGAGATAGATCCACGGGATATTCGGGATGTGCTGGCCCCCATCTGGCACACAAAGTCATACACAGCCAAAAAGGCGCTCAACCGAATTTGCATTGTCCTCAAGCATGCAGCGGCCCTTGGCTTAGATGTAGATTTACAAGCCACGGAGAAAGCCAAAGCACTCTTGGGTAAATCCTGCCATAAAATTACGCATGTGCCAGCCTTACCTTGGGAGGATGTGCCTACGTTTTATCAGTCGCTTTGCGACAGTGACACCGTAACCCATTTGGCTTTGCGGTTGCTGATATTAACTGGAGTCCGCTCAGCCCCGCTTAGTTTCATGCATCTGGATCAGGTCGACGGCGATACGTGGACCATCCCAGCAGCGGCAATGAAAGGTCGGGTGGATGCAGATCAGGATTTTCGTGTTCCCCTGTCAACTGAAGCCTTGAATGTCATGGAAAAAGCAAAGCAGCAGGCACGTGATGGGTTCATGTTTCCTAGCATCCGCAGAAGCGTAATTTCAGACGCAACTATGGGGCGTTACATGAAGCGGGCTGGCTTCGAAGCGCGCCTTCATGGTTTCCGAACATCCATTAGAACTTGGCTGGCAGACTGCACAGATGCGCACCACGAAGTAGCTGAAACGGTATTGAGCCACGTTAGCGGGTCCAAGGTAATGCGCTCGTATTAACGATCAGACCACCTTGAGCAACGTCGTGTTTTATTGGAGCGCTAGGCGAGTTTCATCAAGGACGGACCTTCGGTTCCGACAATCGAAGTAAAGGCGAAGATTGCCGAAGCGCAGAGGAAGCGTTGGGCTAAAGGACGTAAATGATACCCGAGCTTCGCCCAG
>CAWVWS010000149.1:0-7085 GCA_963933905.1 uncultured Sulfitobacter sp.
GCTGTTGTTCGAGCGCAGCCAACAGGCACAGTTTCTGAAGCCCACCGTGATCACATTGGTTTACGGTTTGGGGTTCGGGATGCTTTTGGTGCTGCTGGTTGTGCCTGCATTGGTTGCGGCCCAGCATGATGTTGCACGCCAGATTGCTGCGATGAAGCGGGGCATGCGTGCGCGTGCGCGCGGATTGCAATTTGGTCTGGTGGTGCTTTGGGCATTGGTTCTGGGGTGGGGTGCGCTCACGCTGGGCCATGCGGCACTTGAAGGCGTTCTGTTTGCATCGCTGATTGCCGCACTGCCCATGTTGGCAGGGCAATCGGTGATGGGGGCTGCCTTTGGTTTGTTTGTCGCGGGTGTGGCTGTTATTGCCCTGTTGGGGTATCTGATTGGCGGCGTGGCAATGATGCTGCGCAAACCCCGCATCGCGGCGGAGTAGCAGCGCCTCAGCTTGGTGCGCACCCTAACAGGTCAACGGCATGGGATGAGCCCAGGACCGTAAAGCGGATCGCGGAGCGGTCCAGAGCGAATGTGCCCTGCGCGCCCGATACCATTTCTGCCTGCGCGGTCAATGTGTTGCCACTGCGCTTGGAGATTGCTTCGGACACCCAAATGTCTGGGCGGCCTGCTTCAATCACCACATGCTCTTTGCCGCCTGCCGAGGGCAAGGTAAGTGTGGCGGTGATCTTGAGGCCATCCTCTGAAGGGCTGATGGCACAGGTCACATTGCGCGCGCCTGCTTCTTTGGCAGAGTAGGGCCGCTCGGCCAAGGCGGCTGCAATTGCGGGAACAGGCGTGGTCGCATCGCTGTTGAGTGTCCCCTTTAAGGAGAGAGTTTGCGGCACGCAGATATCCTTGCACACGCCAATTTCCATTTTTAAATTGATCTCGACCGGCTTGCCCGCCCGCTTGGCCGCGATGGTCAGCGGCAGTGTCACTTCGTTGGAGTAGCCGACAGACCGCATGCCGTTTTGCTCGAATACCTTTGGTGTGGGCCAGCTTACAGCGACCGCCGCGAGATTGCGCGATCCGTTCCATTTGAAATCTGGCGGGATTCCCGCATCACCAGGGGCGCGCCAATATGTTTTCCATCCCTGCGCCATGGTCAGGCGGATTGCGCTCACACGGGTACCGTCTGCCTGCTGCCAGCCGTCAATCAGTTCGGCCGTGACAGGAACGCCGACAGGATCGCCTGCATGGGCGACAGTGGCGGATGTAATGAGGGCGGTTGCGCAGAGCAGGGATTTCATCATGTATCCTGTGTGACGCGGCCTGATGCTTTTGCCAAGTCACAAGTCAGTCAGCCATGTTTCGCTGATGGTGCTTGCAGCGGCGATGCGCGCTGGTCAAAGTGGTCGTGGGTGACGCGCCCGAGCTGCAGGAGGCAGTTATGGATCTGACAGGACAGCTTTTGATTGCGATGCCGGGGATGGATGATCCGCGCTTTGTCCGGTCGGTTGTGTTCATCTGTGCGCATTCCGAAGAGGGTGCGATGGGGGTCATCATCAACAAGCAGGTGGGTGACATGACATTGCGCGAGGTATTTTCCCGTATCGACATCACCGCCAGTACTGGGCCAATCTCGACGCCAGTGCATTTCGGGGGACCTGTTGAGACAAAACGCGGATTCGTTCTGCACCTTGACGCATCGCGGCTCTCGCCAGAGCCTTTGGTGATTCCGGGGGGCTATGTCCTGACGGCGACACGCGATATTCTGGAGGACATCGCAACGGGGCAGGGACCGACCCCGTTTTTGTTCGCAGTGGGCTACGCGGGCTGGGGTCCGTCGCAACTGGAACAGGAGATCGTCGAAAATGGTTGGCTCACTGCTGCCGCGTCGCAGGCGTTGGTGTTCGGGACCAAAACGGATCTGGTGTGGGATGCGTCCTTGCGCAGTATCGGAATTGATCCCATGAGCCTTTCTGGCGCTGCGGGGCGTGCGTGATCTAGTCGCGGGGCGCTGCGGCGCGGGTGAGGCGGTCATTGATGGCACGGCCCAGCCCCTTCATCGGGATCGGTGCAACGGCGATCGGACCACCCAATGCGTCAAGCTGATGCAAATGGCCAAACAGGTTCGCTGCGGCTTCCGTCAAATCAGCGGATGCCGAAAGGTTGAGATCGCCTGCGACACTGCCAAAGCCGAGCATATGTTCACCAGCGCGCGCCTGCGTAGCGTTGAGGCGGACATCCCCTTGGGGCGCGTAATGCGATGTCATCTGGCCGGGGGCAGTGATCTTGCTGTCGTCCGCATGCTGGAGGGGACGGCTCAAGACTGCCTCGATATCTTCGGTGGGGATACCGCCACTGCGCAGCAATACGGCAGACCCTTCTTTCAGCCCGATGATCGTGCTCTCGACACCGACATTGCATCCGCCCCCTTCCACAACGGCGGCGATCCGTCCATCTAAACCAGCGAGTACGTGCGCAGCTGTTGTCGGGCTGATCCGCCCTGACGGATTTGCCGATGGTGCGGCAACAGGTCCGCCAAATATAGTGAGCAATGCACGCGCAACTGGATGCTCAGGCACGCGAATACCGACCGAGGGCAAGCCTGCAGTCACCAAAGATGACAACCCGTGACCAGCGCAAAGCGGGAGGACAAGTGTCAGAGGGCCTGGCCAGAATGCAGCGGCGAGTGCTGCTGCCTGAGGCGACCATTCCGCATAGCTTTTCGCGGCTGTGACATCTGCCACATGCACGATGAGCGGGTTGAACGAAGGGCGGCCCTTTGCGGCATAGATGGCAGCCACAGCTTCCCCCTGCCGTGCATCGGCCCCGAGGCCGTAAACAGTCTCTGTCGGGAAGGCGACCAAGGCGCCATTCGTGAGCAGCTGTGCCGCGCGGGAGAGACCTGCTTCATCCGCAGGCAGGCGCTCGCTTCGTTTTGTCACTCTGTGCTCCTTTCTGCTCTGACGCGGCGTTTTGGTTGCAGTTCGCCTGATTGCGCAACACCCTGTTGTTATGCGGCGTCATGGGCAATAACTTGCCCCCTGACGAACTGTTTGACCCTAGAAAGTGACACCTATGACGTATCGCGCACCTGTTGAAGACTACAATTTCCTGTTTGAGCATGTTGTGGGGCTGACTGCGCTGCGTGCGACAGAGCGGTTTGGCGATGCGACCGACGATGTGACCCGCGCCATCCTGACCGAAGCGGGCAAGCTGTGTGAAGAGGTGCTTGCGCCGCTTCAGCGGGCAGGCGATGTCCATCCTGCGCATCTGGAAAACGGTGTGGTGCGCACCTCGCCCGGTTTTCATGAAGGGTTCAAAGCGATTGCCGAGGGCGGCTGGGTCGGTATGTCTGCCAATCCCGAATACGGCGGTATGGGGCTGCCGATGGCGCTTACCGCAGCGGTGGGCGAGATGATGAGTGGCTCGTGCTTGTCGCTGCAACTGGCTCCGATGCTGACCCAAGGGCAGATCGAAGCACTGGAGCATCATGCCAGTGATACGCTTAAAGAGCTTTACCTGCCCAAGCTGATAAGTGGCGAATGGACCGGCACGATGAACCTGACAGAGCCGCAGGCGGGATCGGATGTGGGTGCGCTCACGACCAAGGCTGAAGATAACGGTGATGGCACTTTTGCGGTCACGGGCCAGAAAATCTATATTACATGGGGCGATCACGATTTTGGCGGCAATGTCTGCCATCTGGTGCTGGCACGTCTCGCGGGTGCGCCTGCGGGTGTGCGGGGGATCAGCCTGTTTCTGGTGCCGAAATTGCTGCCTGATGCCCATGGTAATCCGGGGCCGCGCAATGGCGTCAGTGTCGTCAGCCTTGAGCACAAGATGGGCCTGCACGGCTCTCCTACCTGTGTGATGCAATATGATGCTGCCACTGGATGGCTGGTTGGCGAAGAGAATGGCGGCATGGCAGCGATGTTTACAATGATGAACAACGCACGGCTGGGTGTCGGCGGTCAGGGTATCGGGATTGCCGATGCCTCCTACCAGCACGCGCTGGTCTATGCACAGGATCGCAAGCAGGGGAAAACCAGCGTTCCTGCGGAGAAGGATTCCATTCTGGGTCATGCGGATGTGCGCCGGATGTTAACCACGATGAAGGCCGAGATTTTTGCCGCACGTGCCATTGCCGTCTGCAATGCGGTTGCGATTGATATGGCCACAGCAACGGGTGACAAAGCGTGGAAAGCCCGCGCCGCTCTGCTCACTCCGATCACCAAGGCGTTTGGCACCGACACAGGCATCGCTGTCGCGGATATGGGCCTCCAAGTGCATGGTGGCATGGGCTTTGTCGAGGAGACGGGTGCTGCACAGTTCTGCCGCGACGTACGAGTTACGGCGATCTATGAGGGGACCAACGGCATTCAGGCTATGGACCTTGTGGCGCGCAAGATGATGGATGGCGGCGAGGCGGCGATGGCGCTGCTGGATGAAATTTCTGAAGACGTTGAGGCGGCCAAGGCCGTATTCCCGCGTCTGGCCAATGATGTCTGGGAAGCCACGGAGAGCATGCGCGAGGCGACAGAATGGCTTGTCTCTCAAACCGACCTTCAAGAGCGGTTCGCGGGCGCAGTGCCTTACCTAAATGCCTTTGCCCGTATCCTCGGTGCGCATCTGCACCTCAAAGCGGCAGTGGCCGAACGTGGCGGCGCACGCGAAAAAATGGCGCGATTCTATATCCAGCGGATGCTGCCGGAACATACGGCATTGCTGGCCCATGCACAGGCGGGGGCCGAAGACTTGTACGCGCTGACCGCAGAAGAATTGGCAGGATAATCATGGCTGAACGCCCCGCGCCCGAAGGTCTGCGCTACCCGTGGGAGGTGCCGCCCGTCGGGACAGAGGCGATCGAAGTCGCCCCCGGTGTGCTGTGGATGCGCCTGCCGCTACCCATGAAGCTTGACCACGTGAACGTCTATGCGTTGGACGGAGGTGACAGCTGGACCATCATCGACACAGGCTTTTCCTCGAAAAAGTCCAAAGGCATCTGGACCGAGATCATGGCGGGGCCGTTGGGCGGCAAACCCGTCAGCCGTGTTGTGGTCACGCACCACCACCCCGATCACATCGGGCTGGCAGGATGGTTCCAGACCGAGCATGGGGCAGAGTTGGTAACGACTCGCACGGCATGGCTCACTGCGCGAATGCTGACGCTGGATGTGCAGGATGTTCCCAACGAAGAGAGCCTTGCCTTTTACCGCTCTGCGGGAATGGAACCTGCGATTTACGACAAACGGGCCAGTGACCGCCCGTTCAACTTTGCCGATATCGTTGATCCGCTGCCGCTGGGATATACGCGGATCAAACAGGACGACACGATTCAGATGGGTGGCCGTTTGTGGGATGTGCATATGGGTAACGGTCACGCGCCCGAGCATGCAACCTTCTGGAGCCGTGACGACAACCTGGTCATTGCTGGCGACCAGATCCTTCCCTCTATCAGCCCCAATGTCGGCGTTTATGCGACCGAACCGATGGCCGATCCGATTGGTGAATGGCTGGAAGCTTGCGAGCGGCTGGCCCTTCTGGGACGCGCCGATCATCTGGTACTGGGTGGGCATAAAGTACCCTTTACAGGCCTGCCCAAGCGGATGAGCATGCTGATCGACAACCACCACGGGGCGCTGCGCCGCTTGCTTGATTATATCGACACGCCGAAAACGGCGGGCGAGGTTTTCTCTCCTTTGTTCAAAAGAGCGATAGGTGAGGGGGAATATGGCCTCGCGCTGGTTGAAGCCTTTGCGCATTTGAGCCACCTTCACCAGACAGGCCTTGCGACGCGCACTCGGCGCGACGATGGTGCATGGCTGTATCAGCGTAAAGCGTAAAGGGTGAGCCATGGGTGACCAGATCAAGACAGCAGCCGAAGCACATGAGACAAGCGCGCTGCCGCGTGTGCACGAGGTTCATAACGACCCGTCTGTGAAAAACGCCAAGGACCAGCCCGTGCCAAAGGGTGTTTCTGGCAAGCCTGTGGAAAAGAAGTCCCCAGCTCAATGGGCCTATGAGCGCACTGTGCTTTACCTCAAGAAATTTGAGGAAGGCCTTGATGACGATCACGAGATAGCCATGGGTTTTGCGGGAACAGATGCCGGTGTGCTCAAAATCGAGGGCATGGGGTTCTTTGACCCTGATGTGGTGACTTTCTACGGTGCCGATGCGGCAGGTGTAAAGATGCAGCTGGTCCAGCACGTGAGCCAGCTCAACGTTGTGTTTCGCGCGCTACCCAAGACGGTTGAGGCCGAAGCCCCCAATCGGATCGGCTTCAAGCTGTTGGCTGATCTGGATCAGGACGACGCATAAACGCTGCATCTTAGACATATGCGGCAAATCTGGCGTGACAGCGGCGGGAAAATGCCGTAACCCATGCGATAATTCCAAGCCACTATGACGAGAGGGACCTCCCATGGCCGAACATGAACATGGCACGATGAAAACCGACGTGCAGGAAAAGACATTTAACGGCTTCGTTACTTTTGTCACACGCGCTTGCATGGTAATAATCGGTATCCTGCTTTTTATGGCACTTTTTGCACGCTAAACCGATTGAATAACCGATGATTAGACCACTCCTTGCGTCCTTATTGTGCGCAGTTTTTCTCGCTGGCTGTGCCGAAAAGGGAAAAGAATCGCCGCAAGCGCAAATTGAAGCTGGGTTTTACGCACATCAGGGGCCGTCAAAACTGACCTTGATCACAATGATCAACAACAGGACCGGTGCGGGTGGCCACACCGCATTGTTGGTGCAAGGTAGGCAGTCGGTCATTTTTGATCCAGCGGGATCATTCGTGCATGAAAAGATTCCAGAGCGCGGCGACGTTCTATATGGAATGTCACCAAGATGGCTCCAGATTTATAAATCTGCACATGCGCGCAGTGACTTCCACGTCGTGTCCCAAGAGTTTGTCGTAACACCTGCACAAGCGGCGCGTGCGATGCAGCTGGTACAGTCAAATGGTGCGGTGCCGAGCGCGTTTTGTGCCAACGCTACCTCAGGTATCCTCAAACAGATTCCAGGCTTCCAATCTATCCAGCAGGGATTTTACCCGCTCAAACTGATGGAACAGGTCGAACAGTTGCCAGGTGTGAACACCACCCGCTACTATGAGGACGACAAGGGCAATGTG
>CAWVWS010000150.1:0-7051 GCA_963933905.1 uncultured Sulfitobacter sp.
CCGCAATGTGCAGGGCGCGGACATCCGCCCGTCTGACGGCACGCTCTGGACGCTAGAGCATGGCGCGGCGGGTGGTGACGAGTTGAACAAGATCACGGCAGGGGCAAACTATGGCTGGCCGGTGGTCAGCTACGGCGTCAACTACAACGGCTCCCCCATTGGCAGCGGGCAGGCGCGTCAAGAAGGCTTTGCCGAGCCGCAATATTACTGGGACCCCGTCATCGCGCCGGGTGGCTTTGCTTTTTATCAAGGTACCATGTTCGACGGTTGGGAAGGCAACATCCTCGCAGCGTCCCTCAATCCCGGTGGGCTGGTGAGGTTGGTCCTCGACGGTGACCGCGTTGTGGGAGAAGAGCGATTTCTGAGCGGTGAAATCCGCGTCCGCGATGTGGAAATTGACCGCGATGGCGCGATCCTGATCCTTGACAACTCGGATGGTCGCCTACTCCGTCTTACGTCGAAATAGATGGGACACAGCGGCACAGGGCGCATAATACATCTGCTTGCATCCATGATGTTGGCACTCGTCTGCGCGACCACCGCAATCGCGCAAGAGCCACGGCTCAAGGCGGCAACCCTGCGCTATGTGTTTGAACAATGGGCGCAAGATAGCGCAGTCTCGCAGGCAGGTTTTGTCACGCTTTATAAGGGCGAAATCATCGGGACGCCGCTCAACCCCGATCATCCTTTTGAGCTGGCCAGCCTCAGCAAGGCAGTCACAGCCGTATGCGCCGCCCAACTGATTGAGGAAGGTGTCTGGACCGCTGATACCACCAGCGCCCAAGTGCTGGAGACAGGGCCAGAGCATATCAACGTCGGCCAACTCATTACCCATTCAAGTGGCACCAGGCCGGACAGCACCCAAGGCGTGCGCTGGTTTCTGCGCGACACAAATGCGCCTTTTGCGGCCAAGGTGGCAAACGCCGCACTTGCGCGCCAGCCTGTCCCCAAGGGCAAGTATTTCTACAACAACGAGAATTACGCCATTCTGGGCCAGATGATATCCACGGCCCTTGATGTGCCTTACCTTGAGGCCTGTACTGCCCGCGCACTCACCCCCGCAGGTGTGACAACCGCACAGACGTCTTCTGTCATGGGCGGCATGCTGCCATGGGGTGGTTGGTCGATGTCTGTGCGTGATTATGCGCTGTTCCACCATTACTGGTTTGGCCTGCAAGGGGCTTATGGCGCAGGGTCTCCCCCCACACTACGCGTTGATCTGCGCGGCGGCGCGGCGTATGGCTTGGGCATGTTTGAACGCAGCGTTGGCACCCGTCCCAACTTCTGGCATTTCGGTGCTTGGTGTATGCCCTTTCGCCTCAACACAGGGGCCTTTGCCGCGATATTGGGAGGGGAGGGGAGTGGAGCGTGGTTGCAACCTATGACGTCTGCCTTGAGAGTGATGAAATGAGAACATTGGACGCGGCATTGAGCAAGGTAGTGTACGGGCGATGATACTGCGCGGCATGGTATTGGCAGGTGGCCTTGCGGGGGCGGCAGCAACATCGCAATTTCCCGAGTTTTCCCAGCAATATCTGCAACGTTTGGGTGGGGCCGTGGATGCGCTGGGCGAAGTGGTCGCCGATTTTGACGCCTCGGCCACGGCATCCGACCTCACCCGCGAGGACGCCCTTGCCCAGATGCAAGGCACCCCGTTTCTGGAACGTCGCAGCGCAGACATGACCCGCTCCATCGCACGTTTCGAGCGCCTCAGCAGTGATCTGGAAACTCTGCAAGGGCAGGGGCCGTTCATGCGCGCCTATAACGGCACCCGTTTTACCGACGCGGAGATCGCCCGCGCGGCATGGGAGGCCTACCAGCCCGCAGTGCCTGTGAATTTCGCAGGTCTGACCTTTGCAGGCGCTGGCTTTGTATTAGGCAGCCTTGCACTCAGCCTCCTTTTTGGCCTGTTGCGCATGCCGTTTCGGCGGCGGCAGAGGGCTTGATCCGACCGCTTCATCTTGACCCTATGCGCACAAACCCCCACGGTGCAAAAAATCGCGTAAGCTAGGACCAATATGGCCACTAAGACTCCCCCCTTTGCCCCGTTTGAATGGATGATTGCATGGCGCTACCTGCGCGCGCGGCGCAGTGAGGGCGGGGTGAGCACGATGACGTGGATCAGCCTCATCGGCATCACGCTGGCGGTCTTTGCTCTCATCGCCACGCTCGCCGTGCGCTCTGGCTTCCGCGCGGAGTTTGTCGATACCATCCTTGGCGCGAATGCCCATGTCACCGTTTATGAGATGGGCGTGGTCCAGCCGAATGGCCGCATTGACCGCAGCATCCGCGACTATGACGCGCTGGCGGCCCAAATCGCCGCCGTTGACGGCGTCACCCGCGTTGCCCCCATTGTGCGCGGTCAGGTCATGGCGACGTTTCAGGGCAATAACGCAGGGATGGAGGTTTACGGCATCACGGCTGAGAACCTGAACACCATCCCCCGCATCGCCAATCCTCAAACGGCCCAAGGCGACATTGGCCGTTTTGGTGACGGCATCGCCATCGGCTCGGGCATCGCGCGCACATTGGGCGCGCAGGTGGGCGACATGATCCGCCTCATTTCTCCCGACGGTGTGAAGACTGCTTTCGGTACCAGCCCGCGCATCAACGCCTATGAAGTCACCTATATCTTCACCGCAGGTCGTTACGACATCGACCGCACCCGCGCCTATCTGCCACTGGCCGAGGCGCAGAGCTACTTCAATTCCGAAGGGGCTGTGAATGAACTCGAAGTCATGGTCGCCGATCCTGACGATGTGGAGGCCGTAAGCCCCGACATCCTCGCAGCCGCTGGCGACACCGCGCTTATCTGGACGTGGCGCGAAGCCTCCTCGGGATTCCTCAACGCGCTAGAGATCGAGGATAACGTAATGTTTGTGATCCTCTCGGTCCTCGTGCTCATCGCTGCCATGAACATCGTCTCCGGCCTCATCATGCTGGTCAAGAACAAGGGCCGGGATATCGGCATTCTGCGCACCATGGGCCTGTCCGAAGGCTCCATACTGCGCGTCTTCTTTATTTGCGGGTCCTTCACAGGGATCATCGGCACGGCCATGGGCGTAATCCTCGGCTGCCTCTTTGCCCTCTACGTCGACCAGATTTTTGTGCTGGTAAACTGGCTTTCTGGCGGCAACGCATGGGACCCGTCGATCCGTGGCATCTACTTCCTCCCTGCCAAGCTGGAGTTGGGCGATGTCCTCTCCGCCGTAGGCCTCTCGCTGGGCCTCTCGTTCATCGTCACCATCTTCCCCGCGCGCCGTGCCGCCCGCATGAACCCTGTGGAGGCGCTACGCTATGAGTGATCCTGTCCTGCGCCTGAGCGGCATCGCAAAAGCCTACAACAGCGGCAAACCCAATGAGGTTACGGTGCTCAACGGCATTGATCTCGAAGTTGCACGCGGCGAAGTTGTGGCCCTCGTCGCGCCCTCTGGTGCGGGCAAATCCACTTTGCTGCACATCGCAGGGCTGCTCGACACACCTGACAGGGGCACTGTCGAGATTGACGGCACCGACATGACAGGAAAACGCGACGCCACCCGCACGGCAGTGCGCCGCAATGATGTGGGCTTCATCTACCAGTTCCACCACCTCCTGCCCGAATTCTCCGCGTCTGAGAATATCATCCTGCCGCAACTCGCCAACGGCATCGCACGCCACATGGCCGAAGCGCATGCGATGGACCTGCTCACCCGCGTTGGTGTCGCCCCCCGTGCCGCCCACCGACCCGCCGAACTGTCGGGCGGGGAGCAACAGCGCGTCGCCTTTTGCCGCGCGCTGGCCAACGGCCCCAAACTCCTGCTCGCAGATGAACCGACAGGTAACCTTGACCCCGACACATCCGAGACTGTTTTTGCAGCCCTCATGGCGCTGGTGCGCAGCACGGGTCTGTCAGCGCTTATAGCCACCCATAACCTGGAACTCGCCGCGCGGATGGACCGCCAGATCCGCCTTGATAAAGGCACCCTGCGCGCCGTCTAAACCTCTCATCCCAATCGGAGCCCTCATGCCAAAGATATCCCTCGACGAGATCGAACAAACCGTCCGCCGCGCGTTGAGCGTACATGGTGCCGAACTTTTCGCCGCAGCCGAGGTTGCCCGTGCCGTGCGCAAGGCCGAAAGTGTGGGCAACAAAATCTGCGGTCTCTACTACGTCGAGAGCTATTGCCATCAACTCCGCTCAGGCCGCGTCTCGGGTACCGTCACCCCCCAAGTCAGCACCCCGCGCAAAGGGACCGTACTGGCCGACGCAGGCTTCGGCTTTGCCCAACCTGCTTTCGCCCATGCACTCCCCGTGGCACTCGATGCCGCCCGCACCAATGGCGTGGCATCCCTCTCGGTTGCACATGCGCACACCTGCACCTCGCTGGGCTATTTCACCGAACAAATCGCCCTCGCAGGCATGATCGGTATCGGCTTCACCAACGCATCCCCCATCGTCGCTGCACCGGGCGGCAAGACCCGCGCCATCGGCACAAATCCCATCGCCTTTTCAGTACCGGACGGGGAGGGCGGCATCGCCATGCAATTCGACCAATCCACCACCACTGTGGCGCTTGGTAAAATCACCATGGCAAAGGCCGCAGGCCAATCCATCCCCGAAGGCTGGGCGCTCGACGCGGACGGCAACCCCACCACCGACCCTGACGCCGCGATCAAAGGATCGCTCGTTTCCATGGGCGGTTACAAAGGCTGGGGTTTTGGCCTTATGGCCGAAGTGCTCGCCGCTGCTCTCACAGGCTCGGTGCTCTCCCGCGATGTCAAACCGCTCAAAGCACCCGAAGGTGCGCCCCATGATCTGGGTCAATACTACCTTATCATCGACCCGTCTGTGAGCCATGATTTCGGCGATAAAGTAAAAGCATTGGCCGCACATATCGCCCAAGACGAAGGCGCCCGCATGCCTGGCAGAGACAAAGCAACGATGAACCCCGTCGAGGTGGGCGAGGCGACGTGGGCACAGATCATCACACTGGCGGATAGCGGAGTCTAACCGCTTAAGGAAAGTGTACCGATCAGGACCGAGGCCAAGACGAAGCCTGCTACTTTTTGAAAGTGAAAAAATGAGCGGATACGCTTTTCGGCATGCTGGATTTTGTGATCCTCGGACGGTTCAATCAATGGAATTGCATTTTCCAGAGAATACCAAAAGCAATCCATTTTACCACTTGAACAAATCTTCTCTGATCGGCGCGCAATCAGTGTACCTGCACTGACAAGACCCACAAACCATATCAAAGCATATTGTGGATAGACCCCAAATCCGACTGTGACTTGCAAAAAACGATCCCAAATCAATCCACTAAATTGATAGAGCCAAAGTCCAAAGTGCTCAGTAGGAGATACGCTAAGGCGTGTTTGTGCGCGGTGTTTGAGCCGCGCATAAGCCACCTCGCGTCCTGCGGCTTCTGCACCCAAATTCTCCAACGCATTTTGCAACGCGCGGTAGGGCTGCGGCGTGTAGCCTGTGTTGCTCCGACTGTTGCTGTTCTCAATCCATTCAAGCATTGCGGGGACGTGAACCGATGCCAGATCATTTTCGGCGCCAGAGGAATAGCCGCCCAATCGGTCATAGCGGAAGCCATTCAGGTCCACTGGTAAAGGGTTGCCGTCTTCTCGCATCCAGTTTGAAGGCATTCTTGCCTGCAATGACCCTGCCGTTGCGTTGCGCAGGATTAACCGTGATCCGTCAAGCCAAGTGACGTCTATCGCAGGCCTCTTGCCAGAGAGGCTTGTCCCTTGCCACAGCAGAAGGGAACCCATTTTCGCCTCTGTTAAGTTTACATATCCTGCAAAACTGCTCCCGTGAAGTTGTAGGTGCTGTCCTATCCTTGCATCAGTGAAATCGACATTCTGAAAAGAAGATAATTTCTGACCGTTGGAATAGTCACTCCGCAAATAGATGGCACGTTTTACTATTAACCCCTCGCCTGACAGCAGTTTGTTGAAGGTCGCACCGTTCGCAATCAGCGAACATCCGATGGTCATATTCAGAAGCCGCACGCGCTGCATATTCGCTTCACTAAAATCAAGTTTTCCATGGACTATAGCACGGTCACCAGAAAGCTGGCCGTTGACAGTTGCGCGGTCGAACCGAACCGAGCCGCCTACTCTGGCATCTTGAAGGTCAATTGCCTCTAGCATGGCATCTTCCATCAAAAGCGAGTCTTTAAGGCGTATTTTCTCCGCTATGATAGGGCCTGCGACGGTGGAAGTTCTTAAGTTAAGCTGCCCACGGATTGTCGCACTCAACAGATTTATATCGGCAAAGCTGGCTTCCTCGCGCATCAGTAAATCCTTGCCAATCTTTGCCCTGTTGAGGTCAAGTTCTCCACTAACATGCGCACCATTCAGTGATAAATATCCCTCGACCTTCAAATCAAGAAGGTCAATCTCATCAGCAAACTCCGTAAAGCGAAAGCTCAAGTTTCCTTTGACGTCCAAACTCTGTGCATGGACACCGTCATTGATACTGCTTGATGTAATGAAAAAATCGCCCTCAACCGCTGCACGGTACAGCCAAACAGATCCCAAAACACTGTTCTCAATTCTGACAGACCCGCCGACCTTCTGGTACTCAAGGTTAATGTGCGGAATCATAAAACATCTGAGCGTCACTCTGGGTATATGCCAATGGGCAATATACTCTGGTGTGGTCAGGATTTGCGTCAGAAACCGTAATGAGAGTGTAACCGCCTCCAGTGTGGTGGGGGAGAGATTTTCCAGAGGTGTATCGCCTGCGGTACAGGCATCTTCAGTAATTATCGTGCCACTTGCGTCGCTCTTACCCATATAGCAAATATCGTTCCAGACACGTCGTTCCAGATCGTTTGCACCATCAGGAGCATCAAGCGCGCATGCGGGGCTCTCGAAGTTGCCCTCCTCGATGATAATGGGCGCTTGCACCAATGGCGGGTCAGTTTCCTGCGCTGCGGCAGGTGATTGTGCTGAAAATGTAATGCAGGCTGCGGCAATGATGCATTCGCCCAGCCGTTGGGGTCAGGACCCATTAACTGATTGAGGTTATCGAGTTGTCATGATTCACACGCCC
>CAWVWS010000151.1:0-6660 GCA_963933905.1 uncultured Sulfitobacter sp.
GATTGGTTCAATCATTGAACGCTGGGAGTCTAATTTCTATGTCGGCGACAACTACGAGACATCCAACAGTCTCTCCAAGGAAGTATACCAAGCGGAGAACAGGAAGATCGCCGATCTCCTTGGTCGGCCTAGGTGGCCAGAGCCGAAAGACCTGTTTTCCAGCTTCGAAGGCAAAAAAACCAAAGCGACATACTACTTTGTGCATAACATGGGGTTGAAGACCCTTCCCCCGGAACGACCGGAGCTTGGCGCAGAGGAAAAGTGACCCCCGAAAGCAAGCAGTAGGGTGCGCATTTACTGCGCACCGCCTCCCCGCCAAATGCACCACGGTGCGCAGCAAGTGCGCACCCTACGTCACCCCTACCTTACCCCAAATCAAACGTCATCTGGTCTTCGCGCTCGTCGTTGGCCTGCATGCGGGCGCGCATGAACATTACGCCCACCTGCCCCCCTAAGGTACACAGGACAAACCAGCCAACGGCGGCGGGGATCAAGACTTCCCAAGGGGCGGTTTTGAGGTAGGTGCTAGCGCCGAGCATCATGCCTGAGGACCAGCCGAACAGGGAAGCTGCGGCGATGGTTGTGGCGATGCGCATTTCCTTGGGAGCGATTTCCAGCATAGAGCGGCCGAGGTTGCGGCGCAGCATCGGCAGGACGTAGAGGCCGATGAGGACTGCGTTCGCGCTCATCAGGGCCATCAAGCTGACCTTTGTCCAGAGCTTGGGGGAGAAGCTGGCGAAGTCGAAGGACGTGCGCACGTAAATGAGGATAAGGCCCGTAACCCAGAGGCCTGCAAATGCAAATCTGATCCAGTTGTGGAGGGTTTCGATGGAGGCGATCTTGGACTTGGTGATCGGGTCGGCCATGCTGCGGAAGGTCAGGAAGTCGTGAAACAGGCAGGTTCCCATTCCGGCGGCAAAAAGGGTGAGGAGGCTTATGCGCAGCATATCGAGAAGGATCGGATCGAGCACCATTCTGGAGCTCCTTTACAAATACAGGTCGTGTCGCGGAGGACTGACCTTATCCTAGGGAGCGGATGGCGTGCGCAACAAGGCGATCGTCGGGATAACCGTAGGTTGAGACATTGGGGGCACAGCCTTACCATACGTTAACGAATTGTTGAGGATTTTGAGGGCGGCGTACTATCCCTTGGTCAAGGAATTTTCTGGCCTACGTGCAAAATAGTTCACAGGTTAGGTATCAGGTGCCGTTTTGGAATTGAAAACGATAGGAATCGAATCTCCGCATGCACAAAGGGCGCATCCATGTGGATACGCCCTTTGATAAATCTCTGATCACTCCCCTAGGGGAGAGCTGGCTTATGCCAGTGCGATGTTTGTCGCAGATTCGCGACCGTCACGGCCGGCTTCGATGTCGAAAGTAACTTTCTGATCATCGGACAGACCTGTGAGGCCTGCTTGCTCAACGGCGGAGATGTGTACGAAAACATCTTTGCTGCCGCCATCGGGAGCGATAAAGCCGAAGCCTTTAGTTGTGTTGAACCATTTTACTGTACCAGTGGCCATTAGAGTATTCCTTATTTTAACTGCCCACGAAATGCGGCAGGTCGGCTAAGTCGTTTAAAGATCGTAAGACTGAGCCGTAAGGAGCAGTAATTCCGATAGATATAGTAACGTCGCACCAGCTATATCCGCCTTTGCGGCTACAATAGCAAGCACTATCACAGGATCGATTTCCATCGGCGCAGTTACGCCGCCTGCGTTTCCCCCGCCCTGCCATAAATGCGCCACCGTTCCATTTAATAGTGAAGGCAACAGCACACGATACACTTGCAAATCGTGGATAAAACCATTGCCGAAGCGAGAGAACGACACATGACACAAGGGATTTGCGCACCAAATGGTGAGGGTAGGTTTTGGCCGAATGGCGACTTTGACGGATGGGAGGAGGGTTTGAAAGCCTATTGTGATACCGATCTTTCAGACGCCGAAAAGCTATCCATGGGGATGCAGGACCGCTTCAGCCTCAGTAAATTTGCAGCTAAATTCACCAAGGACAACGGCTGGCTTGCACCAGCGGAGCAGCCGAAGCGTTACCGTACCTATAAGAAAGTAAAAGACCTCGCTGCGCTCATCAAAACTAGTGATCGAATGTTGGCGGTGAGTAAGCCGCTCAAAGATGTGATCGAAAAGATGGAGCCGGGTGTGCATCAGTTCTGGCCAATGGCGATCGTGCAACCTGACAGCACAGAATATCCGACGCCATACTATGGGATGGTTGTCCAAACGCATCTGGACGCCTTTCGCGCTGAGCAAAGTGACAAAGAGAGCTGGCACGAGCGGTCAGGGCGCTACCGCGTCGAGACAGTGGGGGGCGGTTTGCCCAAACGCATGGGCGGCATCGCTATGTCCGCCCAAGTCATCGGAGGCGCGCACTTGTGGCGGGAAAAGACCCTGCTTGAACCTATCTTATGTTTATCCGACACGCTGATGGCAGAGATTTCCAACGCAGGACTGGTTGTGCCCAAAGCCTACAAAATGCGCGATGTCTGAGGCTGGCCAAGACTAACCCTTGCCATGACGACCCCGCCCTCAAATGGAAAAAGCCCCACCATCTCTGGCAGGGCTTTTGTTTTTAATCGACGACGTTAAGCCTTAGAGGCCTGTGGATACGTCGATGGTGTTGCCTTCTTCCAAGGTTACATAGGCTTTTTTCACGTCTTTACGTGTACCCAGCTGACCGCGGAAGCGCTTTACCTTGCCTTTGGTGATGGACGTGTTCACGGCCTTCACCTTGACACCAAAGAGAGCTTCAACAGCTTCTTTGATCATTGGCTTGTTCGCAGCGATGGCCACTTCGAAAACAACGGCGTTGGCTTCGGAAGCCATTGTTGCTTTTTCCGTGATCAGCGGCTTGCGGATGATGTCGTAATGTTCTGGCTTCGCGCTCATTTCAAACGGGCCTCCAGTGCTTCGATGCCTGATTTCGTGATGACGAGTGTATCACGCTTCAGGATATCATATACGTTTGCGCCCATTGTCGGCAGGATATCCAGACCTTCAATGTTACGCGCGGCTTGCAGGAAGTTCTCATTCACGGTTGCGCCGTCAATGATCAACGCGCGCTTCCAACCAAGTGACTTCACCTGTTTGGCCAGTGCGGCTGTTTTACCGTCCGAGGATGCATCGTCGATGATGACCAACGCGCCGGCTTTTGCCTTTGCGGAGAGCGCCATGCGCAGACCCAGTTTGCGGAACTTCTTTGTCAGCTCGTGGCCGTGGCTACGGGGTGTTGGACCCTTATAGATACCGCCCCCACGAAAGATCGGAGCCGAGCGTGCGCCGTGGCGTGCGCCACCGGTGCCTTTTTGGCGGTAGATCTTCTTGGTGGAGTAGCTGACTTCGCGACGTGTCTTTACCTTGTGGGTACCGGCCTGTGCGTTATTACGCTGCCAGCGGACCACACGGTGCAGGATGTCGGCGCGTGGCTCGAGGCCGAACAGTGCCTCGTCCAGGTCGATCGATCCAGCTTTGCCGCCGTCGAGTTTGATGACATCTAGTTTCATGCGTCACCCTCTTTCTTTTCTGCATCCGCAACAGCATCTATGGATGTGTCGGCTTCTGCGGCTTCCATTGCGGCTTGCTCTGCTGCGGCGGCCTCGGCTGCTGCTGCTTCTGCTTCTGCGGCTGCTTCTTCGGCTGCTTTTGCAGCTTCACGAGCGGCGGATGCCAAGGCACCAGGAACGATTGCGTTCTCGGGGAACGGTTTCTTAACCGCGTCCTTAACAGTGACCCAGCCACCTTTGGAGCCTGGTACAGCGCCTTTGACCATGATCAGACCGCGAGCGGTGTCAGTTTTGACAACTTCGAGGTTCTGGGTTGTCACGCGGGCGGAACCCATGTGACCGGCCATTTTCTTGCCTTTGAAAACCTTACCGGGATCCTGACACTGGCCCGTGGAGCCGTGTGAGCGGTGAGACACGGAAACACCGTGTGTCGCACGCAGACCGCCAAAGTTGTGACGCTTCATCGCGCCCTGAAAGCCCTTACCGATGGAAGTGCCTGCAACGTCAACGTACTGACCTGCAAAGTAGTGATCGGCAATGATCTCTTCGCCAACAGGAAGCATCGCTTCCGCGTCAACGCGGAATTCAGCAACCTTGCGCTTTGGTTCAACCTTTGCTGCTGCAAAGTGGCCGCGCATCGCTTGGGACGTGCGTTTTACTTTTGCTGTACCTGCACCGAGCTGAACAGCAACGTAGCCGTCCTTTTCGATGGTACGCTGTGCAACAACCTGAAGGTTATCGAGCTGAAGAACGGTTACAGGAATCTGCTTGCCGTCTTCCATGAACAGACGGGTCATGCCCATCTTTTTTGCAATAACGCCTGAGCGCAACATACTATTACCCTCCTACGCTTATGACTGCAGCTTGATCTCGACATCCACACCAGCGGCGAGGTCGAGCTTCATCAGCGCGTCAACTGTCTGGGGGGTCGGATCAACGATATCCAGCAAACGCTTGTGCGTGCGGATCTCGAACTGGTCACGGGATTTCTTGTCTACGTGGGGACCACGCAAAACGGTGAATTTTTCGATTTTGTTCGGCAGCGGAATGGGGCCGCGAACGGAAGCGCCTGTGCGCTTGGCGGTGTTGACGATTTCCTGTGTGGAGGCATCAAGCACCCGATAGTCAAACGCCTTGAGGCGGATGCGGATGTTCTGGCTGGCAGCCATAATACAAATCCCTTATCTTCGGGATGAAGTCGGAGAGGAGGACGCATGCTCATCATGAGCCCTCATCGCGCTGTAGTCTAACGATAGCAGGGCGCACCAAAGGCACACCCCGTCGAATAGGTGGCGTATAGGGGGAGTCGCACAGTGTGGCAAGCGGGGATTTGGCCCTAAATTCATTCCCGCGTGAGAAAACGGCGCTTTCGCTCGCTGACGCCGGAAAAGCTGGTTCTTTTGTGGGCTTCAAGTGCAGGTGACAGGCCAGTGAAAGTACTCGAGCGGGGCATTTCGATCGGAGAAATGCAGGTGTCATAACGGCCCCAGCAAAGCACACGCCGACAATTAAATAGGTTTGGGAGGGCAATGTGGTGCTATAATGCCGAACAATCATACTTCACGTCCGATCACGTCAATATGACGCATGTGTCCCTTCCTTGCTCGAAAAGCCCTGTTTTGGGCGGTAAAGTGCAGAATATGAGGGTATCTGCTCCGATTTCGAGAGGATTGATGACCTAAGGTAAAAATCTTCGCGAACAAAAGTCCATTATGTGTTGTTCCGCTGTGGCATTGGTTTATCAAAGCGGTATCACTAATAAGAGCAGACGTATGAACCAGTATTTCGCCCACTTTGACCCCCTTGTCGACAAAACCATCGAACCAGCCCGTGCACGGGATTGGATCAAGGTACTTTCCAACTACCGCGAGCCCAGCACATCGCGCAGCTTTTACGAGCTTGGCTTGACACTTGGACCCTTCATCGCCCTCTGGGCGCTGGCGTGGTGGTCCTTGTCGATCAGCGCATGGCTGACATTGGCCATCTCTCTGGTCAACGGGGCCTTCATCCTGCGCCTCTTTGCGATCCAGCATGATTGCGGGCATGCGTCCTTTTTCAAGAACCGCACCCTGAGCGATTGGGTTGGCCGTGTCATCGGGGTTCTGACACTGACACCTTATGACGTCTGGCGCCGCGCGCATGCGATCCACCACAGCTCATCCGGCAATCTATCGCGCCGCGGGATTGGTGATGTGGATACGCTGACTGTGGCGGAATACGAGAAGCTGTCCCCCTACCGCCGCTTCCGCTACCGCTTGTACCGTCATCCGATTGTCCTTTTCGGCTTGGGACCTGGATATCTGTTTTTCCTCGATAACCGCCTGCCCTTTGGCATGATGGCAAAAGCCCGCTATTGGGTGAGTGCCATGGGCACCAACATCGCAATCATCGCGGCCCTGTCGGTCATCTGGTATTTCGGGGGTCTGATGCCGATCCTGCTGATCTTTGTGCCCTCTACCCTGCTCGCTGCGACTGCTGGTGTCTGGCTGTTCTATGTGCAGCACCAGTTCGAGACGACACATTGGGAAGAAGAGCCGGAGTGGGATATGCATGACGCGGCCCTGCAAGGCAGCTCGCACTATGTCATGCCTTCCGTGTTGCAATGGCTGACAGCAAACATCGGCATCCATCACATTCACCACCTCTATAGCCGCATCCCGTTTTACCGCCTGCCACAGGTGTTGAAGGACCATGAGGGTCTGGCAAAGATCAACCGCATGTCGATCCGCGAAAGCATCGTAAATGCGCGCCTGCATCTCTGGGATGAAGAGAGCAAGCGGTTGCTGTCCTTTGCGGAGGCTGAGGCGGCAATCGCTGCGCGTTAGAGTATACGTATCTTTCAGCAAATTATTAGGGTCGCCCGATTTCGGCGGCCTTTTTTATGCACGGTAGAAATGGGGCTCTGATAGCAAGAGGTTCAACACCACATTCGTTTGCGTTGAAGCGCTCTTTAAAAAGGACATATATCGATGGATCTAGAGACTGCGAACACCTTTAGATTACTCGAAGAAAGCCTTTGGCGAATGGAGACGCGGCACGATCTGTTGCTCATGCGCCAGACCTTTGCTCATGACGTGGTCGAGTTTGGACAATCGGGACGCATCTACACTCTGGAGGATCTCCTTCCTGAGCAG
>CAWVWS010000152.1:0-6624 GCA_963933905.1 uncultured Sulfitobacter sp.
CTCTCCGACTTGTTGTGGTTCTGCGACAGAGATTGCACAAAAAGTCGGAATATTTAGTTAAAAGCTATGCAGCCAATTTTCAATTAGAAACATGTGCTTGGATATCCTTAATCAATTCAAGATAAGGATCTTTTGATGCAAACTGGCCTGTGACCCATTGATAAAGGTCGTGATCGTTCTCGTCGAGGAGGTCGTCATAGAGGGTCAGGCCATCGTCATCCATGCCCTCAAGGCGGTCGGTGGCATAGGCCGAAAGGATCAGGTCCATCTCCTTGATCCCGCGGCGCATGGAGCGCATGGCGAGGCGTTTTACACGCGTCTCGCGCGGCTCGCCCTCGGGGCGGTCGGGGCGGGGCATGACAAATACGGGTTCAGACATTGGATGTCTCCATCAACATGGCGCGAAGGCGTTTTTCGAGGCGGGCGACGTGTTTGGCGCTTTGGGACATCTCAACCCGCAGGCCGCGCATCTCGTTGAGGAGTTCGGCGGCATCGGCAGGCAGGACCCCTGCCCCTTCAATACCATCGAGGCCTTCGCCCTCTCCGTTGATCAGCCACATCATCGAGACATTGAGCAACCCTGCCAGCATGGAGAGGCGGTTGGCACGGGGCTCTGACAAATCGTTTTCCCAGCTTTGCAGGGTCTTGAGGCGCACACCAAGGCGGCGGGCCAGCACTTCCTGGTTCATGCCAGCAGCATCGCGCGCCGCGGCGACACGGTCCCCGAAAGTTGCGGCATCGGGACTGTACCAGTCCTCGTGTGCGGTGGCGTCATGCGCGTCTGTCATTGTGTGCTCCTGTTGCGCCAAAGGCGCTTGCAACTGCGGGGGGCCACCCCCTATGAGTGGTCTTTATAATGATATAGCGTAATGAGGCCAAAATGGAACTGCTCTCCCGTACACTTGCACGCGTAAAACCCTCCCCCACCATCGCCGTGACGACAAAGGCACAAGAACTCAAGGCTGCTGGCCGTGATGTGATCGGTCTGGGCGCGGGTGAGCCTGATTTTGACACGCCGCAGAATATCAAGGATGCGGCTGTGGCTGCGATTGCGGCGGGGAAGACCAAGTATACCGCCGTTGACGGCATTATCGAGTTGAAGCAGGCGATTTGTGCCAAGCTCAAGCGCGACAATGATCTGGACTATGTGCCTGCGCAGGTGAGTGTCGGGACGGGGGGCAAGCAGACGTTGTATAACGCGCTGATGGCGACGCTGAACCCCGGTGAAGAAGTGATTATTCCGGCACCTTATTGGGTGAGCTATCCTGATATGGTCTTGTTGGCAGGTGGAACGCCTGTGGCCGTGGAGTGCCAGATCGAGCAGAACTTCAAAATGACGCCCGAGCAGTTGGAAGCGGCGATTACGCCCAATACCAAATGGTTCATCTTTAACTCACCCTCTAACCCGACAGGTGCGGGGTATAACTGGGACGAGTTAAAGGCGCTGACGGATGTGTTGCTGCGCCACCCGCATGTCTGGATCATGACGGACGATATGTACGAGCATCTGTGCTATGACGGGTTCAAATTCTGCACCCCAGCGCAGGTTGAGCCGAAGCTGTATGACCGCACCTTGACGTGTAATGGCGTCTCCAAAGCTTATGCGATGACGGGCTGGCGGATTGGCTATGCCGCGGGGCCTGAGAAGTTGATCGGGGCGATGCGCAAGGTACAGTCGCAATCTACCTCCAACCCCTGCTCCATCAGCCAATGGGCCGCTGTTGAGGCGCTGAACGGGACGCAGGATTATATCGAGCCCAACAACGAGATGTTTGTGCGGCGCCGCAATCTGGTTGTGTCAGCTATGAATGCCATCGACGGCATCACCTGCCCTGTACCGGAGGGGGCGTTTTATGTGTATCCTTCTATCGCAGGTCTGATCGGGAAGACATCAACAGCAGGCACGTTGATCGAGAATGACGAAGTGTTTGCGACGGCGTTGCTCGAAGAGACTGGCGTAGCGGTTGTGTTTGGGGCGGCCTTTGGGTTGAGCCCGAACTTCCGCATCAGCTATGCCACGTCGGACGAGAACCTGACCGAAGCGTGTAAGCGGATCGCTGCATTCTGCGTGGGGCTTAGCTGAGTACCGTTACACAGAGAAACGAGAGGCGCAGGGGAGCGTGATTTTCCCCTGTGCCTTATGGGGGTTTTCGCATATCCCCGAGTAAAGACAGACTTGGGGTGATCCGGATGGCCGACAAATTGCCAGAATACTATTTTCGCGTGCGCGAGAATGGCGCGTTTGTGTTTAGGCTGGATACAGAGAACCGTCAGCGGCGCATCGAGATGGACCAGATCGCGGTTGTGAACATGCGCAACGGCGAGATCAAGCCGCAAGGGGATCGCACCCTGTCGGAGCCTGATATCAAAGCGATCAAAGAGTGGATGGAAGAACGCGCAGCCACGCTCGCCCACCGCGAGATTGACGATATTTTTCGCGCGATTGATTACCTGAACACCACGGCGCATTGGGCGCAGTCAAAGGCCAATGATGATCAGTTGGAGGCGGTGACGGATGCGCTATTGCTCGCGATGCATGATCTGCGCAGCACTTTGGTACGCAAGAAGGCGGACCGTCTGACAAAAGGTTAGGCTCACAAAAGCTTAGGCACTGGCCTGTTTGGCAGCAGTCGCAGGCAGTACTGTGCGCCAGAAGCGCCAGTTGAGCAGGACCGCCGCCAGCCCGAGGCCGATGGCAAGGCCGCCCCAGATGCCCATGCCGCCCCACCCCATTACAAAGCACAGCAGATAGGCGGTTGGCACACCCACCACCCAATAGCTGAAAGCGGCATAGACCATAGGCAGGCGCGTGTCCTGCACACCGCGCAGCGTGCCAAGGGCGATGGCTTGGGTCCCGTCGGCAAGTTGGAACAGACCCGCCATGAACAATAGCCCCACCCCGATGGAGAGAATTTCAGCGCGGGCGGGTTCGTCCTTCAGGATAAAGATATCGATGAAAAACTCGGGCAGCAGGATGAACAGGCTCACGGTGAGAATGGCAAAGGTGAGTGACATCATCGTGACCACAAATGCGCCACGTGCCAGATGGGGGGCGTCGATGCGGCCGTAGGCATTGCCTGCGCGTACCGTGGCCGCATTGCTAAGGCCGAGGTGAACCATGAAGGTGAGCGATGTCAGCTGCATCGCGATGCCGTGCGCCGCGAGAGGCACGGTGCCAAGCCAGCCCATCATCACAGCAGCGGCGGCAAAAAGGCCAACCTCGCTCAGAGCGGTGATCGAGATGGGCCAGCCGAGGACAAAAACGCGGCCCAGCATATTGCGGTCCGCGGCCCAGATCCGGCGGAAGAGATCATGCTCGGGCAGCGCCAGCCGCACATAAATCACCACACCGATGAGCGAAACGACTTGGGTGGCGAGCGAAGCAATGGCGGCACCGACGATGCCCAATTCGGGCGCGCCCCAGTTGCCGAAGATCAGCGCGTAGTTGACCAGCGCGTTGGTCACAGCGGCGAGGACCGTGATCCAGAGAACCACCTGAGTACGCTCCAACGCGGCGAGATAGGATTTAAGGACCATGACAAAGAGTGCAGGCAAGATGCCCCAGCCCGCCACCGAGAGATAGAGCGCGCCGTTTGTCACCACATCCTCCCCCTGCCCCATGAGGCGCAGGATCGGTGCGGAGAAGATCATTAGCGGCAGGGCCAAGAGCGCGAAAGCAAAGCTGAGCCAGAGGCCCATGCGCGTGGCGCGGCGGATCGAGGTCTCATCGCCTTCGGCCTGAAAGCTGGCGACCATAGGCATGACGGCCCAGGCAAAGCCCGAGCCGAAGATGAAAAGTACAAAGAAATACGTCGAGGCCAGCGTCACGGCGGCCAATTCTTCAACGCCGTACCAGCCGAGCATGACTGTGTCCGTGACGCCAATCGCCATCTGCGCAATGTGCCCACCGATGAGGGGTAGGCCCAGAACGGCAATGGCGCGGATGTGCGCGGGAGTGGACATGGTCTTGGACATATATCCTCTCTAGGGCCAAAGGGGCGGTCGTGAAAGGCGCGAAATGGCGTTTGTGATGTTGCGTCATTCCGTGGCGCGGCGATTGTATTGCGGCGCGGTGCTGCCCTAGGCTGGGGACAGTCACACGGGAGGGTCTGACATGAACGCGCATTGGACAGAGACGGTCGAGTTGAACGGGGAGCAGTTTTTCATGCGCCATTGGGGCGACAGGGATGCGCCCAAGATTTTGATGCTGCACGGGTTCCCTGAATATTCGGGCGCGTGGAACGATCTGGCTCCACTGCTGGCGGAGCGGTTTCATTGCATTGCCCCTGACCAGCGCGGATACGGGCAAAGCTGGCGACCGAGCGATCCTGCGCTGTATAAAACCGCGCTGTTGGTCTCCGATCTGGTGGCGTTGATCGGGGATGAGCCCGTGATTGTGCTGGGCCATGACTGGGGCGCGTCTGTGGCCTATGCGCTGACGATCGGGCGGCCTGATCTGGTGTCCAAGCTCATCATCATGAACGGTGTACACCCTGCACCCTTCCAGCGGGAACTGGCCAAAGGCGGGCCGCAGACCGATGCCTCGCAGTACATCCATTTCCTGCGGCGTGAAGGGTCAGAGGACATTCTGGCGGCGGATGATTTTGCCAAGTTGATGGGGCTGTTTTCGGCGCATATGGATATGGATTGGCTCAGCGGTGAGACGCTGGCAGGGTACAAGGCGGCGTGGCGCGATGCGGCGGGATTGCGCGGCATGGTGAACTGGTACCGCGCCTCACCCCTGAAGATCGGGCTGTCAGGTGAGGCCATCGTGGGTTTGGTGTTTGATCCTGCGCGGTTGCAAGTGCGCTGTCCGCATCTGTTGGTTTGGGGGACGGCGGATACCGCCCTATTGCCCGCGACGACCGAAGGGTTGGAGGACTATGCGCCTGATCTGACACGCGTGGAGATTGAGGGCGTGGATCACTGGCTGCACCACCAGCGCCCGCGTGAGGTAGCGGATGCGGTGCTGGGTTGGTTGGAGTGAGAGTGCGGGCCGTGGAGTGGCTGCGCACGTCCGCTCCGAGCCCATTTTACCGGATGCTGCAGCCACTTTTAAGGGCAGCTTTGGACCTGATTGTGCTCATCTTTTTCATGCAAGACAGAATTGGCTGACACTGGATGCGCTAAGCGTCATCTCGCTATCACCCGAAAATTTGCGGCCTTTGGATACAACCGCAAAATTTCTTAAGAGAACACCGACGGAAAATCCTTTCTGCGCCGTTTAAGAGCCTATGTACCTCGAAAAGGCCAAGGACTATCCATGCTGAAAGGCGCCATCAACACTCGGGCATTTATCTGGGCGCTTCTTGCGTTGCCCTCCGTTCCTATGATCCTCGCATTGGTATCGGATCAACCTGCAACAACAGGCAAGCCAGTGGCGGAGATGCTGCTGCATCCAACGGGTAGGTTTTCGGCCCGGTTTCTGATCATCGCGATGATCCTAACGCCGATGCGGATGCTGTTTCCAGCCTCGAAATTTTGGATTTGGATGATGAAACGGCGTCGTTATTTTGGCGTGGCCGCTTTCGCTTATGCCGCGTTTCACACCACTCTTTATCTGGTTGATATGGGCAGTCTGCGGGCGGTTCTGGGCGAAGCTTTGGCCTTGGGCATTTGGACGGGCTGGGTAGCGCTTTTTGTCTTTTTTCCATTGGCAGTCACATCGAACGATTGGTCCGTGCGCCGCATGGGGCCGACGTGGAAAACACTCCAAAGATGGATCTATCTGGCCGCTGTCTGTACGTTGCTCCATTGGATTTTTGTGCATAACAATATCGGCCCGGCACTGGTGCATTTCGTCCCGCTCGCTGGGCTGGAAGCGTACCGCCTGTGGCGCAACACCTCGCAAAAGAAACAAATCCTGTAGGAGAAACGTCATGCAAAAACCCCTGACAATCGCCGTACTCGTCAGCATGCTCACCTCGCCCATCAGCGCGCATGCCACTGGCTTATACAGTTGCGAGCCGACCGACCGCGCGCAATGGCTGACGCAGGCAGAGCTGACAGAGCAGTTGGAGACTGGGGGCTGGTCGGTGCGGCGGATGAAGGAGGACGGCGGATGTTGGGAGGGGTATGGCACCAATCCTGAGGGCCAGCGGGTCGAAGGATATTTCCACCCGACCACCGGTACCGCCCAATTGATTGCGCAGCGGGGACGCATCCTGTTTCAAGCGGATTGAGAACTGGACTGCGGCAATCAAAGGCCCTTTGCCAGAGCGATCTTAGCAGACACCCTTTTGACCAAGGCGACCAAACAAATTCAAATGACCTTGAAGCTTGCCAACACGGATCAGAATACGCCAAACTATGCGTAAATAGGGACTAAATATGCCGGACCGCTCGATCAGAGACTGCCTCCGCCCTTGTACGCCAGACTTGCCCACACAAGGAGCTGAGCAATGACAATCTCAAACACAACCATGACGCCTGCGATTGTGGTGCGGGCGGTTCGCATCTGGTCAGGGTTGTTCCTATTGACCTTCGTGACAAGCCACTTGACGAACCTCAGCTTTGGATTGGTCTCGATCAACGCAATGGATGCAGCGCGGCCTTACCTTTCGGGGGTATGGACAGGGCAAATCATGGGAATATTGCTGTTTGCATCCCTTCTGAGCCATTATT
>CAWVWS010000153.1:0-6620 GCA_963933905.1 uncultured Sulfitobacter sp.
AAGTGTTCGAGAAACCCGCGCATCCCTATACCCAAGCGTTGATGAAGGCGGTTCCGATTGCCGATCCTCGTAAGCGCAAGGCGGAGAAGGATTTGAACTTCAAACCGATCCCGTCGCCGATCCATCCAGTGAGCTACATTGCCGAGCCGAGCGTTTACCGCGATCTGGGCAATGGGCATAAAGTATTGATTACCGACAGCGGTTATTAACCGTGACGCAAACCCCTGTCAGGAAAGTTGCTCTTGTGACGGGGGCTGCACGCGGGATCGGGCGGGTGACTGCCGAAATGTTGGCCGCGGACTATGCAGTTGTGATTATCCATCTGACGACTGCGCCTGATGATCTGCCGCTGGGTGTTCTGGCGATAGAGGCGGATTTGCGTGATCCGCAGAGTTATGCGCGGATTGTGGCTGCGGTTTTGGAGCGGTTTGGGCGTCTCGATCTGATTGTGAACAATGCGGGGACGATTGCAGGTTCTCCCGTAGGTGATTTTGATCATGAGGCGCTGCGGGCCACGTTTGATGTGAATGTGCTGGCCCCGCACGGGCTGCTGGCGGCGGCCTTGCCGCATCTGGGGCGGGGGGCTTGTTTGATAGGGATATCGTCGGTCAATGCCGTGCTGCCTCCCAAAGGGGCTGCGATCTATGGGGCGAGCAAGGCCGCACTTGATCTGTGGACACGTGCGATGGCCAAGGAGTTGGGGCTGCGCGGCATTCGCGTCAACGCCGTGGCACCCGGGGCTGTGAATATCGCGCAAGCGCCCCGCGACGCAGAACTGACCAAAGCGTTTGAAGACATGACAGCGCTCGGCCAACTGGCAGAGCCATCAGATATTGCCGATGCCGTTTGCTTTCTGGAAAGTGAAAGGGCACGTGCTATAACCGGTGAGGTTCTCACCGTATCAGGAGGATACCGATTGTGACTGACCGTCTTACCCCGCTGGAATTGATGACCAAGCTCATCAGCTTTCCCACAGTCTCGCGCGACACGAATATCCCGTTGATCGACTGGGTTGAGGAATACCTTGGCAGCCATGGCATTGCCGCGCACCGTTATATTGATCCTGATCAGCCCAAACATGCGCTGTTTGCCCATGTGGGGCCCGAGGTCGAGGGGGCAATTGTGCTGTCAGGGCATACGGATGTGGTGCCTGTGGACGGGCAGCCGTGGGACACTGATCCCTTCACTGTGGTCGAAAAGGATGGCAAGTATTACGGGCGCGGGACCTGCGATATGAAAGGGTTTGACGCGCTGGCGCTTTGGGCGCTGGTCGAGGCGCATTATGCGGGAGCAAGGCGGCCCTTGCAGATCGCCTTGAGCTTTGACGAGGAAGTGGGATGCACCGGCGCGCCGCCGATGATTGCCGCGATGCAGGGCGTGTTGCCGAAAGGCAGTGCCGTGATCGTGGGAGAGCCGTCGACGATGCAAGCGGTGACAGGCCACAAAGGCGGCTCTGGCTTTAACACGCATGTTATCGGGTTCGAGGTGCATTCCTCACTGCTGCACACGGGCGTCAATGCGATCATGGCAGGGGCAAAGCTGATTGAATGGGCCAACGAGCAGAACACGGCCAATATGGCGGTCAAGCCTTCGGAACTTGCCGCGATGTTTGATCCGCCTTTTACCACTGTGCATGTGGGTATGATCGAGGGCGGCACGGCGCATAATATCACTGCCAAAGACTGTAAATTCGCCATGGATTTCCGTGTGGTTCCCGGCGAGGACAAGGAAAGGTGGAAAATCGACTACCTTCAGAAAGTGCGCGAAGTCGAGAAGGCCATGCAGTCCGTTGTGCCTCAGACGCGGATCGAGATCACGCCGCGCTTTGACGTGCCAGCCTTGCAGCCCGAAGAGGATGGCGAAGCCGAGACGCTTGTCCGCCAGATCACTGGCGACAACGCCAGCCACAAAGTCAGCTACGGCACCGAGGCAGGGCAGTTTCAGGACGCAGGCTATAGCGCCGTGATCTGTGGACCGGGTGATATCGCCCAAGCGCACCAGCCAAATGAGTTCATCGAGGTCGACCAGTTCAACGCAGGCCATGCGTTTATGCAAAAGCTGGTTGAGCGGCTGTGTCTCTGAGGAGAGCCCTCTGATGGCGGGTTTTCCGATCACAAGTGGACAGCCGCCGCGCTATAGGGGGCCGCTGCCTGATGCCGCTGATCTGGTGGTCATTGGTGGCGGCATTATCGGTATATGCACCGCGCTCTTTGCGGCGCGGGGGGGCGCGCGGGTGGTCGTGCTGGAAAAAGGGCTGGTCGCGGCGGAACAATCGAGCCGCAACTGGGGCTGGATCCGACAGCAGGGCCGTGATCCTGCCGAGATTCCGATTATGAGCGAGGCCCAGCGAATCTGGGAGGACCTGTCGCGTGAGACCAACGCGCAGATCGGCCTGACCCAAGCGGGTGTGACCTATTTCGCCCATAGCGAAGCTGCGGTGTGGGGCTATGAAGGCTGGTTGCCGCATGCCAAAGAGAACGGGCTGAGCAGTAAGGTCATTGGCGCGGCGGAGTTGGCGGTCATGTATCCTGATATGGCGGAACGGCCATTGGCGGCGCTGCACACCGATACCGATTACCGTGCGGAGCCTTGGGTGGCTGTGCCCGCGCTGGCCGAGATTGCTGTGCGTGAGGGTGTGCAAATCATCGAGCATTGCGCAGTGCGCTGTCTGGACATCACGAACGGTAAAGTGGAGGGGGTGGTGACGGAATTGGGCCGCGTTGCCACCCCGCGTGTGGTGCTAGCGGGCGGTGCATGGTCGTCGCTGTTCTTGCGCAATCATGGCGTGGCTTTGCCGCAGTTGTCCGTGCGTTCCCAAGTTGCGGCGACAAAGCCGTTGCCAGATGTGGGCCAAACGGCAGCCTCTGCGAAAAAGCTGGCGTTCCGGCGCCGTGCCGATGGCGGTTATACGCTTGCGCCCAAAGGTCCGTCCGAGCTGTTTGTGGGGCCTGATGCTTTTCGCGCCTTGCCCAATTTCCTCAACCAACTGTGGATTGATCCCTTTGGCTGTATGCTCAAACCCTATGCGCCATCGGGTTTCCCCGATGCATGGGGGACCAAGCGGCGGTGGGCGGCGGATGAGGAAACTCCGTTTGAACGGATGCGGATTCTGGACCCCAAACCTGTGCCTGCCAAAATGGCGAAACTGGCGCGTGACTTTGCGCAGCTGTTCCCGACACTGGGCGAAGTGAAGCTCAAGGCGACTTGGGCGGGGATGATTGATACGATGCCTGATATTGTGCCGGTGGTGGATCACACACCCATTGAGGGGCTGATTGTAGGCACGGGGATGAGCGGCCATGGCTTTGGCATCGGGCCTGCCATGGGGCGTATCCTCGCTGATCTTGCCGCGGGGCGGCCTGCGGGGCATGATATGTCGCGGTTCCGCTTTGCCCGATTTACCGATGGTACAAAAATGGTCCCCGGACCAGACGTTTGAAAAGGAAATCCCATGCCGATCAAGAACCGTTTTGCCGAGACGCACGCCGAGATTACAGGCTGGCGCCGCCACCTGCACCAGTATCCCGAGTTGCAATTCGATGTGCACGAGACGGCGAAGTTTGTGGAGGAGAAGCTGCGATCCTTTGGCATCACTGATATTACCACGGGCATCGGGCAAACGGGTGTTGTGGCCGTGATTGAAGGGCGCACCAACAGCTCTGGTCGTACGGTGGGCTTGCGGGCTGACATGGATGCGCTTCCGATCGAGGAGGCAACGGGGCTTGAATACGCCTCCAAGAACCCTGGCAAGATGCATGCCTGCGGTCATGACGGGCATACGGCGATCCTGCTGGGGGCGGCGCAATATCTGGCGGAGACGCGGAACTTTGACGGGAAGGTTGTGCTGATCTTTCAACCCGCAGAAGAGGGCGGCGGCGGCGGCCTTGAGATGTGCAAAGACGGGCTGATGGAGCGCTGGGGCATCAATGAAGTTTACGGGCTGCACAATATGCCCGGCGCCGAAGTTGGCAGTTTTCACATTCGTGAGGGTGCATTGCTCGCTGCGACGGACGAGTTCGAGATCATTATCACAGGGCAGGGTGGCCATGCCGCTGCGCCGCATGAGGCGATTGACCCCAATCTGGCGGCGGCCCATGTGATCGTGGCGCTGCAATCAATCGCAAGCCGCAATGTGGACCCGCTGGCGCAAGTGGTTTGTTCGGTTTGCGTCCTGCGCTCGGACAGTGAGGCGTTCAACATCATCCCCCACCGTGTGACCATGCGCGGGACTGTGCGGACCTTGGACAAGGACGTGCGCGATCTGGCGGAGCGGCGTCTGGGCGAGATTGTGGACCTGACTGCGCGCGCCCATGGCTGTGTGGCTGAGATTGACTATGACCGCGGCTATCCCGTGACGGTAAACCATGCGGATGAGACTGTTTACGCGGCGGATGCGGCGGAGGTGGTCAGCCCTGGTGTGGATCGCGCCACGCCGCCTATTATGGCGGGTGAGGACTTCTCTTATATGCTCGAAGAGCGACCTGGTGCCTATATCATGTTGGGCAACGGGGGCGGCGCTACGGTGCATCACCCCGAGTATAACTTTAACGATGATGCCATTCCTGCGGGCTGTTCGTGGTTTGCCGAACTGGTCGAGCGGCGGATGCCTGTGGCGTGACGTGATCCCCTCTGGTGGTGGGGCAAAGGCTGGGTTAGGCTTTTGAAAACCATCACCAAAGGACGCATCCCATGCCCGTTAAGAACCGATTTGCCGAACTGCACAGCGACATTACAGCGTGGCGTCGTGACCTGCATGAGCACCCCGAGATATTGTTCGAGACGCACCGCACGTCGGCCACTGTCGCCGAAAAGCTGCGCGCCTTTGGCTGTGACGAAGTGGTTGAGGGCATCGGGCGTACAGGTGTGGTGGGGGTGATCAAGGGTAAGAGCACGGCATCGGGTAAAGTGGTCGGCCTGCGTGCGGATATGGACGCACTTCCGATCCATGAGGAAACGGGGCTGGACTATGCCTCCAAAACCGACGGTGCGATGCATGCCTGCGGTCATGACGGGCATACCGCCATGCTGCTGGGGGCGGCGCAATATCTGGCTGAGACGCGGAATTTCGATGGCACGGCAGTGGTAATCTTCCAACCTGCCGAAGAGGGGGGCGGCGGGGCCAAAGTGATGTGCGATGACGGGATGATGGACCGTTGGGGCATTCAGGAAGTCTACGGCATGCATAACTGGCCCGGTATGCCAGCGGGGAGTTTTGCCATTCGTCCGGGTCCGTTCTTTGCCGCGACTGATCTGCTGGACATCGAAGTCGAGGGCCTTGGCGGACATGCGGCCAAACCGAACGAGACGGTGGATACCACTGTGGTTGCGGCCCAGATCGTTGGTGCGTTGCAAACCATCGTGAGCCGTAATGCCGATCCGGTGAAAACGATTGTTGTGTCCATCACCTCCTTCGAGACATCGTCGCATGCCTATAACGTCATTCCGCAAAAGGTGCGGCTCAAAGGGACGGTGCGGACCATGACGCCGGAACTGCGTGATCTGGCGGACAAGCGGGTGAACGAGATTTGCACAGGTGTGGCGGCGGCAATGGGTGCTGTGGCCCGGGTGACGTATAACCGCAATTACCCCGTTATGGTCAACCACGAGGCGCAGACGGAATTTGCCGCCGATGTGGCGCGCAGCATCTCTGGTGACTGCAGCGAAGCGCCTTTGGTAATGGGGGGCGAGGATTTCGCCTTTATGCTCGAAGAACGCCCCGGCGCCTATATTCTGGTCGGCAATGGCGACACAGCCATGGTGCATCATCCGCTTTATAACTTTAACGACGATGTCATCCCTGTCGGGTGCAGCTGGTGGGCGGGGATTGTCGAGCAGCGGATGCCTGCCGCGTAAACGCATGCGCTTGCGTTGGGGGATGACTTCGGGATTTCATTTTAATTGGCAAAATGAAGTTGGGCTGTGACGTGTACAGCTTACTTTTCATCAAGTAGTTTGCGGTAGAGTTTGATTAGCTCTGCCGCTTCGCGCTCGATCGAGAAGTGTTCAGCGACATGTGGGCGCGCGTTTTTGGCCCAGTCTTTGACTGGATAGGGTGGCTCAAAAGCCTCGCATATTGCGTTCGTCAGGTCGGCTGGATCGTCAGTATCGACGAGCATTCCTGTTTGCGGTGTGACGATCTGCTCGAACGCGCCGACGCGGGTGGCGATGACGGGAACGCCGCAGGCCATCGCCTCGATCGGGGTGAGGCCGAAGCCTTCTGAGCGTTGCGGGGCGACATAGAGGTCCAGCACGCGGTACCAGTCTGCCATGTCTTCGACGGGCACTTCGGGCAGAAAGTGGAAGTTGTGGGTCAGGCCTGTTTTTGAAACCTCGTCCTTGATTGATTGCAGGAACTTCTGATCCTTTGGCACGGCGCGGCCCATAATCAGGGCATGGGCGGGCAAGCGTTTGTTCACGCCCACCATCGCTGAGGAAAACACGTCCGTCCCTTTGGAGCGGCGGATGCGCCCGTAGCAGCCAATCAGGATTCCCTCGACGGGCAGGCCCAGCTTGGCTCGTAAGGCGGCGCGGTCGGGTGCGGGGGCGTAGCCATCCAGATCAATGCCGTGCATGATGACGGTTGCCGGGTTTTCCAGATAGCTGGCGGTGTTGTCCGAAGT
>CAWVWS010000154.1:0-6602 GCA_963933905.1 uncultured Sulfitobacter sp.
TTCACCGGCTCCCGAAAGAATTCTACGCATCTGATTTCCGCCCTTCGTGAATGCCGCTGCTTCTGGCCCAAACCTGGCGTTCTCCGCGCTTCAGCACTACTTGCCCTCAGCCATAATGGTGTAGCCTTACTCGGCCCTATGCGGACTTTGGCATGGTACCGCGACGCTGCCATGCAACTACCAAATAGATGACATCGCCCAGCATACAGTTTTTTCATATCGATGACCGCCGCGCGGACCTAATTAAGAATTTTCACAAATCCCACAAATCAAGCTTACCGGCATTTCACCTTAGTAGTCGGCACCATTATCAGATGAACATATCAGCCGGGAAAAGAGGCTTTTATTACGTATTCTCAGGTTGATATTTGAGTAACAAAATTATCTGCGTTCGACATTTCAAACGGATACACTGGCTAAGATAGCTTCCCGCTTGCAGTGTTCTTTGGATGCGTTTTCGATGACCTGTCCACGCTGTAAAACAACGATCTGATCCGCTAGCTCAAACGCAAAGTCAAAATACTGCTCGACCAGAACAATCGCCATATCGCCCCGATCCCGCAGCAGGCTTATGACTTTTCCGATATGTTGGATAATGTTGGGTTGAATACCTTCTGTTGGTTCATCGAGCAGCAGCAATTTAGGCTTTGTGATCAGCGCGCGGGCAATGGCCAGTTGTTGTTGTTGCCCCCCAGACAGATCACCGCCGCGACGGTGCGCCATCTCGTCCAGAACCGGAAACAGCTCAAAAATATCGTCGGGGATAAAATGCTCTGATCTGGGCAGGCAGGCAAATCCCGTCTGGAGGTTTTCGCGCACTGTGAGCAGCGGGAAAATATCGCGCCCTTGCGGGACATAGCCAACGCCAAGCTGCGCCATCTTGTGCGCGCCAACCTGACCTAAAGAATGACCATCGAAAGCAAGGTCCCCGCCCGAGCGTGGATGCGTGCCCGATATCGCCCTAAGCAGGCTGGTTTTGCCAACGCCATTGGTGCCCATAACGCATGTCACCTCCCCCACTTTGGCCTGCATCGAGATGTCATAGAGGATTTGCGAATTGCCGTAATGCAGGATGAGGTCTTGTACGATCAACATATCTCAACGCCCCAGATAGACGTCGATCACGTCTTGATTTTTGGTCACATGGTCCAAACTACCCTCGGCCAAAACGGCCCCTTCATGCAGCACAGTCACCTTGCACTTCAGGCGGCGCACGAACTCCATATCATGCTCTACCACGACCACTGCGCGGGTCTTGGCGGCTTCTACAAGGATCGCAGTTGTTTTCTCACGCTCGGCGGGTGTCATGCCCGCAGCAGGTTCATCGACGAGCAATAATTTCGGTTCTTGGGCGAGTAGCATGCCGATTTCCAGCCATTGCTTTTGACCATGACTTAGCTCGCCCGAGACCCTGAGTAACGCATCAACGAGGCCGATCTGGCTCGCGAGATTTGACACACGGACAAAGTCATCCTTGGCAGGTTTAAAGAACAGCACAGCTAGAGGCGCACGGTCTTTGCGCAGGGCCATCATCAGGTTTTCCTGCACGGTCTGTTCCTCAAAAACAGTCGGTTTTTGGAACTTCCTCCCAATACCTGCTTGGGCAATCTTGGCCTCCGACATGCCGATGAGCGAGATGCTTTTGGCACCCCACAGGATGTGGCCTGCGTCAGGTCTGGTTTTTCCTGTGACGATGTCCATAAACGTCGTCTTGCCCGCGCCATTGGGACCGATCACTGCGCGCAACTCTGCATCTGCGATCTGGAACGAAAGGTTGTTGATGGCGCGAAACCCGTCAAAGCTGACGGTGACCCCCGAGACTTCCAAAAGCGTGTTCATGGCTGCGGCTCCTTGCTTTTGCGTCTCACCAGATCAATCAAACCGCCGATGCCATTTGGTGCGTAAAGCGTCACCAAAACAAAGCTGAAACCCAGCAGAACCAGCCACCAATCCACCCATTTTACAGTGTAGAAACCCAAAGAGACGTCAGGCGCTTGGCCACCTGTGAACCAGCTTGAGACAAGGCTGACAAAGGCGGTCCCGATAACAGCGCCATATAGGCGTCCACGACCGCCGATCGCCACCCAAACAGCGAGGTAGATTGAAGCGATGGGGGCGACTTCGGCGGGATTGATGATGCCCGCTTGTGGATAATAGAGCGCCCCTGCGGTGCCCGAGATGCAGGCTGTGAGAGTGAACACCGCTAGCTTGTAGGTTTCGACCGAATAGCCCAAGAACCGTACCCGAGCCTCATTGTCGCGGATGCCGCGAATGACCGAGCCGAATTTGCCAGAAACCACCCAAGCCACCAGCAGATAGCCAAGTGCAAGCGCAAGCGCCGAGGCCCAGAAGAACCACACCGAGACAACCGATTGCGGGGCCGCCACACCGGGGAGGTTTTGTAGACCCGAAAGGCCGTTATTGCCGCGCAGACCGCTGGCGTTCTGGAACAGGTAGAGTGACAGGCCGAGCGTCATGGCTTGGGTAAGGATCGAGAGATAGACACCTGTTACACGGCTGCGAAATGCGAGCCAGCCAAACACCATTGCAAGGATGCCCGGCACCAAGATGACAAAGGCCAGTTGCAACACCAGACTGTCCGCAAAGGCCCAGACCAGCGGAAACTCACTACTGCCCACGACCCCGAATATCTGGTTGCCGATGCCTGCAGTTATCTCTTCGGGGGTTGGTGGAAGCACCCCCTCAGATAACGAATTAACGACAATCTGGCGCGTCCGCTCATACATCAGCCACATGCCGATCATATAGCCACCCAACCCGAAAAATGCGAAATGACCCAGCGACAGAATCCCCGTGTAGCCCCAGATCAGATCCATCGCGATAGCGACCAGGCAAAGGCAGAGCGTCTTGCCCAAAACCTTGACGAAACTGGTGGAGATCACTCCGATGCCAAAGCCTTCGGAAAGGATCGTGACCCCCAGCGTGAAAAGCGCCAATAAAGACAGGAAGATCAGGACTGACGGGTTGCGCGCGATAAAGGAGCGTTCCATGGTTTCAATCCCCCGCCGCGCGGCCTTTGAGGGCGATGATGCCCCTTGGCCGGAATTGAATAAAGATGATGATAAAGATGATCATGTAAGTTTGTGCCGCCAGCGTGTTCGAGGGGTTCAGGAACTCGACACCCTTCTGGAACCCACCAATCATCGCCGCCCCTGCCAGCGTACCCCAGATGTTTCCAACACCGCCAACAACGACGGTCATAAAGCTTTGAACAATATAGTCGCTGCCCATTTCCGAGGTCACTTTGGCAAAAAGCCCGATGGCGACACCAGCGATCCCCGCAATGCCAGAGCCAAGCCCGAAGGTCAGCATATTTACGCGGTCAGGGTTGATCCCCATGCTCGCCGCCATTTTTGGATTTTGGGTGACAGCGCGGGTTTCCAGCCCCAGCCGCGTGCGCTTCATGATGAATAGAAAGAGCATCAGAAACAACAGCGCCAGAATGAAGATCGCGATGCGGATATAGCTGATCGACACCACATCATTGATAAACCACGACCCGTCCAGCCAAGCAGGCGAGGTCAACGGCCGGGCCTGTGTACCAAAGATGTTTTTGGCCAGTTGTTGCAGGGCGATAGAGACGCCAAAGGTTGCCAAGAGGGTTTCCAGCGGGCGGTGATACAGCCAGCGCACAACGAGACGCTCAAGCGCCACGCCAGCGGCGAAAGTCACGGCGAAGGCTAACGGCACCGCAATAAGGATAGAGGCCGTGTGATTGGGCACAAACAGCTGCACTACATAGCCGGTATAGGCGCCCATCATGATAAATTCGCCATGTGCCATGTTGATGACGCCCATCACGCCAAAGGTGATGGCAAGACCAATGGCAGCGAGGAAATAGATCGAGGCGAGCGAGAGCGCATCAAGCCCCAGATCGGCTGCTTGGCTTATCGCGACGCGGGTTTCGGAGGCGGCGAGTGCGGCTTCAGCTGCTTGGGTGACGGCCTCAGACGGCTCGACGTAGACGTCAAAGAAACGGAAACTTGCAAGGCTCGCGTCGATGTCCGCTTGGGTTACCCGAGGAGCTGCCAAGTCGCGCGCGACCAAAGCGTCATACGCCCTGTCACGTGCCGCCTCAGTCGAGAGCTGTGCCACAGGAATATCCGCAATGCGGCCCGCTATGATATTCGCCTCAAGCGCCGCATCACGGGCGTCCACCGTGACTTGAACGGGTGCATTACCCGCTGCGACCAGCAGAGCATAAGCCTGCATGCGGGGCAACGCATCAATGCCGACAGCCAATTCAAGGGCGATGTTTGCCTCTGGCGGGGTTTGGGAAATCGCCCGCGTCGTGGTGAGGATCGGATTCAGGGTCGCGCGAAAATCAACCCCCAGATCACCTGACATATCATTGATCGCGGCGACGCGGGTAGGAATGTCGTCATCATAAGCCATGCTCATCAGCCGTTCCAACCGCGTCTTGCGGGTGAGGATATCTGCGTCTGTTTCGCCCTCAATCGAGGCACGCAGAGGCGCGAGTAATGCCGCCTCTGGATCACGCGCAATCGAATCCAACGCATCGGCACGTTTGACGGGATCGGGGTCAGAGAGTTGGAATTGCACCAAAGCCGTGGCGATCATGGCACGCACACCGCTGTTGGGTTTGAGCTGTTTCAGATCGATAGAGGCTGCGGTGCCGACCTCTGCACCGTCATCGAAGCTTTGTAAGGTGTAGCTGGCATCGTCATTCTTGGTTGCCGTAAAGAACAACCCGTCCGCTTTGCGCTGCCACATCTTTTTGGCCTGCCAAACCTCCAACACGTTTTGCATCTGAGGCAGTCCACTGGCCACCAGCGCATCAATTGCAGGGCCAATCGTGCGGCGCAAGCTTTTCTCGATCAACGCACGCTGGGTTTGCAGTACCTCCTGAACACGGGTCGTCTGGGCCGAGGCCAAATGGCCAAAGGACAAGGCAAAGCACAAGGCCAGCAGCAGGCTTTTCATATTTCAGTTTCCGGACAATCAGAGGTGGAGGGCACGCGCAAACGTGCCCTCACGAGGGGTTCAGTAGTTGGAAAGCGTCTGAACGCAGGTCTTGGTCTCGGTGTTGTACATACCGCAGCCAAGCTCCTTCCAATCCGATAACAGTTTCGCGGATTCGGGCAGGAAGTCGGTCCAGGCATCGCCGGGCACTTCGGCTGTCTGGCTGATAATGTCGAATTGACCCGTCGCTGTGATCTCGCCAATCAAAACTGGCTTGGACAGATGGTGGTTGGGCAGCATGACGGCTGTGCCACCCGTCAGGTTCGGGAATTCCTGCCCGTACATCGCCGTGCGCACAGCATCGACGTCAACACTTCCTGCGTCGGTCACCGCGTTCACCCACATGTTGAAGCCGATGTAATGCGCCTCCATCGGGTCATTGGTAACGCGTTCTGCGCCCATCCGCTCTTTCCATGCGGCGATCCATTCGACGTTGGCTGGGGTGTCTGCTGACTGAAAATAGTTCCAAGCGGCGAGGTGGCCGACAAGGTTGCTGGTATCCAGACCGGAGAGCTCTTCCTCGCCCACAGAAAAGGCCACAACAGGAATATCATCCGCGGAGACACCGGCAGCGGCCAGTTCTTTGTAAAAACCGATGTTAGCATCGCCATTGATCGTTGAGATCACGCCGACCTTTTTGCCGTACGCGCCAAGGGCCACAACATCGGCCACGATCTTTGACCAGTCGGAGTGACCGAAGGGTGTATAGTTCACAAAGATATCGCCGTCTGCGATGCCTTTTGATTGCAGGTAGGCCTCGAGGATATTGTTGGTCGTGCGCGGATAGACATAGTCTGTCCCCAGCAGTGCGAATTTCTCGATACCAAGCTCTTCAAGGAAATAGTCCGTTGCAGGGATCGCCTGCTGGTTCGGTGCCGCCCCTGTGTAAAACACGTTTTTGGAGCTTTCCTCACCCTCATACTGCACGGGGTAGAACAGCAGGCCATTCAACTCTTCGATAACAGGCAGTACGGATTTGCGCGACACAGAGGTCCAGTTACCGAAGATAACATCAACTTCCTGCACAGTCAGCAGTTCACGCGCCTTTTCAGCAAAGAGCGGCCAGTCGGAGGCAGGATCGACAACAACCGCTTCAAGCTGGCATCCCAGCACGCCGCCTTTGGCGTTTTGCTGTTCGATCAGCATTTCCATCGTATCTTTTAGCGTGGTCTCGGAAATGGCCATAGTCCCCGAGAGCGAGTGCAGAACCCCCACTTTGATGGGGCAGTCAGCGGCCAGTGCAGGCAGAGCCGTTGATAAAGTCAGTGCGGCGACAAGAGCAGATGTTGTTTTCATGTGATTTCTCCATGCAGAGGTCACCAGTGCATCTTGTTCTTACAAGGCATGCACATTAGCTAATCTCTGCAACTTAAATGTTGCAAACCGTGTGGCGGCTGGTCTGAGGTCCAATTCATCCAGTCGTCACACATCCCGTTTCAGTGATGCTCGATTCGACATCAGGGGATGGGTGAACGTTGCTGCGTCGCAGCGACAAGGCCAATCTTCTAATCCGCCAAATGTCCAGATTGCTCAAATTCGCCTGCATATTGGGCAATGATGCCGTTTGTCGCCTTCAATTTAATCACTTCCAAGATGTT
>CAWVWS010000155.1:0-6496 GCA_963933905.1 uncultured Sulfitobacter sp.
CGACGCAAACGCACGGCTGCAATGAATGGTGGCTTTTGCCTGCGTTTTATGCGAAGTTTGCAGGCATGATACCACAGCGCAATGATGCAAACGCAGGCGCAGAGGGTAAAGGCAAATCACCAAACGGGTGCATGCCCCATCCTGTCACACTGCGATCAACTGCACGCATCAAAGCATACGATGTTATCGGGTTGATCCATACGGCAGTTCTGTATGTCCACCCGTCCTAGCCAACGCGAGAAACGCCGGGCCGGGGAAAGATGGCTGGTAGAATTTTTCAAAGTGCTGTTTTTGACGTGAGGGTCGAAGGTGGCAAAAAGCTTTGAAGCGTTTTGCATCATTTCTCCGGCTCTGCGCCTACTCGCGCTTGTGCTGCGTATGCCCGATCACATGGAAAATGATGTCCCGCAGCCGCACGATGATGATGCATTGGGGTTCTCGATCACAAAACGCGCGCCAATCAACTCTTCACTGAAATCGATCACTGCATTGGCAAGAAACGGCAGCGAGACACTGTCCACAACGACAGTTTCACCATCGCCCGTCAGGACAAGGTCGTCCTCCTTGGCCTCGTCCAGAGCGATCTCGTACTGGAAACCAGAACACCCGCCGCCCTCAACCGCCACGCGCAGGGCTTTGCCCTCTGTGGCGGCGCCGATCTCTGACAAACGCTCGAATGCGCGTTTGGTCACTTTAGGGGGCAGGTTCATGGGGTCACTCCGCGATGTGTTTCCATTGGGGCATGGGCGTAATATAGGTTTGAGCCAAGCGGGGTACAAGCGCCGCGTTACAGGAGCCATCAAATGCGTGCATCCTTTGCCTCTGATCCGGACCGCGTACGCGGCAGGCGGGTCCCTGAAGACGAAAGTAGCTTCCGCTCCTGCTTTCAGCGCGACCGCGACCGGATCATCCATTCAAGCGCGTTCCGCAGGCTCAAGCACAAGACCCAAGTATTTGTGGAGCATGAGGGCGATTATTATCGCACGCGCCTGACCCATTCGATTGAAGTGGCTCAGGTGGCGCGGACGATTGCGGGTGCGCTGAAACTGAATGCAGAACTGACGGAGGCGATTGCCCTTGCCCATGATCTGGGCCATCCGCCCTTTGGCCATACGGGCGAGGATGCACTTCATGCGCTGATGCAGCCTTATGGCGGCTTTGACCACAACGCCCAAGCGATCAAGATTGTGACGTCGCTAGAGCGGCATTACGCTGATTTTGACGGGCTGAACCTGACGTGGGAAACGTTGGAGGGGATTGCAAAGCACAATGGTCCGGTGACGGGTGAATTGCCCCATGCGCTCGCCGATTACGATGCGCTGCACAATCTCGAATTGCACACCCATGCCAGTGCCGAAGCCCAGGTAGCGGCCCTTTCCGATGATATCGCCTATAACAACCATGATCTGCATGACGGGCTGCGCGCAGGATTATTCACCGAAGCCGATATTGCCCAATTGCCGCTGCTGCGCGATGCCTATGGGCAGGTAGATGCGCTACACCCCGGTCTGGACGCCTACCGCCGCCGCCACGAGGCGCTGCGCCGTGTCTTTGGTGTAATGGTCGCCGATGTGATAGAGACCTCACAGGAGCGGCTGGAGGTTTCTGGGGCAAAATCTGTCGAGGAAATCCGCCATTTGGGTCATCCGGCGATTTGCTTTTCTGAAGCGATGTGGCGCGACCTTGGGGAAATCCGGCGATTTTTGTTCACGCGCATGTACCGCGCCCCTGCGGTGATGAAAATTCGGGCCGAAGTGACGGGAGTGGTGGAGGATCTCTTTCCCCGGTTTCTGGAGAAACCGCAGCTTCTGCCCTCTGAATGGGCAAATTATATTGCTCATGCGGGAACAGACCGTACACTGCTGGCACGGATTATTGCAGATTATATCGCGGGGATGACGGACCGTTTCGCCCTGCAAGAACACGAACGCCTGATTGGCGGCACGCCCCGTGCGGGGGGGCACCGCGCAGGTGGAACCTCGGGGAAGGGATCATAAATTCTGGATACGAAAGCTGACCAAAGGGCCGCGCCGAAATTGCTGCTGCAAGGCAAGCGGATCATCGTGTTGGGCGCCTGTAGCGGTTTTGGCCGCAGCATCACCCGCGCCCTGGGCGCATCGGGTGCGCAAGTTGTCGCTGCGGATGCGAACGGCGAAGCGCTCAAACAGATCAAGGGCGCTGTGCCATTGACGTTAAAAGGCACACCCGAAGAGGCATTGCGCCGCGTTGGCCGCGCGTGGGGCGAGGCCCGCCTTGACGCGGTCCTGAACCTGATGCCTCTGCGCCACCCTGACAAACTGGACTTGAACGTCACTGTCCTTCAGGGGATTGTGCAGGGGTTTATGCCAGGACTTTCCGCCTGTGAGGGGCAGATTGTAACTATTGTTGCGCGGCCCGAGCAGGCGCTGGATGTGGCGGCAGGGGCGATGGGACCGGCGCTGGTGTCGGCGCAGGCGGCCCTTGCCCATGCGCTGCGCCGTGACGGGATCACGCTCAACCTCATCAATGTCGGCGAAGGGGCGGTGACCCCTGTGCGGGCCGCTGTTGTGGGGCTTTTGGCGAAATCTTTAGGCTCCTTGACGGGTACAGAATTGCGCCTGTGATCGCAGGGGTGTGATTGACGCGACCTGTCAGGGTGGTACATGACAGGTCACTTCACCCGCTGAGAGCATTGCAATGAACCTTTTCGCCGATATCCGCTCCCTTGTTCTGACCGCACTTGATGCGATGGTTGCCGCTGGCGATCTTCCTGCTGATCTGGTCACCGACAACGTCACAGCAGAGCCGCCGCGCGATGCCTCACACGGAGATATGGCGACCAACGCCGCGATGGTGCTGGCGAAACCCGCAGGTATGAAGCCGCGTGATATTGCTGATAAACTGGCCGTGCTGCTGGCCGATGACCCGCGCGTGACTTCTGCCGAAGTGGCGGGGCCTGGGTTCTTGAACCTGCTCCTGGCACCTTCCGTCTGGCAAAACGTGGCTGGTACTGTGCTGGCCGCTGGCACGGACTATGGCCGTGGTGATCTGGGGGCAGGGCGCAGTGTAAACGTCGAATACGTCTCGGCAAACCCGACGGGGCCGCTGCATGTGGGCCATACGCGGGGCGCAGTGTTTGGCGATGCGCTTGCTTCGCTGCTGGCATTTTCTGGCTGGGACGTAACGCGTGAATACGTAATCAACGATGGTGGTAACCAGATCGACGCTTTGGCACGGTCGGTCTTTTTGCGCTACCAAGAGGCGCATGGTCAGACGGTGGCCTTTCCTGATGGTACCTACCCTGGCGATTACCTGATCCCTGTCGGTCAAAAACTCAAAGAGCAGGTGGGCGAGGAATATCTCGACCAGCCCGAGGATGTTTGGCTGATCCCGATCCGCAACTTTGCCACAGATGAGATGATGGAGCTTATTCGCGCCGATCTGGCCCTGCTCGGTGTGAAAATGGACCGCTTCTTCTCCGAGAAATCGCTTTATAATACGGGCAAAATCGAAGCCTGCCTCAAGAAACTTGATAAGATGGGCCTGATTTATAAAGGCACGCTTGAGCCGCCAAAAGGCAAATTGCCTGATGATTATGAGCCGCGCGAGCAGACCCTGTTCAAATCCACCGAGTTTGGCGACGACCAAGACCGCCCGATCCAGAAAAACGATGGTACATGGACCTATTTTGCGCCCGATATTGCCTACCATAATGATAAGGTCGAGCGCGGCTATGACGCGTTGATCAACGTCTTTGGTGCGGATCACGGCGGATATGTCAAGCGGATGAAGGCGGCGGTGCATGCGTTGTCTGGTGGAAAAGTGCCGCTCGATATCAGGCTGACGCAGCTGGTTAAGTTGTTCAAAAACGGCGAAGAATTCAAAATGTCCAAACGGGCAGGGAACTTTGTCCTACTCAGCGATCTGATCAAGGAAGTGGGCAAGGACGTGACCCGCTTTGTCATGCTGACCCGCAAGAACGATGCGCCGCTAGATTTCGACTTTGACAAAGTGACAGAGCAGTCGCGCGACAACCCTGTGTTTTACGTGCAATACGCCCATGCGCGGGTAGCCAGTGTGATGCGCAAGGCCGCTGATGCGGGCATTGACGTAAGTGCTGATGCGCTCAAATCGGCGGATTTCGGCAAGCTGGATCACGACGCCGAACTGGCGCTCCTGCGCAAAGTGGCAGAATGGCCGCGGCTGGTAGAGACTGCCGCGCGCAGCAACGAGCCGCATAGGATTGCCTTCTATCTCTATGAACTTGCAGGAGATTTGCACGGTTTCTGGAACTTGGGCAACGCCGAGACTGGACTGCGGTTCATTCAGGAGGACGATCCTGCAACATCCCAAGCGAAAATCGCCCTTGCGCGGTCCGTTGCGATTGTAATTGCGGCAGGCTTGGGTATCCTTGGCGTAACTCCTGCGGAAGAGATGCGTTAAGCAGCCACCGCAGGGTAGCAGGCAACGACATATGATCCGTGCGGCACTGTATCGCGCGGACAGAGAGGCAACGATGGCAGATTACACACAATCCCCCCAAGGGGGTTTCGCTCAGCATGTGCACCCTGAATATTCGGTGCCCTCCAGCAATGCGATGACAAAGCTGACAAACCTGACTGGCGCTGTTGTGTCGCTTGCGCTTGTGGTCGGCGTTGGTGTTTGGGGGTACAAGCTTTTGGTGCGCGATGTGAGTGGTATTCCTGTCGTCACAGCAATAAAGGGCGAGATGCGTGTGCGCCCCGAAGAGCCGGGCGGCGCTTTTGCCCAGCATCAGGGATTGTCCGTGAATTCGGTTTCTGCTCTTGGCGCCACGGATCATCTGGCCGAGGAACTACGCCTTGCGCCGCGCCCCACCGAACTTGCTGATGAAGACCAGCCTATGCCTGTGCTGTCAGAAGTTTCCGCCGAGCAAGCACCGCAAGCCGAGCAGGTTACAGAAGTAGTGGCAGAGGAGGCAGTGGTCGAAGCACCTGCGGCTGAAGACATCGCAGCCGCCCTCGAGAGCGGCTCTATCGAGAGCCTTGTGGCGCAGTTGACCAACGGTATCGCTCCGATGGAAGATATGGAAGGCGAGAGCGCTCCGGTGCTGGCCTCGGTTGCGACACAGAATTTGTCCGACGTCCTGAGCGGCGAAGGCATGCGCGTCTCTCTACGCCCGACATTGCGCCCCAAGCGCAGTGCCGCAGCAACGGCAGCCTCGGTTGTTCCTGTGGCTGCGTCTGCCGCGATAAGCGGAATTGATCTGGATGCCGCCAGCCTGCCTGCAGGCACACGTCTGGTGCAGCTTGGCGCATTTGACAGCCCAGAGATTGCTCGCGCACAATGGGGGCAGCTGAGTGCGCGTTTTGCGCCCTTTATGGAAGGCAAAAAGCGGATCGTCATGGAAGCCAAATCAGGGGGTCGCACGTTCTACCGTCTGCGCGCCCAAGGGTTCGAGGACATCGGCGATGCGCGGCGCTTCTGCTCGGCACTGGTTGCCGAAAGCGTGGATTGCATCCCCGTGGTGACACGATGAGCGGTTTTGGCGCGACCATCCTTGATGCGCAAGGCCACCGCCTTACCGCTGAGGAAAAAGCCCTGTTTCGCGACACCAAACCATTCGGGTTCATCCTGTTTGCACGCAATATCGACACGCCCGATCAGGTTCGTGCCCTGTGCGATGATTTCCGCGACGCGGCAGGCCACAACGCACCCATCACCATCGACCAGGAGGGTGGCCGGGTCCAACGCCTGCGTGCACCCACATGGCGCGAATGGTTGCCGCCGATGAATTTCGTCCAAGCGGCAGGCGAGAATGCCGCCGAAGCGATGTACATCCGTTTCCGTCTTATCGCGCATGAGCTTTATGCCCTCGGGATTGACAGCAACTGCGCGCCTATGGTCGATGTGCCCCGCGCAGACACCCACGAGTTTCTCTATAACCGCTGCTATGGCACCGATGCGCGTGATATTGCCCTAATGGGACAAGCCGCCAATGACGGGATGCTGGCAGGTGGCGTTCTGCCCGTAATCAAACATATTCCCGGCCATGGCCGAGCCACCGCCGACAGCCATTTCGAGCTGCCCCATGTGAGTGCGCCGCGCGAAGAGTTGGACCGCGTGGATTTCGCCCCCTTCAAACGCCTGCGCGACACGCCGATGGGGATGACCGCACATGTGGTTTATGAGGCGATAGATACCGCGCCTGCGACCTTGTCCGCGAAGATGATGCAGGTGATCCGGGAGGATATCGGCTTTGACAATCTCATAATGACCGATGACATTTCGATGAAGGCGCTGTCGGGCAACCTATGTGATCTCAGCCGCGGCGCGATTGCTGCGGGTTGTGATGTGATCCTGCATTGCAACGGTACGCTGGCAGAGCGCGCCGAAGTGGCCGAGGCCGCAGGCGAGATGAATGACGCGGCCCACCGCCGTGCCTTGCGTGCGCTCAGCTATCGCCAGACGCCCGATGATATTGACATTCGCGCCCTCGATGCGCAGCTTAGCGCACTTCTGGGCGAGGGTGTGCATG
>CAWVWS010000156.1:0-6475 GCA_963933905.1 uncultured Sulfitobacter sp.
TCTGCAATTGCTCTCGCAGCAGCCGTTATCTTTTGGTTATGAGTCCTGACCCTAGTACTTTACCTAAGGTAGCCATGCAAAATTTGCATAGGTGCCATGCTATAACAGGGTATCCGAATCGCTCGTTATGTGTCAGAAGAGGCAGACGCCGAAAATGACAAGAGCAAGAATAATGGAAGGACGACGAGTTGAAAGATTTCGTTGATGGCACGGCCTTTAATAACGAACAAGGTAACCGCGCCCGTAAACTGTTCGCAGCCGTAGTACTCGCTGCACTCGATGATGCAATCGCAGACGATAAGAAGTATGGCAATGGCCCTGAGCAGATCGCCCGTTGGGCACGCTCACGCGATGGCCGCGAAGTTCTTAGCTGTGCGGGCATCGACCCTAACGAACGCGTTGTAACCGGTCTGATGGACTTTGTCGGCAAAGGTGTACGGACTTCCGTTGCCCTGTCGCGCGAAGAATCCGAGCGCCGCAATGCTGCTCAGCAAGCCGAAGCCGCATAAGCGTCTATTCGTTTGTAAGACAAAAAAAGACGCAGCCCACGGGCTGCGTTTTTTTGTGCCTGCATGACAGATGCGATGGTCCTTTTCCTCTCCCCTGCTTTACGCCACCTTGCAACCAATCATCAAGCGAGGGCGCACAATGGCAAAAGCAATCATGATCCAAGGCACAGGCAGCAATGTCGGCAAATCCATGGTTGTCGCAGGCATCCTGCGCGCCCTGCGCAATCGCGGTCTCACTGTGCGCCCGTTCAAACCACAAAACATGTCCAACAATGCCGCTGTCACCTCCGATGGTGGCGAGATTGGCCGCGCCCAAGCACTCCAAGCGCGCGCCTGTGGCATTGCCCCCCATACCGATATGAACCCCGTCTTGCTCAAACCGCAAACCGCCACAGGGGCGCAGATCATTGTGCAGGGAAAAGTTGCAGGCCATCAGGACGCGCGCAATTTTGGCCAGAACAAACATTCCCTTATGCCCTTCGTGCTGGAGAGTTTTGCGCGACTGGCGACCCAATGCGATGTGATCGTGATCGAGGGCGCAGGCTCCCCCGCCGAGACGAACCTTCGTGCGGGCGACATCGCCAACATGGGTTTTGCACGAGCCGCTGGGGTGCCAGTAATCCTGATGGGCGACATTGATCGCGGCGGCGTTATCGCCCAGATCGTCGGTACCCAAGCGGTGCTGGACCCTGAGGATAACGCACTGATCAAAGGGTTCTGCGTCAACAAATTTCGCGGGGACCGAAGCCTCTTTGACAAAGGCCGCGATGATATTGCCGCGCGCACAGGCTGGCCCTCCCTCGGTGTGCTGCCGTGGTTCGAACAGGCAAGCCGCCTGCCTGCCGAAGACGTGATGGACCTGCCCGCGCGCTCCCGCTCTGGCGGGCATGGTTTGGTTATCGCCGTACCGCAGTTGCCGCGCATCTCCAACTTTGACGACCTTGATCCACTGGCGGCAGAGCCATCGGTTGATCTGCGCATGATAACCAATGGTATGCCAATCCCCGCTGACACTGATCTGATCTTGCTGGCGGGCAGCAAATCCACCATCGCCGATCTGGCCGATCTGCGCAGCGCGGGTTGGGACATCGACATCGCGGCACACGTACGGCGCGGGGGGCATGTCATGGGTCTGTGTGGCGGATACCAGATGCTTGGCAAAACCATCAGCGATCCTGACGGTATCGAAGGGCCTGCTGGCATCGTAGCAGGCCTTGGCCATCTCGATGTGGATACAGTGTTGGAGCCTGTGAAACATCTGGCACTACGCGAGGGCCAACATCTCGCATCAGGCACATCGCTCAACGGGTACGAAATCCACATGGGCAGGACCGATGGCCCCGATTGCGCCCGCCCGTGGCTGCGGCTTGGATCAACAAATGAAGGGGCCAGCACTCAAACAGGCCGCGTCTTGGGCTGCTACCTGCACGGCATCTTTGCTTCTGATGCCTTTCGCAGCGCCTACCTCGGCGCACTCGGCGCAGCCTCAACAGTCATTTTCGAAGATCAGATCGAACAGACGCTCGACGCGCTTGCTGCACATATGGAGGCGTATTTTGACCTCGATGCCCTGATCGCTGCTGCCGCCGAGGTCAGCTAACTCTTATTCCATTTCCTGCGCAGTCAGCGCGCGGTGGATTTCGCGGCGCACCAGCTTTCGCACGTTGCGCGTGATCCGCTCACCCAAGGCACCTTGCAATTCGGCGCGCACAATCTCGCTCACCAGATCGCGCAGGGCGTCTTCATCCATCACCTGATCGTCCGCTGAAAACGAAGTTGTTTCAGGTGCCGATTCTCTCTCTGCCTCGGCCTCTTCGGCATCCTCGATCTCGACAGGTTCAGCCACAAAAGGCGCACCTTTTGCGTCCAGTTCAACATCATCTTCCCACGCCATCGCAGCCGCGTCTGTCAGCGTCAATGTATCCGCTTCGTCCCCATCAGGCTCCCACTCCTGATGGGTGCCGCGCAGGGCTGCTTCGAGGGCTGCAATCTTGGCCGTCAACGGGGCCGCTGCCGAGATCGGCTCAACTTTCGGGGCCATGTCTTCATCCGGGACCGACACGTCCTCAAACTCGGCTTCTGGCGCATCATCCAGATCGCTAACATACTCAAAACTGTCTACGGGTTGTTCCGTAACAGCGTCTTCTTGCAGATCCCAATTCTCGTCATCGCTATGTTCTGCCGCTTCATCCGTACCCTGCTCAGGCTCGGCATCGGTATCTACCGCGTCGGAACTCTCGTCATCATCCCAAAATTCCTCGTCGCCGTAGTCGGCCTCGTCAAGTTCATCTTCGATGGCCTTCGCTTCGTTCTCGATCGCGTCATGGACAAGCGCATCAAGCGCCTCCATTGCCGCATCTTTGCTTTTTTCCGGTGGCGTCGGGAACAGCACCATTGGACCGCTCCCCGCTTCTTCGGTCACGTCCTCATCAGGAAGGTCAGCATCTTCTGCATCTTTTGTCCAAGTCTCGCGCGCGACAGAGCCAAGGTCGAGAGGTCCCTCCTCGCTACCGTCCTCTTCACCGTCGTCTTCAATCTCGGGCTCAGACGGCAAGACGCGCAGCGCAGGCGTCAAAACCAGACGGTTTGCCTCGGCCCGATCAGCTTGTGCAGCTTCTTTTGCTACAGACACATCCTCAGCCACAGACGCTTCATCTTCCAAAGCCTCCTCCACGGGAGCATTTTGCGTAGCGACTTCCTCAACGGGTGCGCTCCGCAATCCTGCAAGGGGTCGCTTATCTTCGGATACCAATCGGCGGATTGAAGACAAGACATCTTCAACCTCTTCGTTCGTGACGGCTTTTGACATTTTTTACCACTCTCTGCTCAGCGCCAAAGATAACCCGCATAATCGATTCCCACAATGGGGCGAAAATCCTTTAAGAATATTAAATTAGCCGATTACCCTCACGCGATCCCTCCCCCTTAATGCAAAAGGGCCGCCCCCATGGGCAGCCCCTCTCACCACAAGTCAGGCGATCAGGCCTAGTTTTTTTGCAATCGCTTGAGCACACGGTCGAGCTGTGCGCCCTGCTCGGATTGCGATGTCGGGCTGTCTTTTACCAGATTGTAATATTCATTCACATCATACTGCTGGACAGGCAAACGCAGGTCACGCGCGGTCAACCGCCCCGTCGCGGCCAGCACGGCATAGGCCGCGTTATAGATCAGCGATTGCGCCGAAATGCGTGACGCTTCGGCATCCAACAATGCCTGTTCAGCGTCGAGCACATCGAGCGTGGTCCGCGCGCCCAATGTCGCCTCTTCGCGCACACCGCGAAAGGCGATACGGGCTGCCTCGATCTGTCGCTGTGACGCTTCCAGAGAGGCGCGTGCCGAACTCAGCTGCGCATAGGCGATGCCGACGTTCTGCTGAATGTTGTGACGTACCACATGAAGGTTGCCACGCTGCGCATCACGCTGCGCTTGTGCCTTACGCACCGCAGAGGAGCGCGCGCCGCCCTGATAAATCGTCCCGCCTGCATTAAGACCGATGCTGGCCCCTGACGAGAAATTGCTGCTGTCGAGGTTCTCGCTCAGCGACAGGGTCCCTTGGGCCGTTACTCTCGGGCGCTTGTTCGCTTCGGCGCGCTTGATCGCCAGTTCCGCCGCTGCAACCTGATGCTGCACAGCGCGCATATTGGGGTGCTGGCGCACCGCGATACCCTTGGCCGCCTTGATGTCATTGCCAATCTTGGGCAGGCTCGGCGGGGGCGACAGACGGACGGGTTTGCGCCCGATCACATTGCGATATTCCTCTACTGCAATGGAGTAGTTACCTTTTGCACTTGCCAGACCACTGCGGGCCTGCGCCAATTGCGCCTCGGCCAAGGCAACATCTGTTCGTGTCACTTCACCGACCTCAAAACGGTTACGCGCCGCACTTAATTCCTGCGTCAGAACCCGCACGTTATTCTCGCGCAATGTGACGAATTCCGCCGCCTCAATCACACCCATATAGGCCTGAACACCGCGTTGAAGCACCTGCTGCTCGATCCCGATGAGGGACTGGCGCGTCGCCAGAACCGTCTCTTTCGCCGCTTCCACACCCAGCGCAGTTGCACCAAAATCGTACAGCAGCAGTTCAGCAATCAACTGGCCATTGACCACAAGGCTGTCAGAGCTTTGCGCACCCAGCAGAAACGACGTCTGCCCACGCCCGAAAGACTGGGTAATACTTGCCGTCCAGCGCAATACAGGCTCAAGCGCTGCCCCCGCCGCCGCAACGTCCTCGTCGGCTGCGCGCAACAGGGCGCGGTTTTGTTCCAAAAGACCCGAATGCCGATAAGCACTGACGAGTGCATCGGCCAATGTATCCGCTTTTGCAGCAGGCGCCGATGCCCCCGTCACAACAGCAGCAGCACCTGCAAGTGCTGCCATCCGCAGTGCACGGGTCGCCGTCTGCTTCATTTCACCAAAATACATCTTAAATGCCTCCAAGCATAGGTCGCTCCGCAGATCAAAACCGTGTCGACCTGCAGTCACGCGCAAAAAGCTGCGCCTTCGCTCAAAAATTAAACGTCATCTCTCTTTCAAAGCCGGGCAAAATCGGCGCTGTCGCGTTAAACGCCAACCGCCAGCTGATCTTACCTGCCCGCTTGTAACCGACACGGACTTCACCCAGCGGTCCGGACATGAACATCGCAGCGATGCGCCCCCCCTCTTTGAGCTGATCCACCAGCACCACAGGCACATCCGCCACACCGCCCTGTACGACGATCACATCATAAGGCCCGTGCTGTGGTGCGCCCTCGACAAGTGGCCCCTCGTGCACAACGGCGTTGTCGGCCCCTGCAGCAACAAGCGCATCCTGCGCTTCGCGTGCCATGTCTTCGTCCTGCTCAACTGCCACAACGGCCTGTGCCATACGGGCAATAACCGCCGTGGAATAGCCCAAGGCACAACCCACATCGAGGACAAGCTCGTCGCCGTCAATTGCCAGCGCGTCCAACATCTTGGCCAAGCTGCGCGGCTCAAGCAGCACGCGGCCCTGCCCCAAATTCAAATTCTCGCCGACATAGGCCGCCTCACGCTGCGCCGTCGGAACAAAGTCCTCCCGCGCGACGGTCAACATCGCGTCGATGATCGGGAATTTGGTCACATCGGAAGGCCGCACTTGTGTGTCGACCATCATCGTGCGTCTTTTTGAAAAATCGGTCATGAGGGAATGCTCGTTTGTTCAGAATCCTGTTGGGCCAATGTGCCACAACGCGGCCTTGTCAGCAACGCCGCATCCCACCCCACATACCAAGCCGCAATTCGCAGTCATCTTGCCCCTTGCAGCGCTCAATATCACGGTCTGTAGCGGGGACACTTCGGCGAGTTGGCGGAATGGTTACGCAGCGGATTGCAAAAACATTTACACTCGCAACAAATTAAAATTTTAGCATTCATTATCAATGAATTAGGGTATAATTTTCCTCTAAAATTAGCTTGCACAGTTGATACACAGTTTACACATAAAATTTAGCAAAATCAGGGTGTTGAACACGGCATTTATGCTCTTAAAAATGTCGTTTCTCAGCCTAATAATGCGAGCATAATCTGCAGAATAAACGCAGTTTGTCCTGAAAGCCATTGTCTCTCGCTCTATGAATTAAAGCAAAGTTTGCTGGAAACTAACTGGACATAACTCCCTCACCTTCTCACGTTGATTACATTTCAACACAGCGTTTCTGCTTCCTGTGTTTGCTTTCTGAATATGGCTACAGTCGCGTGTTTGAATTACACCAATTGCACACGCGGATTGCTAACATCACCGATAGACCTCATCATGCTAACCAATGTTGATCAAAATAATATCGTTGTCCTGGATAATAAGTTCCAAGGTAATGCGATAGCTCATATTGATTGAGACAGAACTTAGTCCACTCAGTTTACCAGTCAGCTTATGCAGTCTTAGCGATGGATGCTGAATTCTATTAAGCAAGGTTGTCATGGCCTCTAGAACTTTAATCGAAGGTCCC
>CAWVWS010000157.1:0-6413 GCA_963933905.1 uncultured Sulfitobacter sp.
CCGCGGACCTATTGATTACAAATCAATTGCTCTACCAGCTGAGCTATAGGGGCATTGAGGGGCCGTTTAATGCCATTACAAAGATCGTGCAAGAGGCTTTTATGCTCCTTTTGAAGGTTTTACAGCTCTGTTAGATACAGATAAAGATAAAAGAAAACAGATGGGCGGCAGATAATGAAATTGGTCCTACACACGGGCGTTCACTTTACCGAAGAAGACCGCATGATGAAGTGCCTTTTGCGCAATGCGGACGACTTTGCGACGAAGGGCGTTATGGTGCCAGGGCAGGGGAAATATCGCTCTATTTTGCGCGATACGCTTAACGCCATGGTCAGCGCACCCCCCTCCGAGATGGCGCGCGATGTGCTGGTGGATGCTTTTCTGGACGATATGGATGCGGATCGCGTGATCCTGTCAGACGCCAACTTCTTTCGCACGCCAAAGACCGCTGTACAGCAGGGCATGTTCTATCCGGCTGCGCCTGTGCGGATGATGCGGATGGCGCAGATATTCGAGCATGACGAGGTCGAGATATTCATGGCGATTCGCAATCCTGCGACACTGCTGCCTGTTTTGCACGCCAAGTCGGAGAATACTGATCCTGCCGCATTTTGGGGCGGGCGTGATCCGCGTGATGTCTTGTGGTCAGAAACGATCGGCCTGCTGCGTGATGCGGTGCCCGATGTGCCGATTACCATTTGGTGCAACGAGGATACGCCGCTGATCTGGGCGCATATCATTCGCCAGATGGCAGGGCTGCCTGACGATCAAAAGATCATAGGCGGGTTCGATCTGCTCAGCTCGATCATGAGCACAGAAGGTATGAAGAGGTTCCGTGCTTATCTCAAAGATCACCCCATCATGACAGAGCATCAAAAGCGTCGCGCCATCGCGGCCTTTCTGGACAAATACGCCCTTGAGGGCGAGGTTGAGGAAGAGTTGGACATGCCCGGCTGGACCGATGACGTAGTCGATGAGATGACCGAGATCTACGATGAAGATGTCGCAAAAATCGCCGCCATGTCCGGCGTTCGGGTGCTAATGCCATAATGCGCTCCTGTGGTCTGCGTGCTGCTGGTTGGATGGGGAGACATATGAAAGAGGCCAGACATGAGCGAATTTGAAAAGGCCTCCGAAGGCGCAAAAATGGATTTCTCCAAGGATATGTCCTATGCGGACTACCTCGGCCTTGATCCCATCCTGAATGCGCAACACCCGCTGTCCGATGCCCATGACGAAATGCTTTTTATCATCCAGCACCAGACCTCTGAGTTGTGGATGCGCCTTGCCATTCACGAGCTTGAGGCCGCCCGTCTGGCGATGCTGGGCGGCGAATTGCCTGCCGCCTTCAAAATGCTGTCCCGCGTGGCGCGGATATTCGAACAGTTGAACAATGCATGGGACGTGCTGCGCACGATGACGCCCAGTGAATACACTGCCTTTCGCCCCAGTCTCGGCAATTCCTCGGGTTTCCAATCACACCAGTACCGCTTGGTCGAGTTTCTGCTGGGCAACCGGAACGAGGCCTTGATGAAATTGCACAAACACACGGCCGCCTCCTTTGCCCGTCTCGAAGCGGAACTGGCACAGCCAAGCCTCTATCAGGTTGCCGTAGCGCAGTTATGTGAGCGGTTCGAGCATGCCCCTCTGGCGGGGGATCCTGGCCGCTCGGACTGGAAAGCACAGCAGGCGATCCAAGACCTCTGGCAGCGCATTTATGAGGACCCGCGCGCGCATTGGGACCTCTACGAGCTGGCAGAAAAACTGGTTGATCTGGAGGATTATTTCCGCCGCTGGCGTTTTAACCACGTCACCGCCGTAGAGCGGATCATCGGTTTCAAACGCGGCACAGGCGGTACCGCCGGCGTGTCTTACTTACGCAAAATGCTCGAAGTCGAGTTGTTTCCCGAATTATGGAATGTCAGAGGAGCGCTTTAAGTGTCCAATATCCTGAGAAAAGACGCATTTATCATCCCTGAAGGGGTGATCTACCTTGATGGCAATTCCCTCGGCCCGCTGCCTAAAGCAGTGGCTGCGCGGGTGCAGAGCATGATTGCAGACGAATGGGGCAAGATGCTCATCCGCGGTTGGAACGGGGCAGGCTGGATGGATCAGCCGAGCCGTGTGGGCGATCAGGTAGCGGGTATCATTGGCGCGCCTGAGGGGACTGTGGTGATGGGCGATACGCTCTCTCTTAAGGTGTTCCAGGCCTTGGCAGCTGCGGTCAAAATCAATCCGGAACGCCGCGTGATCCTCAGCGATACAGGCAATTTCCCCTCCGACCTCTATATGGCCGAAGGACTGGTGGGGCTGCTGGAGCAGGGATACGAGCTGCGCACAGTCGCACCTGAGGAGGTGATGGACGCGGTGGATGAGAGCGTGGCAGTGGTCATGCTCACCCAGATCGATTACCGCACAGGGCGGATGCACGACATGAACGCAGTGACTGCTGCGGTGCAGGCCAAGGGTGCTGTAATGCTTTGGGATCTGGCGCATTCGGCGGGCGCTGTCGAAGTCGACCTTGAAGGCTCCAATTGCGAGTTTGCCATCGGTTGTACTTATAAATACCTCAACGGTGGTCCCGGCGCGCCTGCGTTCATCTACGTGCGCGGCGATCTGGTCGAGACGATTGAACCCGCACTCAGCGGCTGGCTCGGCCACCGCCAGCCCTTTGCCTTTGACCTCAACTACAAGGCGGGGGCAGGGATTGAGCGGATGCGCGTGGGCACGCCCCCTGTGATACAGCTGACAGCACTCGAAGTGGCGATGGAGCTTTGGGATGATGTGGATATGGCGCAGCTGCGCGCGGACTCTATTGCGCTGCAAGAACAGTTCATCATGGAGATCGAGCGTGATGTGCCGCAACTCACCTTGGCCAGTCCCCGCGACAGCACCGTGCGCGGCTCGCAGGTGTCGTTCCAGTTCCACGAAGGCTTTGCCGCGATGCAGGCTGTGATTGACCGTGGTGTGATCGGTGACTTCCGCGCGCCTGACATCATGCGCTTTGGCTTTACCCCGATGTATCTCGACAGTGGTGATGTGAGTGCCGCCGTGGCGATCATCGCAGATGTGATGAACAACAACCTTTGGGATCAAGATCAGTACAAGGTAAGATCGAAGGTTACATAATATCAGTGATTTGACGACGTTAGTTAATCCATCGAATTAGTTGCGTTTGAGCAGAGGCGACAAGGCGGCACTCAGCGCAAAGAGGGCTGCCGCCATCGTCACAATGCTCGGGCCTGCGGGGGTGTCAAAAGTAAAAGCACCCGCCAGCCCGGCAATGGCCGACAGGCTCCCCACAGCCACAGCAAGCCCCGCCATCGCTTCGGGGGTGCGGGAAAAGGGTCGGGCCGTTGCAGCGGGAATAATCAGCATTGCCGCAATTAGAAGCGCCCCCACAACCTTGATCGCAACGGCCACAGTTACCGCCAGCGCAATCGTCAGGATCAGCTGTTCCCGTCGCGGCGAGATGCCGCTGGCCGTGGCCAGATCGGGCGACAGGGTTGATGTGAGCAGCGCCTGCCAGCGCCAGACCAGCAGCGCGAGGACCAAGCCTGCGCCCGTCCAGATCACCACTAAGTCTTGCACCGTGACCGCCAGAATTTCACCAAACAGATAGCTTTCAATGTCCACTCTGACCCCGTCGATGAGCGAGACAGCCACAAGCCCCAGCGCCAGTGCTGCATGGGCCAGAACACCAAGCAGAGCATCCGAGCTGACCTGCCGCTCGGACAGCGTCGTGACCAGCAGCGCCATGGCCAGCGCCACGGCCAGCACCCCTGCAAAAATCGGTAATTCAGTCGCCAGCGCCAAAGCGACGCCAAGAATTGCTGCATGGTTGGTAGCATCGCCGAAATAGACCATGCGCCGCCACACCACGAAACACCCCAGAGGGGCGGCGGCCAGTGCCACACCAAGGCCCGCAAGGGCTGCGCGCAGAATAAAATCGTCCAGCATCAGGAAGCCTTCTCATGCGTATGGGCGCAATCATGGTCATGATCGTGGTGGTCGTGATCATGATCGTGACGGTAAAGCGCCAGCGCCCCTTGGGTTCCTGTCCCGAACAGCGCGCGGTACTCCGGCGCATCGGCCACAACTTGCGGCGTTCCTTCACAGCAGACATGCCCGTTGAGGCACAGGACGCGGTCGGACGCGGCCATCACAACGTGCAGATCGTGGCTCACCATCAGGACGGCGCAGCCTCGCGCTTGGCGAACCGCTTCGATTTGTTGGTAAAATCGCGCGGCTCCCGGCTGGTCCAGCCCTTGGGTCGCCTCGTCTAGAATGAGGATATCTGGGGATTGTAGCAGCGCACGCGCAAGCAGAATCCGCTGGAATTGCCCGCCAGAAAGGGCGCCGAGTTGTCGCTCTGCCAGCTCTGGCACACCGGCATCGTGCAGCGCTTCGCGGGCTAGGGCAACAGGCACGCGGGAGGGTAGGTTCAGAAACCGTGCAACGGTGAGTGGCAGGGTGCTGTCGATCGAGAGTGACTGCGGAACATAGCCAATGCGCAGACCTTTTGCGCGGTTGACGTGGCCCTGTGCTGCAGGGATAGCGCCAATCAGCGCGCGCAGCAGCGATGACTTGCCCGAGCCGTTGGGGCCAACCACAGTGACAATCTCACCCCGCGAAATCGAGATGTTTACATCCCGCAGAACCGTGCGCCCGCCATAGGCTAGGTGCAGGCCATGGGTTTCAATCAGGCTCATGTCACGGCCTCGGTCGCGCAATCGGGGCACAGGCCCGTAGCCTCGACCACCGTACGCTCGATGACGAAACCCGCCGCCCGTGCCGCATCGCCCAAGCGCCCTTTGCTAAGGCCCGTATCCGCTTCGGCAACGGTCTGGCAGGCACGGCAGATAAGAAAGGTCGGGGTATGATCCTCACCGGGGTGAACGCAGGCGGTATAGGCGTTGAGGGCTTCAATCTTGTGAACAAACCCCGCCTTCACGAGGAAATCCAGCGCACGGTAAGCCACAGGCGGCTGTGAGCCCAACCCCTCCGAGGAGAGCCGCGCCAGCACGTCATATGCACCAAGGGCGCGGTGATCGGCCAGCAGGATTTCCAGCGTGCGGCGACGCACAGGCGTCAGGCGCAGGCCGAGCGCGCTGCAATGCGCCTCCGCTTGGGCGAGTAGGGTGCTCATACAGGTGCCATGGTCCGCACATTGAAAGCCGATTGGATCGGACATGGTGGCTGCTCCGCGCTACGTTATTTTCTAGATTAATATGTTATAACATACACAGTAGCAATAGGTGGAACCGATCATCTCAGGAGTTCCCATGCGCCATATGCTTGCTGCCCTTTGCCTACTTGCCACGCCTAGCATCGCACAGGAAGTACCGCGTGTGGCAGTGGATATTGCGCCCATCAACAGCCTTGTGGTGCAGATGATGCAGGGGGTGGCCATGCCGTCCCAGATTATTCCCACAGGGGCTTCTCCACACGGCTATGCCATGCGCCCGTCAGAGGCGCGCGCTCTACGCGATGCCGATCTGGTTGTCTGGGTCGGCCCTGCCTTGACCCATTGGCTGGAAGAGCCGCTTGATACTCTGGCTGATGATGCCGCGCGATTGACCCTCATGAGCCTTGCAGGCGCCAAAACCCTGCCCATGCGCGACCCTGTTGAGTTATCGGAGGGCGAGGGACATGATCACGACCACAATCATGACGGCCATAGCCATGAAGGCGATGTCGATCCCCACGGTTGGCTGTCGCCCTCCAACGCCGTGCTATGGACGGGGGTGATTGCCAAAACGCTGGGCGAAATTGATACCGCCAATGCACCGGCATATACCGCCAATTGGGAGGCGTTCCGTCAGGAGATGGAAGATCTCGAAAAGGAAGTGAGCGACAAGCTGCGTCCTTATCGTGATACCCCCTTTGTGGTACTGCATGACGCATTCCACTACTTTGAGGCGACTTTTGGTGTTGAGGCGGATGCATTTATTGTCCCGAGTGATGGCAGCACCCCCGGTCCGGCACAGATCAAAGCCTTGCGTGACCACCTCACCGAGAACCCCGCCGTCTGCGCATTTACAGCACCTCAAGAGAACGAAAGCCTACTGCGCACAGTGATTGAGGGGCAAGGCACGCGGATTGCAGTGCTTGATCCGATGGGCGACGGCAGCACACCCTATGCCACACTGATCCGACAATTTGCAGATGATATGGTGGCCTGTCTGTCGAAAGGTTAGGGCTTGAAGGTCGCATAGGCTTCGATGGCATCGCTCAGGGGTTTGCCTGTGTTTTGCTTCATCCATGCCATCAAGGGGCGGTTGAATTTGAAATCCGCCCCGATATGCGCCTTGAAGAACCGCCGCACATTCTGGGTGTTGCGGTAGCTGTCGGTGATAACCGTTTGCGGCGTAAGCTCCGCGCTGTGCCAGTCAAAAGATCGAGTGTCGCAC
>CAWVWS010000158.1:0-6298 GCA_963933905.1 uncultured Sulfitobacter sp.
CGGCGAGGTTGTTTTGTGTCGCGGCCCAATGCACCGGATGATTGGCGTGGATGTAGACCTCAAGGGCGCTGCGGAAGGCGGTGACGGCTTGGGCGAGGAGGCCCGCGCCCTCGATCCCTTGGCTGCGAATGCCTTGGTTTAGCAGCGCGCCCGCGAGGTTGTTTTGGGTCATGGCCCAGTCCACGGGGTGATCGGCGCAGGTGCGGACCTCAAGGGCGTTGCGGTAGGCGGTGACGGCTTGGGCGAGGAGGTTTTTGCCCTCGGCCCCTTGGGTGCGAGTGCCTTGTTGTTGCAGTGCGACTGCGAGGTTGTTTTGGGTGGTGGCCCAATCCACTGGATGATCGGCGCGGGTTCGGACCTCAAGGGCGTTACGGTAGGCGGTGACAGCTTGGGCGAGCAGGTCGGCTCCCTCTGCCCCTTGGGTGCGGATGCCTTGGTCTTGTAGGGCGATGGCGAGGTTGTTTTGGGCGTTTGCCCAAAGCGCAGACCGTGAGCATAGAGGATGTCCTCATACTCCAGCCGTTTGTGCGCGGGGGCCGTTGGATCAATAGCTGCGAAGCTGTCGGCGGCGGCGGAGAGGTAGAGGTAAGCGTCTTTAACTTTGCCGCGCAGCAGGGCGGTGTTTGCTCGGATTTCGGCGGATTTTGCGGCTTCGTCTAATTCGGTTTCGTGGACCTTCGCCATGAGGTTTTCGACTTCTTCTAGGTCGACGCGGTTTATGGCATTTTGGGCGGCGGCCTTGAGGTTGGCGAGGTTGCGCATGGTTTCGGGGATTGCGTCGACTTCGGATTTCAGGGCGCGGAATTCGTCGGCGCGTTTGGTGAGTTCTTTGCGCAAAGCTTCATCGGACAGCTCAAAGCTGTTTTCGATGTTGAAGCGGGCGGCGAGGTTTTGCAGGGCTTCGCGGCTTAGGCTTGGGATGTTGTCGAGTTGGGCGGCAGAGGGGCGGGACTGGTGGAGGGGTTCCATCTCGGCGGTGGAGATGTTGAGGGCTTGGCAGATTTTCTGGACGGTGGCCTCTTGGGGATTCGCGGTTTTTGCGTTTTCTAGTCGGGAAATGTCAGCTTTTCGTGCGGCATCACCAAAGACGTCGAGGGCCAAGGTTTCTTGGGTCAGGCGTGCTTCGCCGCGTTTGCGTTTGATGAGGGCGGCAAAGCCTGTGACGTCCAACAACTTTCCACAACTCCCTACAATTTGACGCAACAGGTGTGCTGCATCTTTTGTGCAACGAAATCAGGCGGTCAGCCGCGCCATATTGGTCCCACGCAATAAAGCGTCAACGCGCCGGGCCGGTGTTCAACCTAAAGTAAGGACGAACAACATGGTACGTTTGAAAGAAGCGATGAAGAAGATGTGGGCGGTGATCTGGTGTCACCGTATGGTTTATGCGGGTTTGGCGGGGGCTTATGGGGCCTTGTGCTTTGGCGTGTTGGATAAGGATGTGGTGCAGGGGGTGGCGACCGCTCTTTATGTCGCGCTGGTGGTGCAGCGGTAGTTTGGAACGGTGGCGGTGCGCAGTGGATGCGCACCCTACGGGGGCGGTCTTGCGGAGGTGGTGCGCGGTGGATGCGCATCCAACGGAGTTATTTGCGGGGGATGCCGATCTTGCGGCCTGCGCGGTCGGGTGTGGGGAGGTGGGCTTGGGACGCTTTCATGGCGGCCATGTTGGCCATGATGTCTTCGGGCATGGGGGCGACTTTTGGGGTCTCGCCTGATTGGTCGACGTGGAGGGTGAGAGCTTCGCCTGTTGCCGCCAGCCAGCCGTCCGCGTGCCAGAGTTCTTGGAAGACGTGGAAGCGTTTGGCGTCATAGTCGATGAGGTGGAAGGTGGAGGTGACGAGGTCCCCTTCGTGCAATTCGCGCACATAGCAGATGTGGAATTCGGCCACATAGGTCGTGCAGCCTGTGCGGTCGCGGTAGTCGGGGCCGAAGCCGAGCGTCGGGTAGGCTTGGTCAGCGCATTGGTCCATCAGCACGGAATAGTAGGCCATGTTGAGGTGGCCGTTGTAGTCGATCCACTCAGACAGGACGGGCATGGGGGTGGAGCGGAATTCTTGCATCTGGGTGGCCTTTTGACTGGATCGGTTTGTGCGCAGATTGGGGGAAGACGGGCGGGGATACAATGCGGGGCGTTAGAAGAGTTTTTGGGCAGTGACGGTGGCGGCTTTGTGGTGGGCTTCCCAGTCTGTGAGGAGGGGGGCGCCGTGACCTGTGAAATATGTGGCATGGCGCGTGCAGGTGGTCATGCGGTCGAGGCGGAAGTGACGGAGGGCTGTCCGCGTGGTGCACCATGCGGCGAGCACGGTGTTGTCGGCGTAGTAGATGAGCGCGAGGGGCCAGATGATGCGTGTGGTCCGGGCGCCTGTGCCGTCGGTGTAGGCGATGTGGAGGGCGCGTTCGGCTTTGATCGCGTCGCGGATGAGGGGGGCTTTGGGGTCGGGTGCTGTGCCCCAGCTGGAGGCGACGAGGTGTTGCGTGCCGGGGGCGATGGCGTGGAGTTTGCGGGCGGCGCGGCGGGCGGCTTGCCACATGGCGGGATCGCCTGTGCGCGCGATCATGGCGAGGCCGAGGGAGACGGCGTCGGCCTCATCCGCGTCGAGGTTCAGGGGCGGGAGGTCGTAGCCTGCGCGCATGACATAGCCCACGCCTGCTTCGCCCATAATGGGGATTTGGCGGGCTTGGAGAATGGCGATGTCGCGGTAGATGGTGCGCGGGGAGACTTCGAGCGTTTCGGCGATTTGGGCGGCGCGGAGGGGTAATTTTGCGTGGTGCAGCATCTGGATGATCTCGAAATAGCGGTCTGATTTTGGCATGGGTCCTCGATCACTGCTGACAGCCTGTTGTCAGTAGGGGTGCGTTAGGACGGCGAGAATGTCAAATGAAGGAGAGTGTGATGGATGTGGATCAGATCAATGCGGGGCTGACAACCTGCGCGTTTGAGCCTGCGTGGATGGTGCGTGTGGAGTTGGCGGAGCGGGACGATGCGCGGGTGCGTGAAGCGGTGACGGCAGCGGTAGGGCTGCGCTATGGCGACTATCAGGGGGTGGCCTTCGAGAGCGGTGGGGGGATGCAGTTTTTCCAGCCGTTGGAAGGCTCGGTCATGGGGGACAAGCCGCATGAGGATGGCGAGATTTGGGATTTCACGCGGACGGTCGAGATGCCTGTGCGGGTGCTGTCGTTTCACCTGCCGCGTGATCCGGATGTGCTTGCCCGTGCTGTGGAGGCTGTGCGGGACAGCCATTCCTATGAGGAGCCGGTGATCAGCGTGCTGGAGGTGTTGTCCTGTCGTGCTGATGACAAGGACCAGCGTAACAATCCCAACAGATGGTGGAACCGTGGATTTACGGAGTGATCTAAAGCTGGAGGTGGATATGGTCGTCGTGTCGCGCGGCGCGGCAGCCTTGGAAGCGGATTTTTGCCTCACTTGGAGCAAAGCGCTGTTTGAGATGCGGCTCAATGAAGATCTTGCCTACGCGCGGATCGGCGGTGAGGGTGCGCAGGGCAGCTTCCATTCGGTTGGGTTCCAGCGTGTAGGCAGGCCAAAGTGGCTGGAGCCATGTCATGTCCCAGCGCAGGGTGGCGCGGCGTTTGGGGCAATCTGTCGGGCCGTCCTCAAAGGCGAAATAGCCGAGGGGCGAGCGCGTGGTGCGGTCGAGATAGCCTGTGGTGTCTTGGTAGTAAAACGCGATGTCGATCTTGTGACCGTCATGGTGGGAGAGATGTGGCAGCAGCGGATAGCCGTTTAAAAAAGGAAAGTTGGCGTCGAGGACGGGTGTGGTTGTGCCCGCGAATTGTTCGTTCATGGAGGTGGCATAATCGCGCAGGACTTGGGCCAGTTCGGGCGTGACGTAGTGACGGTTGAGCGCGCAATAGAGCGGGGATTGGATTTGCAGGGGGCCGCTGCTGAAGCATGGTAGCGGCACGCGACCTGCCAGCGGCGCAACCCAAACAGCGCCGAGCGAGAGGGCAATATAGGCGGCGGTGAAGGTCGCGATGCGGTGGCGTGTGGCGAGCGCTGCGAGCCATGCTAAGCCGCCCAACTGGGTGAGCAGCGTGAGCAGGATAATTGCGCTGAGTTGGATGATGACGCGGATCATGGATGTTTAGCGTCACGGCAGGCGCTCAGGACTGCCGTAACGTATGCCATTACTCTGCCAGTTTTTTGGCGACCAGTTCGTTCACGGCCTTCGGGTTGGCCTTGCCGCCCGTCGCTTTCATCACCTGACCGACGAACCAGCCTGCGAGCTTGGGGTTTTCGCGTGCTTTGGCGACTTGGTCGGGGTTGGCGGCGATGATCTCGTCCACCGCAGCCTCGATTGCGCCTGTGTCGGTGACTTGTTTGAGGCCTTCGGTCTCGACCACTTCGGCAGGGTCGCGGCCTGTGGTGTAGGTGATCTCGAACACGTCTTTGGCGATTTTGCCGCTGATGGAGTCATTGGCGATAAGGTCCACGATGCCGCCGAGCATGGCGGGGGTGACGGGGCTGTCACTGATGTCTTTTTCGTCTTTCTTGAGACGACCAAACAGTTCGTTGATGACCCAGTTGGCGCACATCTTGCCGTCGCGGCCTTGTGCTGTTTCCTCGAAGTAGGAGGAGCTGTCGAGGTCGGCGGTCAGGACGCTTGCGTCATAGTCGGACAGGCCGAAGTCGTTGATGAAGCGGGCCTTCTTGGCGTCTGGAAGCTCTGGCAGGGTCGCTTGGATTTGGTCCACCCATGACTGTTCAATCTCCAGTGGCAGGAGGTCAGGGTCGGGGAAGTAGCGGTAGTCGTGGGCTTCTTCCTTGGAGCGCATGGAGCGGGTTTCCTGTTTGTCTGGATCAAACAGGCGCGTCTCTTGGGTGACTTCGCCGCCACCTTCAACGATAGCGATCTGGCGCTTTGCCTCGACGTCGATGGCCTGCTGGATGAAGCGCATGGAGTTCATGTTCTTGATCTCGCAGCGCGTGCCGAGGTGGGAGAAATCGCCTGTGGCTGCGTATTTCTCATACTGGCCCGGGGCGCAGATGGAGACGTTTACGTCGGCGCGCATGGCACCGGACTGCATGTCGCCATTGCACGTACCCAAGTAGCGCAGGATCTGGCGTAGTTTGGCGAGGTAGGCTGCTGCCTCTTCGGGGCCGCGGATGTCGGGCCGGCTCACGATTTCCATGAGGGCCACACCTGTGCGGTTGAGGTCCACAAACGACATGTTGGGGTCCATGTCGTGAATGGATTTGCCTGCGTCCTGTTCAAGGTGGATACGCTCAACGCCGACCATACGCGCCGTGCCGTCGCCCATCTCGACCAGCACTTCACCCTCGCCCACGATGGGGTGGTAAAGCTGGCTGATCTGGTAGCCTTGGGGCAGGTCGGGGTAGAAGTAGTTCTTGCGGTCAAAGGCGGACCACAGGTTGATTTTCGCTTTCAGACCGAGGCCCGTGCGCACGGCTTGCTCTACGCAGAACTCGTTCAGCGTGGGCAGCATGCCCGGCATGGCGGCATCTACGAAGGCCACATTGCTGTTCGGCTCTGCGCCGAATTTGGTGGAGGCGGCGGAGAAGAGTTTTGCGTTGGAGGAAACCTGCGCATGGACCTCCATCCCGATGACGAGTTCCCAATCCTTCTTGGCCCCCGCAATTGTGCGGACTTTTGGTGTGTCATAGGTGAGGTCGAGCATGGGGTGGCACCTTATCAATGGTTGTTGCTTCGGGTTTAGCGGGGGGCGTGCAGCGGTTCAAGGGGCGGCAGTGCCTAGCCCTCAAGTGCGGTGATCATATCGACGCGGGTGCCGTGGCGACCGCCTTCAAATTGGGCGCCCAAGAAGGCATCGACAATCTTGAGGGCCTGTGCCTCGCCCACCACGCGTGCGCCGAGCGACAGCATGTTGGCATTGTTATGCTCAACAATCATCTGGGCGGAAAAGGTGTCGGAGCAGACGCCGCAGCGGATGCCTTTTACCTTGTTGGCGGCCATCATGATGCCCTGACCTGTGCCGCACAGGATAATGCCGAGGTCGCACTCGCCCGAGGCCACCAGATTGGCGGCGGCAGCGCCGTGTTGGGGGTAATGGGTGCTTTCGGGTGTGGTGGGGCCGATATCGACGGCCTCGAACCCTTGGGCGGTGATGTGATCCGCCACGGCGCGGCGCAATTCGATGGCGGCGTGATCGCTGGACAGGGCAATGCGGGTTTTGGGGGTCATGGGAAATCTCTCGGGTTGCTGGTTCGCGGACTTGTCTCACTGTCGTGCGGGGTTTTCAACGCCAAGATGACGGGTGGTGCTGGGCAATCGCGAAGTGTTTGATTCTAATGGTGGGG
>CAWVWS010000159.1:0-6193 GCA_963933905.1 uncultured Sulfitobacter sp.
GGACGGCCTGATCACTCAGGGTGAAAAGTACAACAAAGTTGTCGACGCATGGTCAAAGTGTAACGACAAAGTCACCGACGCGATGATGGGTGCGATTTCCGACACCACCTACGCCGAGAACGGTTCCGAGAACGAGCCGAACTCCGTGTACATGATGGCGCACTCCGGTGCGCGTGGCTCGGTCACCCAGATGAAGCAGTTGGGCGGTATGCGTGGTCTTATGGCCAAACCGAACGGCGACATCATCGAGACACCGATCATCTCGAACTTTAAGGAAGGTCTGACCGTTCTTGAGTACTTCAACTCCACCCACGGCGCCCGTAAGGGTCTGTCGGATACGGCTTTGAAAACTGCGAACTCCGGCTACCTCACACGCCGTCTGGTGGACGTTGCACAGGACTGTATCGTGCGCATGCATGATTGTGGCACTGACGTTGCAATCACCGCAACTGCGGCTGTGAACGACGGTGAAGTTGTCTCCTCACTGGCCGAGCGTCTGCTGGGCCGTGTGGTTGCAGAAGACCTGATGCGCCCTGGCACAGACGAAGTGCTGGTTGCAAATGGCACCATCATTGACGAGCGTTTGGCAGATATCATCGATGAAGCTGGCGTTGCATCTGCACGCATCCGTTCACCGCTGACTTGTGAAGCGGAAGAGGGCGTATGTGCCCAGTGTTATGGTCGTGATCTCGCACGCGGTACACTTGTGAACCAGGGTGAGGCCGTCGGCATCATCGCGGCACAGTCCATCGGTGAGCCGGGTACACAGTTGACGATGCGGACGTTCCACATCGGCGGCGTTGCACAAGGTGGCCAGCAGTCCTTCCAGGAAGCCGGTCAGTCAGGTAAAATCCACTTCGAGAACAGCAACACGCTGCAAAACTCTTCGGATGAAACCATGGTTATGGGCCGTAACATGAAGATGCTCATCATCGACGAGAACGGTGACGAGCGTGCGAGCCACAAAGTGGGTTACGGTACCAAGCTGTTTGTCAAAGAGGGCCAGTCTGTGACCCGCGGCGACAAGCTCTATGAGTGGGACCCCTACACACTGCCGATGATCGCCGAAGCTTCCGGTACGATCAAGCATGTCGATCTGATCTCTGGCATCTCTGTCAAAGACGAGACCGATGATGCCACAGGCATGACCCAGAAGATCGTCATCGACTGGCGTTCCGCTGCGAAGGGTAATGAGCTCAAGCCCGAGATCATCTTGCAGGATAAAGACGGCGAGCCGCTGCGCAACGCAGCCGGCAACCCGATCACTTATCCGATGTCTGTGGACGCTGTTATGTCCGTCGAGGATGGTACCGAAGTTGAAGCGGGTGACGTTATTGCCCGTATTCCGCGCGAAGGTTCCAAAACCAAGGACATTACCGGTGGTCTGCCACGGGTTGCGGAACTCTTTGAGGCACGTCGCCCCAAGGACCACGCGATCATCGCGGAAATCGACGGCTATGTGCGCTACGGCAAAGACTACAAGAACAAGCGCCGCATCGCGATCGAGAGCTCCGAAGATCCGGACTTCAAAGTTGAATACATGGTGCCAAAAGGTAAGCACATCCCCGTAGCCGAAGGCGACTTCGTGCAAAAGGGCGATTACATCATGGACGGCAACCCTGCGCCGCATGACATTCTCGCCATTATGGGTGTTGAAGCGCTGGCGGATTACATGATCGATGAAGTGCAGGACGTCTACCGCCTGCAAGGTGTGAAGATTAACGACAAACACATCGAAGTCATCGTGCGCCAGATGCTGCAAAAGTGGGAAATCCAGGAATCTGGGGACACCACTCTGCTCAAAGGCGAACATGTCGACAAGCAAGAGTTCGACCAAGCCAACGAGAAGTCACTCTCCAAAGGCGGACGTCCCGCCAAAGGTGAGCCGATCCTCCTCGGCATCACCAAGGCGTCGCTGCAAACCCGCAGCTTCATCTCGGCGGCGTCCTTCCAGGAAACCACGCGTGTACTTACCGAGGCATCTGTCCAAGGTAAGCGTGACAAGCTCGTCGGCCTGAAAGAGAACGTGATCGTGGGTCGTCTGATCCCCGCGGGTACGGGTGGGGCAACCCAGCAGATGCGCCGTGTGGCAGCTGACCGTGACAACGTTGTTGTCGAGGCCCGCCGCATCGAGGCAGAAAAAGCTGCTGCACTTGCTGCACCAGTGGCCCCTGCGAATGATGTCGTCGGTGGCGATGTGTTTGACCAAGCACCAAGCTTTGACGAGGAAAGCCGCGATTGATAGCGCGCTAACCTAGGTAAACTCGAAAAGCCCTCGCAGCCAACTGGTTGCGGGGGCTTTTTCTATGCAGCACTTGACCGTGGTGCATTGCCCTAAGCCCTACAATCGCCCAAAGTCAGATACAGGTTTAGGAAGTTCCCCATGTCCCCAAATACTACCGGCGCCGTGTTTATGATGGGCTCCATGATCGCCTTTGTGATGAACGACACGTTCCTCAAGCTGACGGGTGGCGCCATTCCACTTTTCCAGCTTATTTTCCTGCGAAGCCTTCTGGCGACGGTTCTGATCTTTGCGTTGTTGCGCAATCTGTCCAAGCTCAATTACAGATTGAACCGGAGCGATAAAAACATCATCGCCTTACGCGGCATCTCCGAAATATTGACCGCCTATTTATTCCTCACAGCACTCTTCAAAATGCCATTGGGAAATCTCAATGCGATTATGCAGGTGGTGCCACTGACCGTGACGCTGGGTTCTGCCCTTGTGTATCGCGAGGTTGTTGGCTGGCGGCGGATGCTGGCGATTGCCATCGGTCTGGGTGGGGTTTTGCTGATCATTCGCCCCGGTGCGGAGGGGTTCAATATCTGGTCACTCTATGCGCTCGGTGCAGTGCTGGGCGTGACGGTTCGGGACCTTGTCACGCGCCGTTTGTCAAAAGATGTGCCGGGAATGTGTGTCACGCTTTGGACAACGATCGCTGTGATGGTTGCGGCGGGCCTCGCCTCGCTCACACAGGACTGGTCGCCCGTCTCGCTGCCTATCGTGGCGTGTATCTGCGGCTCTGCCTTCTTTGTGCTGATCGGTTATTTCTTTAGCATTCAGGCAATGCGCACTGGCGATGTCTCCTTCAGCGCACCCTTCCGGTACACAGGGCTGATCGGTGCGATGATCATCGGCTTCATTCTATTCGACGAAGTGCCAAAGCCCCTTACTCTCATAGGTGCGGCCATCGTGATGGGCACGGGCCTCTTCACCTTCTACCGCGAGCGTAAACTCTCAAGGGCGTGAAAACACGTCGCGCACATGGGCCTCATCAATGCCAAATGTCGCGCGGATGTGGGCCGCTTTTTCCGCATCCATTGGTTGGTAGTCAAAAGTATTGCCCTTTCCCTCTGTGCGGCTGTCGTTGAAATCGTTATGTCCGCGCATCATCATGTCGTCCCCCGTGAGGGTCAGGGTCGGCATAGTCTTCCACAGGTTCTGGTGGCCGTGGCTCATGATTGTGTCGTCACTGCCTGCCTGTACGATCATCCCCAACGCTATGGCGGAATAGGGATAGTGGTAAGGCCAGAGCTTCACGCCCTTCGCACCCGCCGTGAAGACATAGCCCTGATTGAAATCCACCGCGACAGAGCTGTGCTGCGCCGTGATCGCGCCGAGGCCATGGGCAGCCTGCTTGAATCGCTCCACAAAATTCAGCGCCATGGCGTCATCATCATCAAGGCGGAACTGGAGGCAGGGGCCGTCAGGCTGGCCTCGCCAGTCATTGATCGCCTTCGCCATGATCTTGCGATGCGGGCGGGGGGGATACTGCCTGATTACACACTGTGGAATGTCAGCAGTCAGCGCCTTCAACCGTTCCAGATAATGCCTCGGAAACCAGACGCCCGTTACGATGAGAAAGGTGAAATCGGGATCAGTCTGGGCCGCAATACAGGGCAGGGTGATTGCCTCAAACAGGCGGAACCGCTCTTCCATCCGCACTTCGTCATAAAGAAACGCCGCCAACGCAGGCGGATCATCAATGCCAAGCTTGAAGCCGCCTTTGCCCTGATACGAAAAACGGCAGATCCCGACAGTCTTCATTCAGGCACCTTTAAACACGCGCTGCACGTGATCGATATCGATGGCAAAACGTTTGCGAAACTTTTCGGCCTCTTCATAGGTCAGCGGCTTCACAGGCACCGCCTTTACAGGCTTCTGACGGCTGTCGTTCGACGCATTATGCCCGCGCACAAACATCCGTGGCTCGTCAAAACTAACCGAGGGCATGAAGCGGTTGATCTTGTTATGGGCGAAATTCATGATCGTGAGGTGGCAATCGCCTTTGACCCACATGCCGAGGGCCGCCACATCATAGGGGCGGAAAATCTCGGTGGCGGCGACACCCTTGGGACCGTACTCCGCGATGTACCCCTTGTTCCAGTCAAACGCGACGCTCTTGTGCTGCTTCGTCAGACCCTCGCAATCGGCAGCCGCCTTGCGCAACCGCTCTATAAAATCCACGGCAATGGCGTCGTCATCGTCCAAGCGAAACTGGAGGCAGGGCTGCGAGAAATCACGGCGAGCGGCATTAAGGATCTGCTTCATTACTTCGCGCTGCGGGCGCGGTGGCTCTGCATGGATGCGCGCCTGTGGCATATCCGCGATCAGCGCAGTGAAACGGACCAAATGCCGCTCGGGCATCTGGTCGCCCACCACAATAATCAGCTCGAAATCAGGATCAGTCTGGGCGCGCAGCGAGGGCAGGGCCACCGCCTCGAACAGCTGGAACCGTTCCTCTATCCGCGCGTCATCATAGAGGTAGGCAATACGCTCCTCTGTCGTCTCGTGATCCACCTGAAACCCGCCAATAGCAGGGTAGGAAAACCGGCACAGGCCGAGTACTTGGAGTGTCACTGCTATCCTCACACGCTTTTGGCGAATTATGCGGGAGCGGTGGGGGGGTGGCAAGGGCGGGGGCGTGGGTAAATGCCGCCCTGTTGACACCTATCGCGACTCTGCGTATACGCCCGTTATCTCGCTAATGGGGGTCGCCCCTGCCGCGCATATCATAACGCATGTGGTCACGATCCAGGCCGCCTTAATTGGCCCGATCCTCTGTTAGCATAGCCGCCTCGCTTACCTCGGTACGGAAGCGTTGCGGCCATATTGCTTTGGACCAACTGCTCTTACAACGCGGCATGACGAATGCTGCATACTATTCACCGCACGGGGGTCCGCCCCTTTGCATAAAAGATCGCAACACGGGGAAAAAACCGGAATGCCAACAATTCAGCAGCTGATCCGCAAACCGCGCCAGCCAAAACGCAAAATCTCGAAGTCCATGCACCTGCAGGAATGCCCGCAGAAGCGTGGCGTCTGTACGCGCGTTTACACAACCACACCGAAAAAACCGAACTCCGCGATGCGGAAAGTTGCAAAGGTTCGCCTGACCAACGGTTTCGAAGTGATCTCCTACATCGGTGGTGAGTCCCACAACCTTCAGGAGCACTCTGTGGTTCTGATCCGTGGCGGCCGTGTAAAAGACCTTCCAGGTGTGCGCTACCACATCGTTCGCGGTGTTCTCGATACGCAAGGCGTTAAAGATCGTAAGCAGCGCCGCTCCAAATATGGTGCCAAGCGTCCAAAGTAATCAATCCGCGGTGCGCATAAATGCGCACCCTACAGCCATCCCGTAGGGTGCGCATTTATTGCGCACCGACCGCCATACGAAGGAAGACAAATCCATGTCACGCCGCCACGCCGCTGAAAAACGCGAAGTACTGCCAGACGCCAAATACGGTGATCTGGTTCTGACAAAATTCATGAACAACCTGATGGTTGATGGTAAAAAAGCCGTCGCCGAGCGGATTGTTTACAACGCATTCGACCGCGTTGAAGCCAAGATCAAACGCGCACCTGTCGAAGTGTTCCACGAAGCGCTGGAAAACATCCAGCCATCCGTCGAAGTGCGCTCGCGCCGCGTCGGTGGTGCAACCTATCAGGTTCCAGTCGAAGTACGCCCCGAGCGTCGCGTCGCACTGGCCATCCGCTGGTTGATCAAAGCCGCACGTTCGCGCAACGAAAACACCATGGAAGAGCGCCTTGCAGGCGAGCTGATGGACGCTGTCCAGTCCCGTGGTACAGCCGTCAAAAAGCGTGAAGACACGCATAAGATGGCCGACGCGAACAAAGCATTCAGCCACTACCGCTGGTAAGATTTTCAAGATTGGGGCCGCGATACGCGTG
>CAWVWS010000160.1:0-6180 GCA_963933905.1 uncultured Sulfitobacter sp.
CACACGGCATCTCGCAAGGAATTGAAAAGGTTAAGTTAGTTTTGAATTAGACTCTTAGAGATTGCCAGCAGGAGCGGGCCAAGCTGCTCCATCTCCAGCAAGTCGGTCTGGATCGCATCGCCCATATGGCGCGGGCGCAGTTTGCGGGTGTGGGATTTGGTGAAGAGCGCTGCGTGCATCGCATCAAGGTGCTCGCGCGGGTCATAAACCACATAGGCCGCTGCTGCCGCGTCCAGCATGTCAGGGGCATAGCCATAGCGGGAGGTGAAGTCCGTGCGGCGCATATCGGTAAAGCGGTCGTCCCATTCGGTGATGCGCGGATCAAGCGTTGCTTGTGGCTGTACGGCCAGTACATGGGCTTCGGGGGAGGCCACAGAGTAGGCGGCGGCATAGCCGCAGGGGCCAGCGCCATAAAAAATGACAGTGTCGAAATCGTCAAAGAATCCATCGTCGATCAATCGGTCGAAATAGCCATAGACAGCGCGGTCGCGGAACCATGTGTCGCCGTTGGAGGCAATGCACAGGCTCGACCAGCCGTGCGCCTGCATCATTTCCCAGCCCAAAGGTTGGGCCAGTGGTGAGAGGGCGGGGATGCCTTGTAATGTCTCGAAAGAGACGAGCAGCGTCGATGATTTTTCAATGAAAGCAGCATAATGCCGCCTTCCCAAACGTTCGAAATAGCCGTCTTCGTCGCACAGCTCTTCTACGGCGGCGATCCAGTCGGCTTTTTTCATACCCGCGAGGGATGTCTCGAATGTCAGGCTGTCATCTGCCATGTCTGCGTCCTCAAATTGACCCGCATGGCGTGAGATACATGCGGTTTCAACGTGACTGATAGCAAAGCAATGGGGCGAAATTACGTAAAATTCGCGCTATATTATGGCAGGGTTTCAGGCTTTGCCCTTGGCTGCGCGTCTGGCGAGGTTGGCGTAGTTGATCATGAATTGCGCGGCATTGCGCGGTACAGGCTGGGAGGGCGGGGTCATCATCAGGCGGCCAAAAAGCGCGCGAAACGGCTCTTTTTGCATGAGTTGGTCGAAACGATTGGCTCTCCACTGGACAGCATCGCGATGCAGTTTGGCGAGGGTTTCGTCTGCTTTAAGGGCTTCCAGTTCGGCACTTCGCGGTGGGGCAAGGCTTTGGATGCTCAGATCTTTGTCGGTGTTGAAATTCCGCTCGACCCAGTAATCGACGCCCAGCAGATCATCGCTGTGCACGGCGCGTCCACGGTCCGCCTTGAGCAGATAGCTCTCCATCGCGCCAAGGGGTAGTGGTTCAGCTGCACAAGCCCATAATTGTCCTGACCATAGTTGGAAAAGATGCGTTTGGTGGTGAATTGTTCGGGCAGGGCGGTGCCATTGCCATCGAACCAGCGGGCATTGGCCAGCTTTTTCTCGTTTGTGTCGCGGGGGCGGTGCACCCCGGGTTTTTTATAAGTGCCATCGTTGCGGTAGAGGGTTTTGAACATCGATGCGCGCCATGGCCAGTACATCACCGCAGGGGCGGCCTGTGTGAAAGTATCAAGGACGGGTGTGTCGGTGTATCGGACATGACCGCCAGCGCCGAACAGCCGCCATGTGAGTGTGATGGCCGTTGCATCAGGAATGGCTGCGTGCAGGGCATCAAGGGTGTGATCGCCGCAGTGAATGTTCACGAACTCGTCCACATCCAGCGGCAGTATCCAATTGGCCTGTTTGACCAGCTTGTGCTTGGCGGCTTGTTTGAGCGCGGTGAACTGTATCCCGCCTTTGTCATAGGGGCCGTCATTGCGGATGTGGGTGACGTGGCCCAACTCCTCCAGCCGGTCGAGCATGGCGTCGGTGCCGTCCTGACAGTCATTGGAGAAGATCAGAAAATTGTCGAATCCCACAGCGCGATGATGGGCGAGCCATTCCAGCAGGAAGGCCGCCTCGTTTCGCACACACAGGATTGCAAGGTGGGTCATTACCACGCGCGTCTGAAGCAGACGACCTTATGGGTTGAGCCGCGGGGATAGTAGGCAAGGCCTGCGTCCATCATGGCGCGGAACACGGCGTTCACACCTTCGGGGCCGATATGTTGGGGGTGTAACTCGATCATTGCGCCGCGCAGGCCGGTAAGGTCGAGATGGGGGAGCAGATGCGCCTCGGCCCCCTCGATGTCTGCAATCAAGATGGTGGGTTTGATCTCCTTGAACACATGGGAGGCGTTCAGGACGTCAACTTTCACTTCTACTGTATTCTCGGGCGTGTCGCCCTCCAGCGGCTCCATCGAGGAAGATAGCAGATTGCTGCGGACATAGAATTTTGTGCTGCCGTTGCGCTTTCCCAGAATGCCGTGGGTGACATGGGCGTTGGTCAGATCATTGGCATCATGCACAGACTGGATATAAGGGATAAATGCGGGGTTGGCCTCAAAGGCAAAGACATTTTTGATCTTGCGCCGTGTGGCGACCAAAGTGGACATAAATCCGATGCCTGCGCCCAATTCGATCACCGTATCCTCGTCGCGGACCAGCCGCATGACGCATTGCGCCTCTTTGGCCTCATAGCGGTTCTCGCGCAGGGCGGCGCGCAGCTGTCCGGTGATGAAATGGCCGTCTTTGGGAAATTTCATGCCTTTGGACATCAGAAAAGGGTCGCGGGTCTGGCTCTCGTCGGTCATCAGCTCTCCATATCCAGCGCGAGGGCGTAAGCGACGCGCTCTGTCTCGGTCAGTTTGACGGCAAGCACCTCTTTGTAGAGGTCGGCAAATTCGGGGTTCTGGTGCAGTTCTTCGGCCTTGGCGCGGTGCCAGTCTGCGCCGCTTTGGTGCCAGCCGCGCAGGATGTCGTCCTGCATCAAGCGATCGTACTCGGTGCTCAGGCGCGGGACATTCCGTTTGATCGTGATGTCGCGGAAATCGGACCAATCCATGCGAATCCAGTAGTTGATCCCGATAGAGCGGTCCACATGCAGGGCACGCCCCCGCTGGCGTTTGATCAGAAAACTCTCGGCAGAGCGCAGGGCATAGTGGTTGAGTTGCAGCAGATCGAAGCCCACGTTCTTCTTTGAGGAGCGCCAGCCATTTTTGGCCACATCCTTGGTCATGTCCTTGCCCGATCCGTTGACCCATTTCACCTTGTCCTGAAACTCCTCAAACAGTTTGTTGGGGCGGTGGCACGAGATTTTCTCATAGGCGCCGATATTTTTGAACATGGTTTTGAAGCCCCAGACGGTATGCGGTTTGGGACAGAATTTGGGTGAGCAGGTGTCGAATTGTTCGACCACAAAATCATCACTGAGTTGCGTCACGCCGTTATGGCCGAACATGCGCCACGTCATGGCGACATTGGTTGCATCGGGGACAGCAACGATGAAATCCTGCAAGGTGCCGTTGCCGCAGCGCACGTTCATAAACTCGTCCACGTCGATGTGGATGATCCATTCGGCGTTCTGGATGACCGGCTCCTTCAGGGCCTGGTTCAGGGCGTACTGCTGGGGGAGTTACCTTTCCATTCGTCATTGTTGCGGTGTTGGAGAACGCCCATTTCCTGTAGGCGGTCGAGAATTTCTGAGGTCCCGTCCTCACAACCATTTGTATAGATGAGGAAATTATCCACACCCATGGTGCGGTGGTAGGCGACCCATTCGACAATATAAGGTGCCTCATTCTTCATGCAGCCGACGATGACATTGCCAGTGTTTCCCTTTGGCAGGTCGCGCGGGGTGATGGGGGTGTAGGCGGCGGCCAGTTCTTCCTCGTTGACCGACCCCATCTTATTGTGGGGCGCAAAGGAGGAGGTGCGCAGGGTCTCGAAATTCTGCACGGCCAGTGGTGGCATGATTTTACGCGCATAGGCCGAGAGGCCATCGGGGGCGTCCTCTTCGCTTCGGGGGGTGGCGTCGACTTGCGGTGCCTCAGCAGCACCTGCGACGGTTCCGGCAAGTCGCGCCAGATCGGCGGCCCGCTTTTGCTGCTCCTCGCGGGTCGCTTTATCGATGCGCCACATATACCCCAGAAGGTATTGCGAGGGACGGTAACCAAAGAGCGGATCGGCCTCGGACCAATTCCCCTTCGCGCGGGGCGCTTTGAAGGTGTCAGGGTTCAGGGTGGGGTGCGCTTTCAGCACTTCTTTGAGGTCTTTGGTGAAGTGTTTGGTGATGGGGTGCAGGGCTGCAATGTCCAGCGGCGGGCCATCCACGGCCACATCCTGTACAAAGCTACGCCAAAGCTGGCGGGGCAGGATACGCTGGCGGCTTGCCAGAACCTGAAGGATGAGCGCGTTGAGCTGTCGCCCCCGTGTCATTGCGGCCTCTGGCATAGGGGGCGGGGGAGCCATATCCTCTGCCTTGCCAAAGTTACCTTCGATCTGGAAGGCCGATGCGACGTCTTCGGCCACATCCTTGGCGGCAAAGCGGTCGGCATCATAGGTGTGAAGCTGTGTGGTCCCCTTGCCGAACGTTCCGTCCCAAAAAGCGACCAGTGCGGGGAGGTCGATCCAGTGGTTCGGGCTCTGTGTCTCTGCAAAGACCCCTGCGGCGGGGTCAATCTGGGGGCAGGCCTCAAGGGCGGAGTCCCACCAGCTTTCGCTTCCGACCAGATCAAGCTCTGCCTGTAGCGACAAACCACGGCCCTCAAGGATTTGTGCGCCATAAGCACGGGCCAGCATGCGGTTGGGGAGGTCCACATGGGCGACCACTGTGATATCGTTGGAGAGCGGTAGCAGCAGGTCGCGCAAGCGCTCCAGCTCGGACGTTGTGCGCAGGCTGTTGCCAAGTTGTGCGCAGGACAGGATCAGCGTGTCAGGGGTGTTCTGCTCCACCTCCCGCGTCAGATCAGCGATCAGCGTATCGCGCAGAACTACTTTTTTTTGCAGTGTAATATAACCGCGGTTAAAGCGCAGTGGGTCCACATGGCCAGGGTCGGTGACAGACATAAACAGGCGTGTATGGTTCTTGTTGCCCGCACTTCGCGCAAACAGGACACCCTTGCGGCTCAACTGCTCACGCTTGTCCGCAAGCACGGATTGCACACGTGATGCGCTGGCCTCTTCAGGGCCGATATGGAGGAAAATGCGCATCAGCTTGCCTTGTTCTCATGTGGTGCATTGGGGTTTGCGTTTGCTTGACCCCACCACGGCAGCGGCGTGCCGATATGGGCCTCGATTGCCGCGTGAGCGCCTGCGTCTGCTACGTTGTATTCCATAAAAGCGTCATCGCCTGCAAAGATGGCGCACAGATGGGCGTAGTGCCCGTCAATCCACTGGATACGTTCGCGAGATGTTTCGCTATATCCCTCAGGCAGGCCGGGGATGTCGGAGGCGGGCAGGCGGTCCGTGCCAAGGTCGGACCACGCGAGCATAGATTGGGACACATCCCAACTGTCGCGGCGCGAGGCGAGGAAGCGCACATCGGTATGGTGCTTGCGAATGGCATCAATCAGGCCAAAATCCATCTGCGGCCAAAGCGATTTGCCTTTGCGCAGGCAGCTCAACTCGGTCAGTGCTGTGAAGTCTTCAAAGAACTCGGCAGGATCGCCGCTTTGGAAATAACCCTTATAAAGCAGGTCGGCAACAAAGGCGTCTTTGAGCGCGGGTGTCTCTGTCTGGCGGGGCCGGATACGGTGATCGGCCACGCGAAAGCCTGCAATTTTGAGCGCACGGGCCAGTGTTGTTGTACCCGTCTTGGGCAGACCCAGATTGACGATCCTAAAGCTGCTCACGCGTTCTCCTTCAACATCCCCAGATCGCGCAACATCTGCTCCTCTTGGGGGGGGAGTTTGGAGGCATTGCGCAACTGTTTTTGCATGTCGCGGTATTCCAGTTGCTGGAGCAGGGCGTCACGTTTGGCGATATGGGCGGCGACGCAGGCGTCATGCAGGGCTGCGATATTGCCTTGTGCCTTGAGCTTTTTTATCTGCTTTTTCAGCGCAGGCAGGTAGCGGTGGATGGAGGTGTCTTCCCACGCGGGATCATTGCGTTCGCGCCAGTATGTATCGTCAAAGGCGCGGTTTTCGCGGTTCACATCGCCACGGTCATTCTTGACCAGATAGCTGTCGAGGCTGCGCAGGGCATAGTGGTTGAGGGTTGCATGCACCCGCGATCCAGCGGCGGGAAAGCGGCGGATGCGGCGCGGGTTGGTGGCGACCAAAAAGCGGTGCGGTACAGTGCGGCCAGAGCCGTCAGTCCAGCTGGGACGCTGGTTTTTCTTTACCTTTGGC